>NZ_JBFAUW010000004.1:492750-501816 GCF_040679495.1 Nocardia sp. NPDC052254 | reverse complement strand
CCTTCGTCGCTTGCGCAGCGGCACCCGAACGGCGAGACGGCCGCCAACCCTCCCGGGTGTGTCTGTCCCGGGAACGCTTCATGCGTGCCGGGTTGCGTCAGGCGGGCAGGGTCACCATTGCGGGATGAGCTCACCGGAAACGCTTTTCGCCAGCAACCACACCCGAACCCGAACAGCGAGCCGGTCGTGAACCACTCACCCCCCCGACAGCCAGAACCCCCCCAAATAAGCGACCTCCGCACCCAACCCGGCCCGGCACGCATGAAGCGTTCCCCGGATAGATCAACTGGGTGGTTTCGCGGCCGTCTCGCCGATCGGCGAGACTCAGGGGCCGCGAAACCCGCCGGAGCGAAGCGAAGGCCAAAAATACAGCTAAAACCTTTTCGGATAGTGGTTCTGGCGGGTTCGGCGTGTGGTTGCGGTTGGTGTGGTGTGTGGTTCTGGCGGGTTCGGCCCGTGGTTGCGGTTGGTGTGGTGTGTGGCCCCGGCGGGTTCAGCCCGTGGTCCCAACTGGTGTGACCTGTGGTCCCGACCGGCTCGCCCAGCGCACCCCGACCCGTTCAAGTAGTCCTCCCCGGCGCAGCGGGCCGTCCACCCGGTCCTCCGCCATCTGGCGTTCACCGGCGTCCCCTAAGCTGTCACGCGTGCGCGTACTCGTCATCGGTTCCGGAGCCCGTGAACACGCCCTGGTGGAAGCCCTGCGGAGAGATTCGGGGGTGACCGCCATCGCGGCCGCGCCCGGGAATCCGGGTATCGCCCAGGTTGCCGAGGTACGGCCGGTCGATCCGGTCGGTGCCGAATCCGTGGTCGGGGCGGCCCGGGAGTTCGGTGCGGATCTGGTCGTGATCGGGCCGGAGGTTCCGCTGGTCCTCGGTATCGCCGATGCGGTGCGAGCCGCGGGTATCGCGTGCTTCGGGCCGTCGGCCGCCGCGGCGCGGATCGAGGGCTCCAAGGCCTTCGCGAAGGACGTCATGTCGGCGGCGGGGGTGCGCACCGCGCACAGCGAGATCGTCGATCATCCCGGTGAACTCGATGCGGCGCTGGACCGCTTCGGCCCGACCTGGGTCGTGAAGGACGACGGGCTGGCCGCGGGCAAGGGCGTGGTCGTCACCGCCGATCGGTCCGCGGCTCGCGATCACGGCGCCGAACTGCTCGAACAGGGCCACCCGGTCCTGCTGGAGTCGTTCCTGGACGGTCCCGAGGTCTCACTGTTCTGCCTGGTCGACGGTGAAACGGTGGTGCCGCTGCTGCCGGCTCAGGATCACAAGCGCGTCGGCGACGGCGATACCGGTCCCAACACCGGCGGTATGGGCGCCTACGCCCCGCTGCCGTGGCTGCCGGCGGAAGCCGCCGCCGAAATCGTCGACGATGTGGTGAAACCCGTTGCCGCCGAAATGGTTCGACGGGGCGTGCCGTTCTCCGGCCTGTTGTACGCGGGGCTGGCGATCGGTCAGGCGGGGCCCGCCGTCATCGAATTCAACTGCCGCTTCGGCGATCCGGAGACGCAGGCCGTGCTGGCCCTGCTCGACAGTCCGCTCGGCGCCCTGCTGCACGCCACCGCCACCGGCACCCTGGCCCAGGCGCAGCCGCCGCGCTGGAAGGACGGCGCGGCGATCACGGTGGTGCTGGCCGCGGAGAACTACCCGAGCCGTCCTCGCACCGGCGACGTCATCTCGGGAACCGAGGGTGCGGTCGCGAATACCGAAGTGCTGCATGCGGGTACATCGCAGCGGAGCGATGGTGCGCTGGTGTCGGCCGGTGGCCGCGTGCTCAATGTCGTTGCCACTGGTGGTGATCTGACCGAGGCTCGTGTCAACGCCTACGCGCGGATCGCGGGGATCAAGTTGCCCGGCAGTCACTTCCGCACCGATATCGGGCTCGCCGCGGTCGAGGACCGCATTTCTCTGCCGACCCGCGTGTAGCGGGGCGGCCGTCCGCTCAGCCGAGCTTGATTCCGCGCATCGCCAGCCACGGCTGCGGATCGATGTGCTGGCCGTTGACCAGGATCTCGAAATGCAGGTGCGGCCCGGTGGAATCGCCGCGATTGCCGATGCGCGCGATCTGCTGCCCGGCCCGCACCCGTTCGCCCACCGACACCGAGAAGTCGTACATGTGGCCGTAGACGGAGATGGTGCCGTCGCTGTGCCGAATTCGCACCCACAGCCCGAAACCCTGTGCCGGCCCCGCGTCGATGACCGTGCCGTCGGCAACGGCGTAGATCGGTGAACCGATGGGTGCGGCGATATCGATGCCGTAGTGGAAAGTGCCCCAGCGGCCACCGTAACCGGAGCTGAACACGCCGACCGCCGGCAGCGCGAACCCGCTGGAGCCCGGCGCGATGCCGCCCGGGATGATTCCGCCGGGCATGCTCGCCGACGGTCCGGGCAACCACGGTTGCGGCGTTCCGGCGACCGCCGCCGCGGCCTCGGCCTTCGCCCGATCCAGTGTGGCACGTGAGGCGGCAGCCACCACCTGGGCCTCGCGGAGGCGTTCGCCGTTGTCGATGGCCTGCACATAGCGCTTGCTGGTCTCCGGCTCGGCCTGGACCTGCAGGGGATACGCGACGGCAATGCGTTGCATCGCACCGGGTTTCGGTGCGGAGTCGATCGTCCCCGGTGCCACCGCATCGGCGGCGGCGAGCAGGCCCACCACGACCACGCCGAGGGTCAGCACGCGATGGTCGCCCACCCAGCCACGCAGGCGCGGCCACAGGGTTTCCAACTCCTCGCGCCAATTCCGCCCGCGGAGGTTCCGCTCGTACCAGCGCCGTCCCGCACCCGCCGCGGAACGGCCGATACGGCGGGATCGACCGGCCAGCGATCGGAGCCGCGCCCGCATCGAGGGCCGCTCGCTGTGCAGCGCTGTACGCCAGTCCGGGCGGATCACGGTCCAGCCCCCCTGGTACATCTTGGCGCGGCGTGCCTGGTCAGGCATTCTGCCGACGATAACAGGGGGTTGTCCGGCGGCGCAGCAGGGCGCGGGGGTGCGCTGCGTCGGCCGAGGAAGCCCGTGCCCGTCGGCGCGGGCGGGCGGTGTTCTACCGTCGTCGGGTGCGCAGTGAATCCCGTCGGTCCACCGTTCCCACCTTCTACGTCATGGATGTCTGGAAGGCTGCCGCCGAACGCGCCCGCACCCACGCAGATGTGCTGGTACTGGCGGCGGGGCAGCCCTCCACGCCCGCACCGGCGCCAGTGTTGCGGGCCACCGCGGCCGCACTGGACGGCGAATTGCTCGGATACACCGAGACTTTCGGTATTCCGGAATTGCGCGAGGCGATCGCCGGTCATCACCGTGACGGGTACGGCATCGAGGTGACCGCCGACGATGTCGTGGTCACCACCGGCTCCTCCGGTGCGTTCACCCTGCTGTTCCTGGCCGCATTCGACAGCGGTGACACCGTCGTGGTGGCCCGGCCGGGTTATCCGGCCTATCGCAACACTCTCACCGCACTGGGCTGCCGGGTGATCGAACTGGACTGTGGTCCGCAGACCCGGTTCCAGCCGACGGTGGCGATGCTCGAGGAACTGCCCGAACCGCCCGCCGGATTGATCGTGGCGAGTCCGGCGAATCCGACCGGGACCATGATCGCCCCGGACGAACTGGCCGCACTGGCTCGCTGGTGTGACGACCACGGCACCCTGTTGATCTCCGACGAGATCTACCACGGCATCGCCTATTCCGGCAGCGGCGGCGATACCGAACCGGTCAGCTCGGCCTGGGAGACCTCGAAGGAATCGGTGGTCATCGGCTCGGTGTCGAAGTATTTCTCGATGACCGGGTGGCGGCTGGGCTGGATGCTCGCGCCCGAACGGCTGCGTCCCGCGCTGCAGCGGCTGGCGTCGAATATGACCGTCTGCCCGCCCGCGATCTCGCAGTTCGCCGCGGTGCACGCGTTCGGTGCCGAGGCCAAAACGGAGCTCGACGGTCACGTGCGCCGCTACGCACGCAATCGGTCGCTGCTGCTCGACGGCCTGCCCGCGCTGGGGATCACCGATCTGGCCCCGGCCGACGGCGCCTTCTACGCCTACGCCGATATCGGTCACCTGAGCCAGGATTCGACCCGATGGTGTGCGGATCTGTTGGCACACACCGGCGTCGCACTGGCGCCGGGCATCGACTTCGACACGAGCAACGGACACCGCACGGTGCGCTTCTCGTTCGCCGGCGCGACCGCCGACATCGAGGAGGCGCTTGCCCGGCTTGCCCGGTATCTGGACTGATGTCGCGATATCCGGACGGATGCTGCGATATTCGGACCGAGGCGGCGATATCCGGACCGGCACAGAGTTTTCCGGGCGCCTACTTTCCGTACCGGCCCGTGGAACGTGTCGATGCGGTACAAATGATTTGGTTGTGTTTTCAACCCATTTCGTCGAACCGACCCCGGTTGCCCATGCCGATTCCACAGCACGGATCGGCCGGGATTGCACAGGCGTACAGATTTGTACAGATCGCACCGATTTGGCACGGATGAACCGATGATGACTGGCACGATGACACGGTGATCACCGCGACGACCCCGAAAGGCGAAAGGCGTCGCCAAGCGTTGGTTGCGGCTGCCGCAGAGTTACTCCTCGAAGGCGGCTTCGATGCCGTGCGCCACCGTTCGGTGGCGACGCGCGCCGATTTGCCGTTGGCTTCCACGACCTACTATTTCGAATCGCTCGAGGATCTGATCGCGCGCGCGGTCGAGTTCAGCGGTACCGCTGAACTCGAGGCGATGCGCCGCCGCATCGGCGATGTCACCCATCGCCGCCGCGGGCCGGAGGCGACCGTCGAGCTGATCGTGGATCTGATGGTCGGCACCGAGGGCCCCGACGAATTCGCCCGGGGCCGGTTGATCGCGCGGTACGAGCGGTCGGTGGCCTCGGCCCGGCATCCGGAGCTACGTGAGGTGCAGTTGCGACTGCGCGCGCAGCTCGAGGATCTGGTCGCCGATGTGCTGCGCCGATCCGATCGCATGGTCCGCACCGATCAGCTGCGCCGGCTGGTGGCCGTCGTCGACGGCGCCGTGGTCGCGGCACTCGCCGAGTCCGATCCGCAGCCGCGCCGCACCGCCCGCGCGGCCCTGCTGGAGCTGATCGACGTGATCGCGCCCCCTACACCGCAACCGCTGCTGGCGTCGCAGTCGATGCCCCCGGCCATGCCCCAGCAACCGAGCAGGCATCGAACATTAGACTGACTGTCCGTGAGTCTTGTCCCGAACGTCCTCGCCACCCGGTACGCCAGCCCGCAACTGGTGCAGTTGTGGTCGCCCGAGAACAAGATCGTGCTCGAGCGCCGGTTGTGGCTCGAAGTGCTGCGGGCGCAGACCGAACTCGGTGCGGCCGGTACCGAATCGGTCACCCCCGAGGTGATCGAGGATTACGAGCGAGTCCTCGGTGAAGTCGATCTGGCGTCGATCGCGGAGCGGGAGCGGATCACCCGCCACGATGTGAAGGCGCGGATCGAGGAGTACAACGCCCTCGCCGGACACGAGCACATCCACAAGGGCATGACCAGCCGGGATCTCACCGAGAACGTCGAACAGCTGCAGATCCGGCTGTCGCTCGAGCACAGCTACGAGCACGGTGTCGCGGTCGCGGCGCGGCTGGCCGAGCGGGCCGCCGAGTATCAGTCGCTGGTGATGGCCGGCCGTTCGCACAATGTCGCGGCGCAGGCGACCACCCTGGGCAAGCGTTTCGCCAGTGCGGCCGATGAGGTCCTGATCGCGTTGCGCCGGGTGCGGGAGCTGATCGACCGCTATCCGCTGCGCGGAATCAAGGGCCCGATGGGGACCGCCCAGGACATGCTGGACCTGTTCGACGGCGATGCGGGCAAACTCGCTGAGCTGGAACAGAAGGTGGCCCGCCACCTCGGTTTCTCGACCGTGCTGACCAGTGTCGGTCAGGTCTACCCCCGCTCTCTGGACCACGATGTCGTCTCGGCGCTGGTCCACCTGGGCGCGGGCCCCTCGTCGTTCGCGCACACCGTGCGGCTGATGGCCGGACACGAGCTGGTCACCGAGGGCTTCCAGCCGGGCCAGGTCGGTAGTTCGGCGATGCCGCACAAGATGAACACCCGCTCCTGCGAACGGGTCAACGGCCTGCAGGTGGTGCTGCGCGGGTACGGCTCGATGGCCGCCGAACTGTCCGGCGCGCAGTGGAACGAGGGCGACGTGTTCTGTTCGGTCGTGCGCCGTGTCGCACTGCCGGACGCCTTCTTCGCCATCGACGGCATGATGGAGACCTTCCTGACCGTCCTCACCGAATTCGGCGCCTATCCGGCGGTGGTCGAGCGCGAGCTCAACCGCTATCTCCCGTTCCTGGCCACCACGCGCATCCTGATGGCGGCCGTCCGCGCGGGCGTGGGCCGGGAGAGCGCGCACGAGGTCATCAAGGAACACGCGGTCGCGGTCGCCCTGGCCATGCGCGAACAGGGACGCGAACCCGATCTGCTGGATCGCCTCGCCGCCGACGATCGCATGCCCCTGGACCGCACCGGGCTCGAGACCGCTCTCGCCGACCGCACCGCCTTCATCGGCGCCGCCGAGGCGCAGGTGGGTGATGTCGTCGCACAGGTGCAGAAGCTGATCGACGCGTACCCCGACGCAGCGCGCTACACCCCGTCGCCGATCCTGTAGCTCGCAGCCGCATCCGGTGTCGCGCCCGTTAGGGTGCGCACCATGGATCCCTACCGAATTTTCGCCGATATCGTGGCGGGACGGGCGCCGGCATCGAAGGTCTACGAAGATCCGGACGTGCTGGCGTTCATGGATATTCGCCCCGTGACGCCCGGGCATCTGCTGGTGATTCCGAAGGTGCCGGCGCGGAGTCTGGCGGAGCTGGACCCGGTGATCGGCGGCAAGCTCTTCCAGGTCGGTCAGCGGCTGGCCGCGGCGCTGCGGGCCTCCGAGGTGGGCTGTGACGGCGTGAATTTCTTTCTCGCGGACGGGGTTACGGCGGGCCAGGAGGTCTTTCACGTCCATCTGCACGTGATACCCAGGACTCCGGGAGACGGATTCGGCTTGCGGAGCCGGGCGACGAGTCCGCCACGGGCGGATCTGGATTACCTGGCGGCCTCGATCCGGGGTGCGGCGCAGCGTTCGGAATCGGTTGCCGAGGGCCGCTCGGACGGGCGGTAGTGGTGCCTGTAATCGCCCTCGTACCGGGCCGAATTACTGCGAACCGGATGGTTTGCTGAAGAAACGCCGGATGGGCAAACGCCTCCGCGCAACCCGAGTGTGGGTTACCTTGAGTAGCACTTGTGGTGGGCGGATGGAGGTGGGGATATGCGGCGCTCGACGGTTGCTGCTTTCGTGCTCGCTGTCGTGGCCGGTGTCGTCGGCCCCTGGACCGGGCTGCTGCCTCGCGCCGCCGCGGCACAGGTGGTCGGGGAGAACGACATGAGCGCCACCAGGACCGCGCTGTTCATCGACTCACCGGCCATGGGCCGCACCATTCAGGTGCAGGTGCTGCACCCCGCGGGCGGTGGTGCGCGGCCCTCCTACTATCTGCTCGACGGCCTGGACCCCGGTGTGCAACAGAGCACCTGGACCAATGCCACCGACGCCGAGCCGTTCTTCCTCGGAAAGAACGTCAATGTGGTGCTGCCGATCGGTGGGCAGGCGAGCTATTACACCGACTGGCAGAACGACGATCCGCACTTCGGGCGCTACCAGTGGGAGACCTTCCTGACCCAGGAGCTACCGCCCATCATCGATTCCGCATTCGACGGCAACGGCGTCAATGCCATCGGCGGACTGTCCATGGGCGGTATCGCGGCGTTCGTACTGGCGGCCCGGCACCCCGAGCTCTACGAGGCGATCGCCGGATACAGCGCCTGCCCCGACCTCGGCATCGCACAGGGAGCGATCACGTTCTCGATCGCCAACCGGGGCGGCAATCCATTCGATATGTGGGGTGCGCCGGGTAGTCCGGAATGGGGCGCCCACGATCCGGCGCTGCTGGCGAATCGGCTGCGCGGCAAGACCATCTATCTGTCCACCGGCACCGGGATTCCCGGCCCGCACGAGTCGGAGATCAAACCGCAGCTGCCGGAGAACATCTTCCTGGGCGGGCCGATCGAGGCCGGTGTCGACATCTGTGTCACCGCCTTCGAACAGCGGCTGCGCGGTATGCGGATTCCGGCCCGGGTAGATCACAATGTGGTGGGCACGCACTCCTGGTCCTACTGGCAGGACTACCTGCACGCGTCCTGGCCCACGATCGGCGGCGCCATCGGCGCCTGAGACGGGCTGCTCGGTCGCGCGGTAGCACTACCGCGCGACCTGCTCGCCGATCAGGCCGATTCCGTGCCGGGACGGTTGAATTCACCGTCCTTGGCGCCCGCGACGAAGGCGCGCCACTCGCCGGGGGTGAAGATCAGTGCCGGTCCGTCCGGATTCCTGGCATCCCGCAACCCGATATTTCCGCTGGCCAGGAACGCCACCTCGACACCGCCCTCCCCGTCACCACTGCGCTGCCAGACCGCCCCGGGCTCGATATCGCGATTCTTCGCTTCCAACCTGTGCTCCCGCATCGATGTGATCGCCCATCGGCCGGGCCGAGCGAGCGCTGTCGTCGTAGACAGTAGGCGTCGCGTACCGGTGTCGTTTCCGAATTCGCGGCGACGGACATGTCCGGGATCACACCGATGCCCGAACCTGCGAAATGTGGCCTTTGTCTACTCGCGAGAGCAACAGTGCTGGTTTACGGCGCAACCCGAGCGGTAATCCAAGTGATTGTGGCAGATATGTGGCGTCGTTTCGACGCGAGACCGAATAGGCACACCCTGCCGCAGTGAAGGGACGACAAGGATGGAGCACCGCATGGCACCCGTCTTCGACAGTTGCGCGGTGGTGCCCCGGCACCTCACCGTCGAGCTTGCGCACAACATCCTGCACGGTCACAGCAGCTGTCCCACCGACCAGTGCGCACGCCGTAAAGCCGCACTGTTCTTCCTGATGGAATCGCGCCGTTCGGCCCGCGGCACCGGAACCGATCTGCGACGGCCCGCGCCGCGCACCGGGCTCGGGTAGGGCACGGCCTGATGGTGGTGGCCCGGAGGCGGTAGCGCAGCGTCACC
>NZ_JBFAUW010000004.1:222791-492653 GCF_040679495.1 Nocardia sp. NPDC052254 | reverse complement strand
TCCACGCAGGGCTTCACCATCAGGCCCATCGAGTACGGCCTGATGGTGGTGGCCCGGAGGCGGTAGCGCAGCGTCACCACGCAGGGCTTCACCATCAGGCCCATCGAGTACGGCCTGATGGTGGTGGCCCGGAGGCGGTAGCGCAGCGTCACCACGCAGGGCTTCACCATCGAGCATGGTCCGATCGCGTATGCCGGTGTCGCATGACACCGGCATACGCGGGGGCATACGCCGAGTGGGCGACCACCGCCATTACGGTGGAGTCCATGGCTCTCGAAACTGCAGCGGCGGTGATCCCGCCGATCGCCAAGAAGGTGCCGTCCGAACGCACCCATCATGGCGACACCTTCGCCGATCCCTACGAGTGGCTGCGCGACAAGGACGATCCCGAGGTCATCGCCTATCTGGAGGCGGAGAACGCCTACACCGATGTCCAGACCGCACATCTGGCGCCGCTACGTGCGCGGATCTTCGACGAGATCAAATCGCGTACCCAGGAGACCGATCTGTCGGTCCCTTCGCGGCTGGGCGGCTACTGGTACTACTCCCGTAGTTTCGAGGGCAAACAGTACGGTGTCCACTGCCGCTGCCCGATCGCCGATCGCGACGACTGGACACCGCCGCAGCTCGATGTCGATACCGAGATCGCCGACGAGGAGATCCTGCTCGACAGCAATGTGCTCGCCGAGGGACACGAATTCTTCGCTCTGGGCGCGTATTCGATCAGCCACGACGGCACCCTGCTGGCATATTCCACCGACACCGTCGGTGACGAGCGCTACGTGCTGCGGTTCAAGGATCTGCGGTCCGGTGAACTGCTCGGCGACGAGGTCGCGGGCACCGCGCCCGGCGCGACCTGGTCGCTGGACGGCACCCACGTCTTCTATCAGACCGTCGACGAATCTTGGCGGCCCGATACCGTGTGGCGGCATCGCCTGGGCACCGAGCCGTCCGGCGATGTGCGGGTCTTCCACGAACCCGACGAGCGGTACTGGGTCAGTGTCGGGGCCACCCGCTCCGAGAAGTATCTGATGATCTGGGTGGGTTCGAAGATCACCAGCGAGGGCTGGATTCTCGAATCCGATGATCCCGAGGGCGAGTTCCGGGTGCTGCTGCCGCGGCGCGAGGGGGTGGAGTACTCGGCCGAGCACGCGGTGATCGGCGGCCGCGACCGGCTGCTGGTCCTGCACAACGACGTGGTCGACGGTGTGAAGGCCGAGAACTTCGTTCTGGCCGAGGCGCCGGTGGACGATCCCGCCGCGATGACGATGCTCATCGGCCATCGCGACGATGTACGGCTCGAGGATGTCGACTGTTTCGCCGACCATCTGGTGCTGTCCTACCGGCGCGAGGCGCTACCGCGGGTCGCGGTGTGGCCGTTGACCTCCGACGGGTACGGCGAGTTGCGCGAGCTGGATTTCGGCCTGGAATTGTTCGCCGCCGGTGTGGGCTCGAATCCGGAATGGGCCCAGCCGACCCTGCGGCTGGGCGTGACCTCGTTCATCACGCCGATGCAGGTCTTCGACTACGTCCCGGCCACCGGCGAGATGATGCTGCGCAAACAACAGCAGGTGCTCGGCGGCTACGATCCGGACGACTATGTGCAGCACCGGGATTGGGCCGTCGCCGACGACGGTACCCGGATTCCGATCTCGGTGGTGCGACGGCGCGACAGCGAAGGTTCGGACCCGAAACCGTTGTTGCTCTACGGATACGGCTCCTACGAGGCCAGCATCGATCCGGGATTCTCGGTGTCGCGGCTGTCGCTGCTGGATCGCGGCATGGTGTTCGCCGTCGCGCACGTACGCGGCGGCGGTGAGATGGGCCGGCTCTGGTACGAGCACGGCAAGACGCTCACCAAGAAGAACACCTTCACCGATTTCGTTTCCTGCGCACGGCATCTCGTCGACACCGGGGTCACCCGCCCCGAGCTGATGGTGGCCGACGGCGGCAGCGCCGGCGGCCTCCTGATGGGTGCGGTGGCGAATCTCGCCCCCGAACTGTTCACCGGCATCCTCGCCAATGTGCCGTTCGTCGATCCGCTCACCTCGATCCTGGATCCCTCCCTTCCGCTGACGGTGATCGAATGGGACGAGTGGGGTAATCCGCTGGAGGACCCGCAGGTCTACGCCTATATGAAGGAATATTCGCCGTACGAGAACGTCGCGGCGAAGAAGTACCCGGCGATCCTCGCGATCACCAGCATCAACGACACCCGCGTGCTCTACGTCGAACCCGCGAAATGGGTCGCCGCGCTGCGGGCCACGAAGACCGGTGACTCCCAGTTGCTGCTGAAGACCGAGATGAGCGCCGGTCACGGTGGCGTCAGCGGCCGGTACGAGAAGTGGAAGGAAGTCGCCTTCGAATACGCCTGGGTGCTCGACACCCTGGGCCTCGGCGAGAACTGAAGCGGCCGTGCGGGTTCGGACCGCGGGGCCCGGCACGCTGATGCCGAGCCCCGCCGGTCCGGACGACCCACCACGGTCCCTCGATCACCCGGATCGTGCAGGTCATCGCGCCGAATCCGATACGGCCAGGCGCCGCTGATCCCGGCGGGCCCATCGGTCGTGCGGTTCGCCCACGCGCCGCCCTTGGCCCGCGTCGAGGCGGTGGCGCGCCTCCGCCATCGAAGCGCCGATCGATCGGTGCCTGCCCCACCAGTGGATGTGGCGCAGATATCCGCGGGAGCGGTAGGTGTTCATCACCGTGACGTGTTCCGGGCTCGCGGTGAACTCCTCGAGCGCGGCCGCATCCGCCCACAGCGACAACGAGTACGTGATTCGCCCCCACGGTTGATAGCTGGTCACGATCGCGAGCGCACCGTCGGTCCGCAGCACCTGTTTCTCCAGTCGCGCGGAAATCGTCGCTATCTCGATCAGATCGGAGCGGCGATGAGGACGGAACTCGTTGACGCTCAACAGCACTCGATCGGCCGCCCGGATGTCGGCAACCGGGTACCACGGTCGGTACAGGCGGAGTTCGGTGGCATCGAAGTCCGACTGCGCATGCGCCCGCAGTGTGGTCGTCGCCGACAGCCGAAACGCGTCCGCGGTCGCGTGGATGCGCTGGACACGGGTCCGTATCGCCGCGTCGGCACGAGCAGGCAGCATGGTCATCACTCATTTCCGAGGGTTCGACGCGTGGCCGTCGTGCTACTAGCGTTGCAGGTGTGTGCCCCGCGGGACTTCCGAAAACGTGCGGTGACCTACCGCGCCCGGTGGTGTGGCTCAGGCCGGATCACGCCGGCTATCTGGGCCCGAACATCCAGGTGCGGCAGCATGCGGCGGCGGTGGATGTTCTCAACGTGGGTGTCGATGGGCCACTGGTCTTCGAGTCCGCGGCAGTCGGCTCGGTGCGGTTGCGCAGTGTCTACGCGCCCGCCCGTGCGCCACACCGGGTCCTGGTTCCCGAGGGGAGGGTGCTGCTGCTGTTCCCGGATCCCGCCTGCCGTCCGGCCGTCGATCCGGCCGATGCCATGAGCGAGTCCCTCGGAGTCTTCGGCGCCGGTCATCGGGCCCAGGCCGCCATCGCCGCGGCCTGCCGCGATGGCGCGGTGCCCGAATCGATCGGGCGCTACGCCCGGGTGCGCACCGCCCCGGCCGCCGACCCGCGGATCGCACGGCTCGCCGAGAGCATCCGGCACGCACCCGACCGCGCTTACCGGGCCCCGGATGTCGCTGCCCTGCTCGGACTGTCGACCTCGCATTTCCTGCGGCTGTTCGCGCGCGCCACCGGCACCACATTCCGCAGATATCAGCAGTGGGCCCGCCTGCGCCGAGTCGTGCAGGGCCTCGCATCCGGCCACGACCTGACCCGTAGTGCCGTCGATTCCGGGTTCGCGTCACCGTCGCACTTCAGCGATACATTCCGGCACACGTTCGGGCTGTCGGTCACCGACCTGCTCCATGCCGGGGTCCGATTCGACGTTTCGGATGTGAATCCGCGATCCGAGTGATCGGCCTAGGCCAGACCGCAGCGCGAGATGCTGTCCAGCAGATATTGCCGGTCGCGCTCCCGGGCCGCCGCGTCTCCGCGATAGGCGTTGTGCTCGTCCATGATTCGCGTGAACGTGTCGGCCAGCTCGTCCGGATTCGCGCCGGGATTCGATTGATGCACCTTGTCCACGAATTCCTTGGTGGTGGCGCACTGTTCGTCCTGGGTGTAGATCGGCGGTGGATCACCCGGATCCGCCTGGGCCGGGCCGGATGCGGCGATCATCAGCGGTACCGCCAGGGCGGTCAGGATGGCTGCTCTCACCAGGCCGATCATATGCGGCCGGGAATTCGTCGGCGCGTCACTTCAGCTGCACGGGGGCGACACCTGCGCGGCTCAGAGTGTAGGCATGAGCGAGCTTGCGAGTGAATCATTGTCACAGCGCGCCGCGCGCATGCCGGAGCCGAGCGCCGGCGAGGTGTAGGTATGAGCGGCAACGACCGGGGGTTCGGGCAGCTGATCGTCTCGGTGTCGGGTATTCGCGACACCACGGTGGAGCGTGCGAGCGCTTTCGCCGCCGAAATGGACAGTCGCGGGGTACGCCTGTCGCTGCTGGTGGCGCCGCGGTTGAAGGGGAAATACCGGCTCGCGGAGGATGCGCACACCCAGCAATGGCTGCGCGAGCGCCGCGAGTGTGGGGACGCGATCGTGCTGCACGGCTACGACCAGGCCGCGACCAAACGCCGCCGTGCCGAATTCGCCACACTGCCCGGACACGAAGCGCGCCTTCGGCTCACGGCCGCCGACCGGGTGATGGAACAGATCGGCTTGCGCACCCGGCTGTTCGCCGCCCCGCGCTGGACGATCTCCGACGGCGCGCTCGCCGCCCTGCCCGATGTCGGTTTCCGGCTGGCTCTCGGGCTGACCGCGGTGCACGACCTGGAACGCGATGTGGCACAACGGTGTTGGGTGCACGGCGTCGGTGAGGGATTCCGCGCCGAGCCGTGGTGGTGTCATGCCCTGGTGATGAGCGCCGCCCGGATCGCCCGCCGCGGCGGCACCCTGCGTCTGGCGGTCTCGGCCGCCCAGCTCTCGCGCCCGGGCCCGCATCAGGCCATGCTCGACGCGGTCGACCTCGCGTTGTTCCACGAGGCGGTTCCGGAGGTGTACCGCTGGCACCCGTTCACCCTGCCGCGCGCGGCGTGATCGGCTCCGCCGCGCGCGGTCTGATCGCCCCTGGCGCGCGCGGCCTGATCGCTACTTCCGCAGATCGCGGGCGTGTGCGATCGATTCGTCCGAGACGACCGCGGTGGCGCTGTGGGTGAAGCCGCCCGCGTCCTCGCGGGTGAGCGGCACCGACACCGGATGCTTGCGCAATTGATCGATGCAGCGTTCGATATCGGCGAGGAGCAGGTCGGCCATGTCGTGGGTGAAGCCGTGCCGGATCACCGCGCGCATGATCGTCTCGTCCTGCCGGTCGGCGGGCAGGGGATAGGCCGCGATCAACCAGCCGCGGGAGCGCAGGCGTTCGGCCAGGTCGTAGAGGTTGAATCCGGGGTCTTCGCGCAGCCGCCAGCACACCGCGCTGATGCCGCGCTCGGGTGAACTGTCGTGGATCATGTCGAACAGCCCGGTTTTCCGCAGTCCGTGGGCGAGATGTTCCCCGACCCGGTAGATGGCCTGCTGCAGCCGGGCGTATCCCTCGTGGCCCAGCCGGATGAACTCGTAGTACTGGGTGATCGCCTGTCCGCCCGGCCGGGAGAAGTTGAGGTTGAAGGTCGGCATGTTGCCGCCCAGGTAGTCGACGTCGAAGATCAGTTCCTGGGGCAGATCGCCGACATCGCGCCAGACCGCCCATCCCGCGCCCAGCGGCGCCAGACCGGTCTTGTGCCCGGAGGCGTTGATCGACTTCACCCGCGGTAACCGGAAGTCCCACACCAGATCCGGCGCGGTGAACGGGGCCAGGAATCCGCCGCTGGCGGCATCGACGTGCAGGGGAATGTCGTTCCCGGTGCGGGACTGGAATTCGTCGAGTGCCGAACTGATCGCGGCGATGTCCTCGAACAGTCCGGTGAAGGTCTGTCCCATCGTCGCCACCACCATGATGGTGTTCGAATCGCAATGGGCCGCAATATCGTCCGGATGCAGGGTGTAGCGGTCACCGCGCAGCCGCACCTGGCGGATCTCCACATCGAAGTAGCGCGCGAACTTCTCCCAGCAGACCTGAACGGGCCCGCAGACGAAGTTGGGGACACCCTGTCCGCCGGCCTTGCGCCAGCGGGTCTTGGCCGCCAGCCCGCCGAGCATGGCCGCCTCACTGGACCCGATGGTGGAGGTGCCGTGCGCGTTTTCGGGGTGCGGTGCGTGCCAGAGATCTGCGACCATCCGCACACAACGCCGCTCCACCTCGGCCGTCTGCGGGTATTCGTCCTTGTCGACGATGTTCTTGGCCACGCTCTGTGCCATCAGCAGTTCGGCGTACGGGTCGATCCACGTGGTGCAGAAGGTCGCCAGGTTCATCCGGGAAACCCCGTCGAGCATGAGTTCGTCGTGCACGATCTGATACGCCTCCTGCGGCATCATCTCGTGGTGCGGGAAGGTCTTCTTGGGGGCGCCGCGATCCAGACCGGGCATCGCGAACAGGTCGTCGGATTCCGATGATTTCGATGATGCAGCCATCTCGTCCTCTCCGATGGGTCGGATCGCCTGGAGCGCTGTCGCCATCCATCATGCTCCGCGCCGGTCGCTCGAGGTTGCGGATCGTTAACGAACGCACGGAAGAACGGGTCGATCTTCGGTCATATCGCCTATTGAGGTGGCAGAGTATCGCCTGCGGCGATGTTGCTGTGATCGTTTGCTCTACCGGTGATGTTCGAGTCGTCAGGACTGTGCGACTGGAGGAGTGATGACGGATACGGTGGCGACCGCCGCGAAGAAGCCCATGGTCACCAAGTACATATCGTGGGTGACGCTGGCCCTGATGACGACCAGTTCGGTGGCCAGCCTGCGGTCCGCGCCGACGATGGCGGTCTACGGGCTGGCTTGTGTATTCCTCTACATCGTCCCGGCCCTGCTGTTCCTGTTGCCGACGGCCTTCGTCTCGGCGGAGCTGGCGTCCGGCTGGGAGGGCGGGGTTTACAAGTGGGTCGGTGAGGGGCTGTCCAAGCAGCTGGGTTTCCTGGCCGTGTGGTGCCAGTTCGCGATGACGATCTTCTACTACCCGAGTCTGCTGGCCTACGTCGCCAGCACATTCGCCTACATCATCGACCCGTCGCTCGCGTCGAACGGCCTCTACGTGGCGATCGTCATCATCGTCATCTACTGGGCGGGTGTGTTCGTCTCCGCGCAGGGCACGAAAACCGTTGCGGGCCTGTCGAGTATGGGACTTGTCATCGGAACGCTGATACCCGGCGTCCTTCTGGTGGTGCTGGGCGTCGTGTTTCTCGCACAGGGCAATTCGTCGGCGGCACCCATGGACGCCGGTCATCTGCTACCGCAGTGGACGGGGGTGGCGAGTCTGGTGCTGATCGTCAACAACTTCCTGTCCTACGCGGGGATGGAGATGAACGCGGTGCATGTGTCGTCCCTGCGCAATCCGGCCCGCGAGTATCCGCGTGCCATGGTGCTGGCGGTGGGACTCGTGCTCGCCATCTTCATCGTGCCCGCGGTCGTGATCAGCTGGGTGGTGCCCTCGGCGAGTCTGAGCCTCACCGCCGGGGTGATGCAGGCCTTCGACGGATTCTTCAATCATTTCGGAATCGGTTTCCTCACACCGGTTCTCGGCATCATGCTGGTCGCCGCGGCCCTGGGCGGCATGCTCACCTGGCTGGCCGGGCCGTCCAAGGGGCTGCTGCTCATCGGCCGGTCCGAGGGGTATCTCCCGCCGGTGCTGACCCGGGTGAACAAACATGGTGTCCAGCAGAACATGCTGGTCGCGCAGGGTGTGTTCACGACGTTGCTGGCGTTGCTGTACGCATTCATCCCGAACGTCTCCAGTGCTTATTGGATTCTGTCGGTGATCACCACGCAGGTCTATCTGATCATGTATGTCCTGCTGTTCGCCGCGGCCGTGCAGTTGCGTCGCAAGCAGCCGGATCATCCACGCGGATACCGCGCACCGTGGCTGATCGCGCTGTGCGGCTTGGGAAGCGCCGCGTCGGTGGCCGCGTTCCTGATCGGATTCGTCCCGCCCTCGCAGTACGGCAGTGGGGGAGCGTGGAGTTACATCCTGGTCGTCGGCCTGGGGATGGGCATCGTGGGCCTGTTGATTCCGTACCTGTTCCTGCGGATGCGGCGGCCGAACTGGAAGATCGAGGTACCGGCGGAGGCGCTGTCATGACCGGCCCGGTGATCACGCATCCCACCGAATCCGCTGAGCAGACCCGGAATCGGCGGGTGGTGAACGTGGTGGTGGCGGTGGTGCTGGTGGCGATGGCGATCGTCGGGCTGCTGGTGTTCGAGCAGAAGCGCGATGACGCGCGTGCCGCGGAACTCGCACACGAATTGCACGATCGCCTGGTCGAGGTCGGACTACCCGCGCCCGATCCGGATCGCATCGCCGACATCCTGGGTGACGACGGCGGCCTGATCTGCTCTGACCCGTCCTCTCCACTGGTCGCGGCCAGGTATCGGGATGCGATCGCCACCGGTGCGGCCGGCCCCGGCAGTCGTCCGGTGATCCTCGACCGGGACGTACTGGCCGCCACCGAGATAGCGGTCGACACCTACTGTCCCGACCACCTGCCCGCGTACCTCGATCAGGTCGCGAACCTGAAACTCGGAGATACCACCAAATGAGAGGTTCGGTGTGTGATGACCGATGACGCGCGGACCGCCGAACTGCGGGCGCAGGTACGCTCACTCATGCCGCGGGCGAAAGCCGATCTGGCCCAGCTGGTTTCGTATCGCTCGGTGGCCGATGCCCGGCAGTTCCCGCCGGCGGAATGTCATCGGGCCGCGCAGTGGGTGGCCGACGCCTTCGCCGAACTGGGCCTGTCCGATGCGGATCTCCACGAAACACCCGACGGCAGTGCGGCGGTCGTGGCCCGGTACCCGGCGCCCGCTGGTGCGCCCACCGTGCTGCTGTACTGCCACTACGACGTCCAGCCGCCGCTCGACGACGCCGCCTGGCGCACTCCGGTCTGGGAACTGACCGAACACGACGGCCGGTGGTACGGCCGTGGCGTCGCGGACTGCAAGGGCAACATCGTCACCCATCTGACGGCCCTGCGCGCGCTGCGAAATACGCTGGACGGCAACGGTTATCCGGTCGGAATCACCGTGGTGGCGGAGGGGTCGGAGGAGCAGGGGACCGGCGGACTGGAAGCCTTCGTTCCCGGGCACGCGGACCTGCTGCGTGCCGACGCGCTGGTGATCGCCGACTGCGGTAATTTCGCCGTCGGTGTGCCGACCTTCACCCAGACCCTGCGCGGCAATGTGAATGTGCTCGTCACGGTCGAAACACTCTCCGGCCCTGTACATTCCGGCATGTTCGGTGGTGCGGCGCCCGATGCCGTGGCGGCGCTGATCCACCTGCTGGCCACCCTGCGCGACGCGGATGGAAACACCACGGTCGCCGGTCTGCCGGCCGATCAGGTCTGGGACGGCGTGCAGTATCCGGCCGATCAGTTCCGTGCCGACGCCGGTGTGCTCGACGGTGTCGGACTGCTCGGCGGTGGGACCGTCTCGGACATGCTCTGGGCCCGGCCGGCGCTGACCGTACTCGGTATCGACGTTCCGCCGGTGGTCGGCTCGGCGGCCGCCATCCAGCCCAGCGCCCGCGCGCGGCTGAATCTGCGGATCCCGCCCGGAGCCGATCCGGACGCGGCGCTGAAAACCCTCACCGCGCATCTGGAATCGCAGGTGCCGTGGGGTGCGCGAGTGCACATCGAGACCGAGGGCACCGGCTCGCCGTTCCGCTCCGGGACCGGTGGTCCCGCGCGCCGCGCGATGGAGGATGCATTCGCCGCCGCCTACGGTCGTGCCGCGACCACTGAGGGCCAGGGCGGCTCCATTCCGCTGTGCAATGTCTTCGCCGACACCTTCCCGGACGCCGAGATCATGCTGATCGGTGTGGAGGAGCCGAAGTGCCTGATCCACGCCCCGAACGAGAGCGTGGATCCCGGCGAGATCGAGCACATGGCACTGACCGAGGCGTTGTTTCTCACCTCGTACACGCGATGAGTGGCCGATGAATCAGAATTGCGCCTGGTCCTCGGGCTCGATGAGCGCGAATTCGGTATCGGCCGGGCGCATTTCGGAGAGCCGGCCGAAATAGATGCCCTGGGCCTGCGGCTCGATGATGCCGTAGTGGATCGGGATGGCGGTACGCGGCGAGACCGCGCGCAGATAGTCCACCGCCTCGCTGAGCTTCATCCACGGCGCCGCCGCCGGAACGGCCAGCACGCCCACCCGCACCGGCGGCACCCACAGCGAATCGCCAGGATGGACGAACTGCGCCGGATCGTCGGGAGTGCCGAGCTGGAAGACCGTGTTGTCGATCACCGGCAGTTCCGGATGGATGACCGCGTGCCGGCCACCACCGCCGGTGATCTGCAGGTCGCCGATCGTCACGATATTTCCCGCGTGCACGGCCTCCCAGGATTCGCCGCGCAGCTGTGCGGTCTGTGGATCACTGAGCAGCCGGGCGCCGGGATTGGCGTCGATCAGTGCCTCGATCCGGTTCGGATCGATGTGGTCGGGATGCTGATGGGTGACCGCGATCGCGTCGAGTCCCGTGATGCCCTCGAATCCGTGCGAGAAATTGCCCGGATCGAACAGGATCTTCGCGCCGTTGACCTCGACGAGAACGCAGGAATGACCGAAGTGGGCGATGCGCATATGCCCACGCTAGCCGGTACCGGCCATCGGCACAGCCCGGCGCGGCGCCCGCGAGCAGCGCCGATTAAGCTGTGGCGGTAATCCCCCACCAGCTT
This sequence comes from Nocardia sp. NPDC052254, assembly GCF_040679495.1. Lineage (NCBI taxonomy): Bacteria > Bacillati > Actinomycetota > Actinomycetes > Mycobacteriales > Nocardiaceae > Nocardia > Nocardia sp. NPDC052254. The sequence goes on along the minus strand of NZ_JBFAUW010000004.1, from coordinate 481,785 downwards.
GAGGAGCAACGCGTGGCACGAGTTGTCGTCGAGGTGATGCCGAAGGCCGAGATCCTGGATCCGCAGGGTCAGGCCATTGTCGGCGCGCTCGGACGCCTGGGTTTCCCAGGTGTGTCGGATGTGCGGCAGGGCAAGCGGTTCGAACTCGACATCGACGAAAGCGTCAGCGATGCCGAGCTCGAGAAGATCGCCGAGGGTCTGCTGGCCAACACGGTGATCGAGGACTGGAAAGTGGTGCGGCTGCCGTGAGCACTGCGCGAATCGGTGTCATCACCTTCCCGGGCACGCTCGACGATGTGGACGCGGCGCGGGCCGTCCGGTTGTCCGGCGCCGAGGCCGTGAGCCTGTGGCATGCCGACGCCGACCTCAAGGGTGTCGACGCGGTGATCGTGCCGGGCGGTTTCTCCTACGGCGACTATCTGCGGGCCGGTGCCATCGCACGGTTCGCACCGGCCATGGGCAAGGTGGTCGAGGCGGCCGGTAAGGGCATGCCGGTCCTGGGGATCTGCAACGGCTTCCAGGTGCTGTGCGAGGCCGGGCTGCTGCCGGGTGCGCTGACCCGTAACGAGGGCCTGCACTTCATCTGCCGCGATCAGTGGCTGCGGGTGGAGTCCACCGCGACCGCCTGGTCCTCGCGCTACGACGCCGACGCGCAGATTCTCATCCCGGTCAAGAACGCCGAGGGGCGCTACCAGGCCTCCGACGCCGTGCTCGACGAACTGGAGGGTGAGGGCCGGGTGGTGTTCCGCTACACGGGCGGCAACCCGAACGGTTCGCAGCGCGATATCGCGGGCATCGCCTCGGCGAACGGCCGCGTGGTCGGCCTGATGCCGCATCCCGAGCACGCCACCGAACCGCTCACCGGTCCGAGTGACGACGGTCTGGGAATGTTCCTGTCGGTGCTCGACAGCCTGGTCGCGGCCTGATCGCCGGTCGCGTCGAACATGGTGAAAACCATGAATTTCGCCGCTGTCGCCGCATTGCGGTAAGCGGGCCCCGGTCCGCTTCGAGCGGACTCTCGCAGAAGAAGAACATTCGGTACTCTTCTTCATAGCCGAGCGAAATGATGGGGCGTAACAAAATGTCGACCATGGTCAGTGGCGTCGCCACGCTGCACGGGGCGCTGCGAGCCGCCGAACGCGGTTGGCTACGACATCTGGATGCCGCGCTGTGCGCCCGGCAACTGACCGCCGACCAGTGGGCGATGTTGGCGAATCTGTCCGACAGCTCCGGCACCACCATGAGTGAGCTGGCCGTTCGCGCCCAGCTCGCACCGTCGTCGGCCACCCGGCATGCCGATGCTCTGGCCGAGCGCGGTCTGATCTTTCGGATCGCCGCCGAGGACGATCGGCGCCGCATTCTCATCGGCCTGACTCATCGCGGCAGAGACCTGGTCGATTCGGTGCGTGAGCAGGAAGCACTCGCAGAAGAGGAATTGCGGAAACGAATCGGCAGCCGCAATCACGCGGAATTGCTGCGATTGCTGGAGTTGATGAACGAGACGTCGGTGGACTGATCATTACGGAATAATCGGGGCAATTCCGGCGGCCGTTAGGATTGCGGTATGTCGGTCCCCACCACCGCGACGGCGTCCGGATTATGCGCCTTCGTCGATTCCTCTCCCTCTCCGTTCCACGTATGCCGCACGGTCGCAGCCGAATTGGCCGCACAAGGATTCACCGAGCTGTCCGAGGCGCGGCCCTGGACCACAGCGCAGGCGGCCGGACGTTACTTCGTGATCCGCGGCGGTTCGCTGGTGGCGTGGGTGAGCGCGGGCAAGGATCCGGCCAGGGCGTTCCGCGTGGTCGGCGCCCATACCGACAGTCCGAATCTGCGGGTCAAGCAGCATCCCGATCTGGCGACGGCGGGCTGGCAGCTGGTCGGTCTGGAACCGTACGGCGGGGCCTGGCTCAATTCCTGGCTGGACCGTGATCTGGGGATCTCCGGCCGGCTCACGATGCGCGCGGGCGACGGGCTCGGGGAGCGGCTGGTGCGAATCGACGATCCGCTGGTGCGGGTGCCGCAGCTGGCGATCCATCTGTCCGAGGACCGGCGCGGGGTCACCCTCGACCCGCAACGGCACGTGAACGGGATCTGGGGTCTGGGCGAGCGGCCGCGCTCGTTCATCACCTACATCGCCGAGTGGGCAGGTGTGCCGGTGGACGACGTCCTCGGCTGGGAGCTGATGACCCACGATCTGGAGCCGAGTCGGCTGGTCGGCCGGGATCAGGATCTGGTGAGCGCGCCGCGCCTGGACAATCAGGCCACCTGCTACGCGGGGCTGCGGGCCTTCCTGGCCGCCGCCGAATTCGACGGGAACACCACCCCGGTGCTGGCGATGTTCGATCACGAGGAGGTCGGCAGCCAGTCCGATCGCGGTGCTCAGTCGGATCTGCTACCCGCGATTCTGGAGCGGATCGTGCTGACCCGCGACGGCGGTCGCGCGGATTATCTTGCAGCCCTTGCGGGGTCGATCTGCGCCTCCGGTGACATGGCCCATGCCACCCATCCGAACTACCCCGAGCGGCACGAACCCGCGCATCGCATCGAGGTCGGCGGCGGCCCCGTACTGAAGGTCAATCAGAATCTGCGCTACGCCACCGATGCGGTGGGAGCCGGGGCCTTCGCACTCGCCTGCGCGCAGGCCGGTGTGCCACTGCAGCGGTATGTGCATCGGGCGGATCTGCCGTGCGGATCGACCATCGGCCCGATGACCGCTGCCCGCACCGGTATGCCGACCGTCGATGTCGGCGCACCGCAGCTGGCCATGCATTCCTCGCGCGAGCTGATGGGTGCGGCCGATGTGGGTTCCTACGCCGCGGCGCTCACGGCCTTCTTGACACCCGGCCGGTAGGCGATCGCCGCGATCACCAGGGCGGCGAAGGCCACCAGTACATAACTGCTGCCGATGATCTGCTCCCACCAGGACCAGCGCAGTTCCCGGTCGGCGTTGTGCGGGAGCAGCCATTGCGGGCCGACCATGAACATCACGGTGATCGCGGTGGTCAGGCCGATCCACAGCCGCCGGCGCAGTGCGCTGCCGCCGGTGGCAGGCATCCGGGCGATCAGATCACCGGCGACCAGTAGCGCCGGCGCGATCCAGACCCAGTGATGTGACCACGACACCGGGGAGACCAGCAGTACCGCCGCCGAATTGACCAGCAGCGCGGATACATTGTGGCCGCCCGCGAGCAGCCGCTTCATCCAGAGCGCGGCGAGGCCGATCGCGATCAGCGACAGCACGATCCAGATGATCGTGGCAGCCGAATCGGAGACTCCGAGCCGGAAGGCGAAACCCTTGAGCGACTGGTTTCCCGCGTATTGCGGCGGCCCGATCCGGCCGGTGTCGGCCAGGGTGTGGAACCAGTACTCGGTGGAATCGCTGGGGAACAGCAGGAAGCCCACCGCGACCGCACCGATGGCCGATCCGATCAGCGTCGCGCAGGCCCGCCAGTCCCGCCGCAGCAGGAAATACAGCAGATAGCCGCCCGGAATCAGTTTCACCGACACGGTGATGCCGATCAACATGCCGCGCGGCCAGAACGGTTTGCGGACCAGGGCGTCCAACGCGACCGCGACCATCAGGACCAGGTTGATCTGGCCGAAGTTGTAGGTCTGGCGCACGGGTTCGGACAGGCCGAGGATCGCGAGCGCTCCGAGCAGCAGGATCACCCGGGTGGCGCGATCCATGTTCGGCCGGATCCGAGTCAGCACCAGCCACATCGTGACGGCCAGTGCCGCCATGGAGGTGATCAGCACGAGCCATTCGGCCGGGATCAATGGCAGCAGCGCGAGCGGAGCGAAGAAGAGGGCGGCCAGCGGGGGATAGGTGAACGGCAGTCCGATGCCCTCGACCTTGGGCATGGGGCCGTAGAGATCGCCGCCGTCGAGCCAGGTGCGCGCACCGTTGCGGTAGACCTGCAGATCGATGAAGCCGCCCCAGGTGTGCGAAACCAGCGACACGATCGCCGAGACGACGAACAGTGCGATCGCGATCAGGAGCAGCCGACGTTGCCGGGTCGTCAGTGTCCCGGAGGACCGCTCGGCGGGGGCGGTCGCAGGCAATTCGTCCGGGTCCGCGACCCTGGATCGATCGTTCACCGGCTCAGCGTACCGGTGGGGAGGGTGCTGCCTGGTCGGGGTCGGTTCGGCCCGCATAGACTGTGCTGGTTTGCAGTCCAATGGGGCGCCCCCGTGGTTACGCTCCGCTGCCGCCTCCGGGCGCTGTCCCATTAGACTGGGCAGGACTTCCACCCGCGAGCATTTCGTCTCACACCAGCGCCGGAGATCGTTGCTGCACGTTTGCCCGGCCGAAAGGACCTTGGTACCCACCGTGACTGTCCACGTCGACACCGTCAGCGCCGCCGCAGCCACCCCGGATACCCCGCAGCCGTACAAGGAGCTGGGTCTCAAGGACGACGAATACGCCCGCATCCGCGACATTCTGGGCCGCCGGCCCACCGATGCCGAGCTCGCGATGTATTCGGTGATGTGGAGCGAGCACTGCTCCTACAAATCTTCGAAGGTGCATCTGCGCTACTTCGGCGAGACCACCACCGACGAGATGCGCTCCGCCATGCTGGCCGGTATCGGCGAGAACGCGGGCGTGGTGGACATCGGTGACGGCTGGGCGGTCACCTTCAAGGTCGAGAGCCACAACCACCCGTCCTATGTCGAGCCCTACCAGGGTGCGGCCACCGGTGTCGGCGGTATCGTGCGCGACATCATGGCGATGGGCGCGCGCCCGATCGCGGTGATGGATCAGTTGCGGTTCGGCGCGGCCGACCATCCCGACACCCGCCGCGTCGTCGACGGTGTGGTGCGCGGTGTCGGTGGTTACGGCAACTCCCTCGGCCTGCCGAATGTCGGCGGTGAGACCGTCTTCGACCCGTCCTACCAGGGCAATCCGCTGGTCAATGCGTTGTGCGCGGGTGTGATGCGGGTGGAGGATCTGCATCTGGCCTTCGCCTCGGGCACCGGCAACAAGATCGTGCTCTTCGGCGCGCGCACCGGCCTCGACGGCATCGGCGGCGTATCGGTCCTGGCTTCGGACACCTTCTCCGGAGATGAAGCGGATTCCGGGACGGATTCGATTCTCGAAGGCGCGAGCGCTTCTCGGAAGAAACTGCCGAGCGTGCAGGTTGGCGACCCGTTCGCCGAGAAGGTGCTCATCGAGTGCTGCCTCGATCTCTATCACGCCGGTCTGGTGGTCGGTATCCAGGATCTCGGCGGTGCCGGATTGTCCTGTGCCACGTCGGAACTGGCGGCGGCCGGTGACGGAGGAATGCGTATCGATCTGGACCGGGTGCCGCTGCGCGCGGCGAATATGACGCCCGCCGAGATCCTGTCCAGCGAATCCCAGGAGCGCATGTGCGCGGTGGTGACGCCGGACAATGTCGACGCGTTCATGGACGTCTGCCGGAAGTGGGATGTGCTGGCCACCGTGATCGGTGAGGTCACCGACGGTGAGCGCCTGGTGGTGAACTGGCGCGGTGAGACCGTGGTGGATGTGCCGCCGCGTACGGTCGCGCACGAGGGCCCGGTCTACGAGCGCCCGGTGCAGCGTCCGGAGGAGCAGGACGCGCTGGTCGCCGATACCACCGCCGGTCTCGATCGCCCGAAGTCCGGTGACGAACTGCGCGCGACCCTGCTGAAGCTGATCTCCAGCCCGCAGCTGTGCAGCCGCAAATGGATCGTCGAGCAGTACGACCGCTATGTGCGCGGCAACACCGTGCTGGCCGAGCATGCCGATGCCGGCGTCATCCGCATCGACGAGGCATCCGGCCGCGGTATCTCGCTGGCCACCGACGCCTCGGGCCGCTACACCAAACTCGACCCCTACGCCGGTGCGCAGCTGGCGCTCGCCGAGGCCTACCGCAACGTGGCGAGTACCGGCGCCAGTCCGAAGGCCGTCACCAACTGCCTGAACTTCGGCTCCCCCGAGGATCCGGGTGTGATGTGGCAGTTCCAGCAGGCCGTTCGCGGCCTCGCGGACGGCTGTGTGGCGCTGGGAATTCCGGTCACCGGCGGCAACGTCAGCTTCTACAACCAGACCGGGCAGACCGCGATCCTGCCGACCCCGGTCGTGGGCGTACTGGGCGTGATCGACGATGTCCATCGCCGCATTCCCACCGGTTTCGGCAGTGAGCCCGGTGAGACGCTGATCCTGCTCGGCGAGACCCGCGACGAGTTCGACGGTTCGATCTGGTCGCAGGTCGAACACGATCATCTCGGTGGTGTCCCGCCGCAGGTCGACTTCGCACGCGAGCAGCTGCTGGCCGAGGTGCTGACCGCCGGTTCGCGCGACGGAATGATCAGCGCCGCACACGATCTCAGCGAGGGTGGCCTGATTCAGGCGGTCGTGGAAGGGGCGCTGGCCGGTGAGACCGGTTGCCGCATCCTGCTTCCCGAGGGAGATGACGCTGCTGCCGATCCCTTCGTTCTGCTGTTCTCCGAATCGGCCGGCCGAGTGCTGGTCGCGGTGCCGCGTTCGGAGGAGACCCGCTTCACCAAGATGTGCACCGCTCGCGAATTGCCCTGGGTGCGTATCGGTGTGGTGGACCAGGGGTCGGATTCGGTCGAGGTGCAGGGCCAGTTCTCGGTCACCCTGGACGATCTGCGCGCCGCCCACGAGGGCACGTTGCCCGCACTGTTCGGCGCGAGCGCGAAGTAGGTCACGAGACCCGGAACGGATCGTGTTCGGCCATCAGCTTTTCGACGCGCGCCTCGTCGATTCGCTGATGGACCCGGGTCGATTCGAACTGGTCGCGGATCACCTTGGCGAGGGTGAACGCGCTGGACACCATGAACAGCGATGTCATCAGGAGGAATCCGCGCTGCCAGACATCCAGCGGCAGATAGATGATGCCGATCGTGGTGGCGACGAAACTGACCCCGAAGGCGATGGCGGCCTGGGCGAGGAAGGCGGGGCTGCTCTTGTGCTGGGTGGGAGTGCTCATACCGTCGAGTGTGCGGTGCCGGGGCCGGCGCGCACGCGCGTAGAACTACTCGAGTGGTCCGGGTAATTCCCGACCCGGCAGTTGTTTGCCTCACGTGCGGTGGTCCGGCGGATTCGAGGTGGCGACCGCCATACTTGACGGGTGCTCGATACCACCGAGACTCTCACATCGCTGCGCACGCGCGGCGATGTGGTGTACCGGCGAGGCCTGCGACTGCTGCGGCGTATCGAGGACGACATCATCGCCCTCAACTACGTGGGCCTGGTGAGCGCTACCGTCTTCTTCGCCTGGTCGGTGACACCGTCGCTGTTGCCGCGGGACTGGTTGTTCCAGGGTTTGATCAGTGGCCTCAACGCCGCGATCGGGTACGGCGTGGGCTGCCTGCTGGAGTGGGGTTTCCGCACACTCATCAGGCCGCGTCTGCGCTTTCGCACTCCGTCGCTGCGGGTTCGCTACGCGGTCAAGGTGACGATCCTCGTGATCTGTGTCCTCACCGCGATGTACATGCTGGTGCTGTCGGCCGATTGGCAACGCCAGATCTACGGTCTGATGGACATGGAGGGCACGACCCGCGCCGCCTATCTGCGCACGGGAGCCTTGAGCCTGGCCGTCGCCGCGCTGGTCGTCGCGATCTACCGGACGCTGCGCTGGATCGTCGGATTCTTCGCCCGGCTGCTGAGCCGATGGGTGCGGGTGCCTTCACAACTGGCCCCGAGTGTCGGCGCGATCGTGCTGGCCGTGGTGGCGGTTCTGTTGTTCAACGGTGTGCTGTCGGAAGCGCTGTTCAGCATCGCCAACTCCGCCTTCAGCGTGCGCAACGACAAGATGACGCCGTATGCGGTGCAGCCCACCGAACCCGAACGGTCCGGCAGCCCGCAATCATTGGCCGATTGGGACACCCTCGGTTCGGAGGGCCGGTGGTTCGTGTCGAACGGACCAGATGCCTTTCGGATCGGCGCCGTCACGGGAAAGCCCGCACGCGAACCGATCCGGGTCTACGTGGGACTGGGTTCGGCACACGACGACCAGAGCCAGGAAGAGCTGGCCGTCGCCGAACTCGAGCGCACCCATGCCTTCGATCGCAAGGTGCTGGCGATCGTCACGACCACCGGAACCGGCTGGGTGAATTCGACGACCGCGGGCGCGCTCGAGTACATGTACGGCGGCGATACCGCCATCGTGGCCTCGCAGTACTCGTATCTGCCCAGCGTGCTGTCCTTCCTGGCGGACCGCGAGAAGGTCGCGGCGGCGGGGAAGAAGATGTTCGACGCCGTCTACGCCGAGTGGTCGCGGCGGCCGCCGCAGTCGCGGCCGAAACTGCTGGTGTACGGGGAGAGCCTGGGATCGCAGGGGTCGGAATCGGCCTTCGGCGGCCTGGCCGATCTGCGCACGAAGGTCGATGGAGCCCTGTGGGTCGGGCCGCCGAATACGAATCGGCTCTGGAAGCAGTTCGTCCAGCGCCGCGATCCCGGCACCCGCGAGGTCGAGCCGATCTACGCCGATGGCCTCGTGGTCCGATTCGCTTCCGGCGAACCGGATTTGACCAAGCCCTCGCCGGAATGGCGGCAGCCGCGCATCGCCTACCTGCAACACCCGTCCGACCCCATCGTGTGGTGGTCGCCGGATCTGATCTTCTCCCAGCCGGATTGGCTGTCCGAGCGCCGCGGTTCGGATGTGTCGACGCAGATGAGATGGTGGCCACTGGTCACCTTCTGGCAGGTGGCCGCGGATCTCACCAATGCCCAGGGGGTCAGCGACGGCCACGGCCACAACTACGGGACCCTGGTCCTCGACGGGTGGGCGGCGGTACTGCCCCCACCGGGCTGGAATGCCGAACTGCAGGAGAAGATCCGGACCCAGCTGGAATTGTCGGAAGCGTACGAGCGTGCGGTGAAGTAGATGGGCTGGGTTCTCGGCCTCCGCGTCGCTACGGCTGGTTTTCGGCCCTTCGGGCCTCGATTTTTCACTCCTCCGGTCAGTCGCTGCAAAATCGAGGCGGGCCGAAAACGCCCAGGTACAGGGTCTCGAAAGGAAGGCGAGGTGTGGTGAGTTCGTCGTGTGTGTCCCATGGTGTGCGTGCCGTGAGTGCGACGGCCGCAGCACTGACGTGGAGCAATGTGGTGTTGCCGCGCAGCGGGTTGGGCGTGCGGGGGCGGACTGTTGCGAATGCGGCGTTCGCCACCGGGTATGCCGCGATATTCGGCGGCCACCCGAAATGGGTGTCCGCGCGTGGATGGCGTTGGGGCGGAGCGGCCGCCGGTGCGATCGCCGTGGGGTACGCCGCGGCGGTGGCGATCCCGCCCATTCGGAAGCGGCTGGCCGCTGTCACCGGTCGGGAACCGGAAGTCGATGTGGCGGAATGGGTGACGATCCACATCCCGCTGGGCACGGTGTACAGCGAGGAGACGATCTTCCGCGGCACTCTCGATCCGCTGCTGGACGAGGCGGCCGGTCCACTGGGGAGGTGCTGCGGTGCACTGATTTTCGGGCTGTGGCACATCCATCCCGCTCGCGCCGCGGGTGACAACGTCGCGGCCACCGTCGCCGCGACCACGGCCGGCGGCCTGATCTTCTCCTGGTTGCGCCGTCGGACGGACAGTGCCACCGCCGCTGCCCTCGCGCACCTGGCTCTGAACGCCGGCGGTGCACTCGCCCCCCGAGCGGCCGGCGCAATGAGCAACCGCCACCGGTAGCGCCCAGCAGCCGCCACCAGGCAGCCTGACCCGACTCCTGCCGTGGCCGGCGCCCCGAAATGCCGCGCCTACGTGGTTACGGCTGGTAGGTCAGCCTGGTGCCGGCCACCTTCGAGGTCGGCCTTCGACAATGGCGGACCCACTTGGTTGTGGCCTGCGGGCCGGTCCGGCGTCGGATTTCGAGGTGAGCGTTTCGATGATGGCGCTCCACCCGGCGACGGCCCGCGAGTCAGCCTGTCCAGGTCACTTTCGAGATCGGCGTTCCCGAAATGGTATTCCTGGATGGGTTTCGGCCCGCCTCGATTTTGCAGCGACCGGAGGAGTGAAAAATCGAGGCACAAGGGGCCGAAACCCCGCCGGAGCGAAGCGAAGGCAGACGAACCAGCGGAGGCAGAAGATATGGCACGACACTCGGTCGACCCCGCGCAGGTGCGCGCGGCGGTGACGGCGCTCGGGGAGTGGCTTCAGGACGAAACGCGGCCGCGGCCCGAGCGTGCCGAGCTGGCCGCGGCCGTGCGCGGCACCGCGCGATCCCTGGCCGCCGCGGCGCCCGGCGCCTCGGTGGAAGTCCGGGTGCCACCGTTCGTGGCGGTGCAGTGTATCGAGGGCCCGCGGCACACCCGGGGTACCCCGCCGAATGTGGTCGAGACCGATCCGCGCACCTGGTTGTTGCTGGCGACGGGGCTGCTGGACTTCGAGTCCGCGGTGGAGTCCGGCGCGCTGACCGCGTCGGGTATCCGTGCGAGCGAGCTGGCCCGCTGGCTTCCGCTCGTGCCGCTGTGACCCGGGCCTAGTCGGCCGTGATCGGCTCGGTGGTTCGATTGATCGGTTTGCGCTCCAGGCCTTTTCGATCGTAGAAGCGCGTCACCACCAAGCCCAGCACCAGTCCCACGACCAGTCCCAGCACCGTCATCCAGAATCCGCGCGTGAACCCGGCGGGCCCACTCCCGTCGAAATACAGCAGCGACCGCACTGCCAGGAACACCTGGTGCATGGGTTCGAAGGTGGCCAGCCAGCCCAGATATTTCGGTGTTGCCTCGATCGGTACCGTGCCGCCGGACGACGGCAGGCCCAGCACGATGAACAGGATCATGTTCACGAGCAGACCGGCCGAACCGATGGCCGCCAGAATCGAGATCCCGGTGATGCCGACCGCGATGATGGCCAGCACCCCATAGAGATACAGCCCCAGCGGATTGTCCAGTGGCATTCCCAGCGCGGCGCCGATCCCGACGAAGATCCCGGACACCACGAGCGCGGCGACGGCCATGACGCCCCATTTGATCAGCAACGTCCGGGTTCGCGATACCGGCGTCGCGGGGTAGTGCACGTACCAGGGCCCGTACTCGGTGGGGATGAAGCCGAGTCTCGAATCGATGAGGGTGTGCACGATCATCGCGCCGACCATGCCGGCCAGCAGCAGCAACAGCGAATAGAAGAAGGCGGTCAGCCCCTCACCCGAGCCGCCGGGCAGCGGGTGGAATTCCTGCACCACGATCTGCAGCGGTTGCTGCAGTGCGAGCCGGGTGGCGCCGGTCAGTTCCGGCGCGGGCGGTCCGCCCGGTTGTGGCGCCAACTGGGCCTGCACCTGTTCGATGAGCTGTTTACCGACCTGCTGGTTGATCTGCGGCAGCGCCTGATTGCCGAACCGGACCACGATCTGGGTGGCGAAGGCGCCGGTGCGCGGATTGGTCTGCAACGTGATGATGGGCTGCTCGATATCGCCCGGGATCACGCTGCCGACACCGAGGATTCCCAGTCGCTTGCTGAAATCGCTGGGAATGATGACTGTGCCGTACACCTCGGCGTTCTGCATCTGCTGCTGGGCCTCCGGGAGGCCGAGGACACGCAGATCGATCTCGTCGGAGGGGACGGCCGAACGCAGCCCGGCGGCGACCTGATCGCCGAAGTTCACCCGCTGCTCGTGACCGGGTGTGCCCAAAGTCTCACCGACGTCCTGATTGACCAGCGCAATCGGGAAATCGTGCAGATTTCGCTCCGGATCGACGACGTAGTCGAGATACAGCAACCCCAATAACGCGGCCACCAACGAGACGACCGCGACCGGGAACAACCAGCGAAACGGCGTCAGCCGCCGGGTATTTCGACTCTCGGGTGCGATGTCGTTGGTCGCCACGGTGGCACCGTAGCAGCAAACAGCCCGTCAACCGTCCGATCCGGACGTGGGTTTCGGTCGGATGACCCGTAGACTGTTGTTTGCCCCCCGCCCGACTAACAGGGAGCAAACGGTGACCAACGCCGATCTGTCTGTTTCGAATACCGCCCCGGTCGACGAGCCGGAAAACGAGCCCCGCGAGGAGTGTGGCGTCTTCGGCGTCTGGGCTCCGGGCGAGGATGTGGCAAAGCTCACGTACTACGGCCTCTACGCATTGCAGCACCGCGGGCAGGAGGCGGCCGGTATCGCGGTCGCCGACGGTTCACAGGTGCTGGTGTTCAAGGATCTGGGCCTGGTCTCGCAGGTGTTCGACGAGCAGACCCTGGCGGCCATGCCGGGGCATATTGCCATCGGTCACTGCCGCTACTCGACCACCGGCTCCACCATCTGGGAGAACGCGCAGCCGATCTTCCGCACCACCGCCGTGGGGACCGGACTTGCGCTGGGACACAACGGAAATCTGGTCAACACCGCCGAGCTGGCGGAGCGCGCGCGAGAGTCGGGCCTGATCAACGGCCGATTGCCGGGCACCTCCATCACCGCCACCTCGGATTCGGACGTGATGACCGCGCTGCTGGCACACGCCGCGGCCGACAAGAGCATCGAGCAGGCGGCGATGGAGTTGCTGCCCACCCTGCGCGGCGCCTTCTGCCTGACGTTCATGGACGAGCACACCCTCTACGCCGCCCGCGACCCGCAGGGTGTGCGGCCGCTGTGCCTGGGCCGCCTCGACCGTGGCTGGGTGGTGGCCAGTGAAACCGCCGCCCTCGATATCGTCGGCGCCTCCTTCGTGCGCGAGATCGAACCGGGCGAACTGCTGGCGATCGACGCCGACGGTGTGCGCTCGTTGCGCTTCGCCAACCCGGAACCCAAGGGCTGCGTCTTCGAGTACGTCTATCTGGCCCGCCCCGATTCGGCGATCTCCGGCCGTTCGGTGCACGCCACCCGGGTGGAGATCGGCCGCCGGCTGGCCGCCGAACATCCGGTCGAGGCGGACCTGGTGATTCCGGTTCCGGAATCCGGCACTCCCGCCGCGGTCGGATACGCCCAGGGCTCGGGTATGCCCTACGGCCAGGGCCTGATGAAGAACGCCTACGTCGGCCGCACCTTCATCCAGCCCAGCCAGACCATTCGCCAGCTCGGTATCCGGCTCAAACTCAATCCGCTGCGCGAGGTCATCCGCGGTAAGCGGCTCATCGTCGTCGACGACTCGATCGTGCGCGGCAATACCCAGCGCGCGCTGATCCGGATGCTGCGGGAGGCCGGGGCGCTGGAGATCCACGTGCGCATCGCCTCGCCGCCGGTGAAGTGGCCGTGCTTCTACGGCATCGATTTCGCGTCGCCCGCGGAGCTGATCGCCAACGGCGCGGGACCGGAACTGCCGGAGGGCACGGACTCGGAGGCGGCGATGGTCGAGAATGTGCGCCGGTCCATCGGCGCCGACAGTCTCGGCTACATCTCCCTCGACGGAATGGTCGCGGCCACCGAACAGCCACGTACCCGGCTGTGCTGCGCCTGCTTCGACGGCAAGTATCCGATCCCGCTGCCCACCGAGGCCTCGGTGGGCAAGAACGTACTCGAGGGTCTGCTGAGTGGTAAGCCGGAGGCGGAGTTGCTGAGCGACAACGCGAATGCGAGTGCGCTGAGCCGTCCGTGAGTGCCGGCGCGGCCGGATATGTACCGCGGCGGCGGTCGGACGTGATTGCCGTGCGGTGTCTTCCGGATCGGCGGCCTACTGTGCCGGTGCCGCGTTCGGCGGTGTGAGCAGTCCGGCGACCATCATCAGGATGCACTGCTCGGCCTCGGCGCCGGCAGCTTCGGGATCCTCGGCGTGGGCGACGATCATGCCCGCCTCGATGATCGCTGCCAGGATCAGCTGGGCCAGTGTCCGTACCGGTAGGGCGGGAGCGAGCCCGCTGTCGACCGCCTCCTGCAGTTGATCGGTGATCAGGCCGAGGCCGTGCCGCGATTCCATCTCCCGCCAGCCTTGCCAGCCCAGTACCGCGGGCCCGTCGGACATGGCTATCCGGACGGTTTCCGGGCGTCGGCTGATCACGAGAAAGGTGTGCAGGCCCAGTGCCATCGCGGCCAATGGATCGGTCGAATCGGGCTGATCGGCGAGGATACGCCGGATCTCCTCGGTGTTGTCGGCCTCGAGTTGTTCCAGCACCGCGATGAACAGTCCACGTTTGTCTCCGTAGTGGTGATGCAGCGCGCCACGCGTGACTCCGGCCGCGGCGACGATCTCCTCCGCCGACACCGCGGCGTATCCGCGATCGGCGAACAGTCGCCGCCCGGCCGCCTCCAGATCGGCACGCGTGGCGCGCGAACGGTCCTCCTGACTACGGCGTGGCATGCAGCCGAGTGAACTCCACGATCATCTCGCTGAGCAACTCGGGCTGATCCTCGGCGATGAAGGTCAGTGAATTGTCGATCGTGCGCAGCGTCGCGTCGGGGAAGTCGCCGGCCAGCCGGCGCGCGAAGTCGATACGGAACACCTTGTCCTCGGGTGCCCAGGCCAGCAGGACCGGCAGGTCGATCGAGGGGAAGCTGCGCGCGGCCGCCATCGTGTGGCGCTTGTGGATACCGCGCAGGAAGCGTCGCAGATCGGCTCGGATGGGCCCGGAGGTGCGGCTCGGCACGAGATAGGAGTCCGCGATCTGCGGCGGCATCGGCCGCTTGGTGACCAGGCCGAAGGCCAACGGCAGCCGCTGGGCCGGGCGGAATCGCAGGCCCTGCAGGATCGTGTCGAGCAGGCCCGGGACCCGTGCGAGTGTCGGCAGCAGGGTGAACGGTTGCGGGAAGAACTTCTCGTAGGCGTCGCAGTTGGTGAATACGACGCGCCCGACTCGGCTGTGATCGCGCGACAACATGATCTGCGTGATCGCGCCGCCGGTGTCGTTGGCGACCAGAGTCACGTCGGACAGGTCGAGTTCGCGCAGAAATGCCGAGATGAGATCGGCCGCGCCGGTGGGAGACAGATCGGCGTCGGGCATCGGCACCGAATGGGAGCCGAACGGCCAATCCGGCGTGAGGCAGCGGTGACCGGCGGCCGCGACCTCCGGAACCACCTTCCGCCAGAGATCGGCATTGACGAGCAGACCGTGCACGAAGACGACGGGTGATCCGGACCCGGTGTCGTGATAGCGAATGCGCCCGCCGGGCAGATCGACTTCCCGAATCGGGCCGAGGCTGGTGCTGATTCCCATGACATGCCTTCCGGATGGGGGTGTGAGGTCCCTTCAGAGTTACCTACATACGGTATGTATGTCAATGGTGGATGTGACAGTAGCCTCGAATCCGTGCTTGCAGGCCAATACCGGTGCAGTCTCGTTATCCATCTCCGGTAGCGTGATCAGGCATCTATCCGCCGATTCGGTTTGGAGCTTTCCCGAACAATGACTGAGCAGACCCCGAGTGGTGCCGGTGTGAACGACACCGGTTCCGACGTGGCCCAATCCGGGGGCGCCTCCTACGCCGCTGCCGGTGTCGACATCGAGGCCGGCGACCGCGCAGTCGAGTTGTTCGCGCCGCTGGCCAAGAAGGCCACTCGGCCCGAGGTACAGGGCGGCCTGGGTGGTTTCGCCGGATTGTTCGCACTCAAGGGCGACTACCGGGAACCCATGCTGGCGGCCTCCACCGACGGTGTCGGTACCAAGATCGCCGTCGCGCAGGCGCTGGACAAGCACGACACGGTCGGTCTGGATCTGGTCGCCATGGTGGTCGACGATCTGGTCGTCTGCGGCGCCGAACCCCTGTTCCTGCAGGACTACATCGCTGTCGGCAAGGTGGTCCCGGAGCGGGTCGCGCAGATCGTCTCCGGTATCGCCGACGGTTGCGTGCAGGCCGGCTGCGCGTTGCTCGGCGGTGAAACGGCCGAACATCCCGGCCTGATGGGCTCCGACGACTACGACATCTCCGCGACCGGCGTCGGTGTGGTCGAGGCCGATGCGGTTCTGGGTCCCGATCGGGTCCGGCCGGGCGATGTGGTCATCGCGATGGGGTCCTCGGGTCTGCACTCCAACGGCTACAGCCTGGCGCGCCGGGTTCTGCTGGAAATCGACCGGATGTCGCTCACCGGACATGTCGAGGAGTTCGGCCGCACTCTGGGCGAAGAGTTGCTGGAACCTACCAAGATCTATGCCAAGGATTGTCTGGCGTTGATCGCGGAGACCGATGTCCGGACCTTCGCCCATGTCACCGGTGGCGGTTTGGCGAACAACCTGGCCCGTGTGCTGCCGGCCGGTCTCGTCGCCGAACTCGACCGTGGCACCTGGAATCCCGCGCCGATCTTCAAATTGATCGCTCAGCGTGGCCGGGTGGAGCGGGTGGAGATGGAGAAGACCTTCAACATGGGCGTCGGCATGGTCGCCGTCGTCGCGCCCGAAGATGCCGATCGCGCTCTCGCTGTGTTGACCGCCCGGCACATCGCCTGCTGGACCCTCGGTACGGTCAAGAAGGCCAAGGATGCGGCGGCCGACCGCGTGGCGCTCGTCGGTGAACATCCACGGTTCTGAACGACGAGGTTCATACGGGAAAAGCCTCCTCGGCCGGGCGATTCAGCCCGATCCGGGGAGGTTTTCTCGTTGCGGAGACAGATTACGCATGGACGGCTCGCGGCATGAACATCCGCATGGCGGTCCGGTGAAAGGTACATCGGATCCGGGTTCCGCCGCCGCGGATATCGCGCGGGATCACCGGCGATATCAGTGGCGACAACCCATCCTACGAGCCCTGATCGATACGGGGATTCGTCGATCTGCCAGCCGAGAACTGCTGGTCGACGTGCGGAGGGGGAGGCCCCTCAGGCCTCCCCCTCCGCACATCGATCCGGGTCAGCGGCGCCAGTCGTCGTGGTCCTCGTCGTCATCCCAGCGCTTGAGCGGCTCGTCCGACTCGTGCTCTTCGGACAGCACACCGCCTCGCTGGGGGGAGTGCGAACTCCCCGACAGCTCGCGCTGAAGGCTCGTGAAGTCGGTAGACGGAGAGCTGTACTTCAGCTCGCGTGCAACCTTGGTCTGCTTTGCCTTAGCCCGGCCACGGCCCATGGCTGACCCCCTCACGTCACTGCGGAGCGGCCTGGGGTGGTTTGGCGGCCCCGTTCGATTAATAATCTTCCTGACAGACACTTTAGCGTGTGTCAGGCGGTCGCGCTCCCAGGAGTGGGTGAAGACTCCGGAACATCCGCCGAATGCCGGGCCGGGGTTCGCGGCCTCGACCGCACTGTGACGGACTACACGACCCCGGGGATTGCCCGGATGATGCCGACCCGCACCCCGCCGCCGAGTACCGGCGCCGCCGCGAGCTCGGCGTGGGCCTCGGTCCAATCGACCCCCATACGCTGGAGAATCGCCTGCGTCAGCGGCATGCGCGCCCGGTCGTGGCCGTCGTCGATCTTGTAGGCGAAGGCGCGGCCGTCCGGAAGAGCGCCCGCGTGCACTCCGTCCGCCCCGATTTTGCAGACCAGTCCCGGGGTGGCGTTCATGGTTTCGAGATCCGGCGCATCCGTGCCCGAAATCACTCGCGGATGGTGCCGAATCGCGTCCGCGACCCGGCGTTCCGGTGATTCCGGGGCGGCGGTGGCCAGCCGCGCGTAGGAGCGGGCGAGATTGATCAGTGACACCGGGACGATGGGCAGGCCGCAGCCGTCGATACCGAGATCGGTCTCGGGTTCGCCGGTGATGTCGGCGATGGTGGCGGTCACCGCCTGCTGCAGCGGATGGGCCGAATCGGTGTATCCGGTTGTCGGCCAGGCGTTGACCGCGCAGGTCGCGAGCATCGCGGCGTGTTTGCCCGAACAGTTCATGTAGATCCTGCGCATGGCGGCCGAGTGCTCACGGCCGGCCAGGGCGTCGGCGCGGGCGATCTCGCCCATCGGCAGATCCGGCGGGCACTCCAGCCGGTCCTCGTCGAAACCGAAGCGCTCCAGCAGTCGCCGCACCAGGGCCAGGTGATCGGATTCGCCGTAGTGCGAGGCGGTCGAGATCGCCAGCTCGGCCTCGTCGGCGGGTTCGAAACCGTTGCGGAGCAGCGTGATCGCCTGCATCGGTTTGTTCGTCGAGCGCGGGAAGATCGGTAGATGCACCTCACCGAGGGCCATCGACGGCTCCCCGTCGGGTTCGATGATCACCACCGAACCGCGGTGGACGCATTCACGGAATCCGGAGCGGACCACCTCGACCAGTTCGACGCTCATCGCGGACCTCCGTTGTCGGGCGCGGTGGCGGCCGTTCCGCTGCGAGTGCCGCGCGCGGCACTGCTCGCTGCTCGGCCCGCCGCCCGACGCGTATGCCGGGCGACCTGCATGCGGACATCGTCGGAGACGGTCGGTTCCGAGGTCAGCAGGTGCGCGAGCCGATCCGGATCCGCGCCGGTGAACAGGTCGCGCACCGTGATGCCATGGGCGGGAATGTGATCGACGCGCACCGGATCGCCGGCACCGATCGTGCCCTCGGTGAGCACTCGCAGGTAGGCGCCGGTGTCGGCCTGCAAGGTGAACCGCTTGACCCACTGCCGCTCACCGGACCAGTGGCCGAAGGTCGCGCACGGCACACGCGGCGCGGAGACCTCGAGCACGGTGTCGCCGATGCGCCAGCGCTCACCGATGACGGCATCGCTGACCGGCAGCCCGGACAGCCGCAGATTCTCGCCGAACCAGCCCGGCGCCAGTGTGCGTCGCAGGCGTTCGCCCCAGCCGCGGGCGTCCTCGTCGGAGTAGGCGTACACGGCCTGGTGCACACCGCCGTGATGGGTGGTGTCGCAGACGTGGTCGCCGTCCAGGCCTACAGCGCGCACGGCCACCCGTCCGGTGACCGGGCGTTTGTCGATCGCGGTGCGTCCGACCCTGCTCACCTTCGCGGGCAGTTCCAATTCGGCGTACAGGACACAGACCGCCAGCACCTCACCGGCCACGCCGGTGTCCCGGGGCGCCGCGGGACGGTTCACCGGCCGCGCAACTTGTCCACGGCGAGCCGCCCGGCCTGGGGCTCGTCATCGGACGGAATCGAATCGGGGTCGATGGCCGCGGCCATCGGGCCCGCCTCCACCCGGGTATCCGCGGCGATATTCCGTTTGATCAGCGCCAGGGCGATCGGTCCCAGTTCGAAATGGTCGATCACGGTGCCGAGCCGTCCCACTGTCCGGCCGCCGGCGGTGACCGCGTCGCCGGTCGTGGGGCGGCTGTCCGCGGAACCGTCGAGGTGCAGCAGCACCAGATTCCGCGGCGGTTTGCCGAGGTTGTGCACTCGCGCGACGGTCTCCTGACCCCGGTAGCAGCCCTTGTTCAGGTGTACCGCGCCGAATTCCTCCGGTCCGCCGATCCAGCCGGCCTCCTGCGGAATGGTGCGATCGTCGGTGTCGGCGCCGATCCGCGGGCGCAGCGCGGCGACGCGCAGGGCCTCGAAGGCCCACAGCCCCGCCGGCTCGGCGCCGGCCGCGGTGAGTGCCGCCCACCGGTCGCTCAGCTGCTCGCGCGGGATGATCAGATCGTAGGAATCCACGGTCGGCCAGGGCATCCGGCGCAGGAATCCGCCATCGGGCAAGGGGACCGCGTCGTAGATACCGGGCAACTCGTCGATGCCGAGCGCGCCGGTCAGTTCCGACACGCGCGGACCGAGCAGACTCACGACCGCGTGATCCGGTGCCGCCTTCGGTTCGGCGGCCGCCCAGAACACCATCTTCTGCAGGAAGCCGAGCAACTCCGGACCGCGGTCGCCCTCGGTATCCGCCCACACCGTGCCGTCGAGTTCGGTCATCACGAAGTGATGCTGGACACGGCCGTTCAGGTCCAGGTCGAGGTTCTCCGCGGACCGCCCGTCGGGGAGTTCGGCGATGTGCTGGCTCGAGATCGTGTGCAACCAGCTGAGCCGCTCCGCACCGGTGATCGTGGCGACGAACCGATGCGAGCGATCGATGATCGCCGCACGCTGAGCTGCGGCGCGCTGCTCGCCGAAGGGATCGCCGTAATGCCAGGCCACCGCCGCATCGGGGCCATCGGGCGGACCGGGCACGGCCCCTGCGAGACCGAGCAGTGGACTGGGGGCGGCAACCACGGACACGTTTTCCACAATAGGCGGTCCCGGCCATCCGCGCCGCGCGGACGTTAGCCAGGGGTGTGCGCTGAGGATGCCCGGAATACGCGGGGCTCGATCTGGGACGCGCAGTCGTGCGAACGCAACCTGCGGGCCTCGCGTACCCACTCGTCGGGCGCTTTATTCGCCTAGGCTGCGACGCATGGTGGATCGAGTTCTGGTGACACTCGACGGCGCGGTCCAGGATGCGGACGCGCCGTTTCTCTTCGCGGATGATATCGGCGCACTGCGGGGCGACGGTGTTTTCGAGACTGTACTGATACGTGACGGCAAGGCGGGTGCATTGGAATTGCATCTGGCTCGGCTTCGTCGTTCCGCGCAGGCATTGGACCTCCCCGATCCCGATGTCGGGCAGTGGCGTACGGCGGTGGAGGCCGCGGCCAAGGAATGGGGCAGCGAGCGCCAGGGCATGCTGCGCATGATCGTGACCCGCGGACGGGACGGCGCCGAATCCGCCCGGCCGGGGTCCGGCGGGCTGTCCGGTCCCACCCCGGATCCGACCGGCTACGTGCTGGTCGTCCCCGTCCCCGAGCGGGTGAACAAGGCTCGCGCGGAGGGGATTTCGGTGATCACCCTGGCGCGGGGCGTCTCCACCGAATTGGCCACCAACGCGCCGTGGCTGCTGATGGGCGCCAAAACGCTGTCCTACGCGACGAATATGGCGGCCCTGCGGTTCGCCGCTCGTATGGATGCCGACGATGTGATCTTCACCAGCACCGAACATCGGGTCCTCGAGGGGCCGCGGTCGACGGTGGTCATCCAGCGGGACAAACAACTGCTCACCCCGCCGGCTCGCGATGGCGTGCTGCCCGGAATCACCCAGCGCGCGTTGTTCGCCGAGGCCGAGAAGGCCGGGTGGGAATGCAAGTACAAGTCGCTGTTCACCGCCGATCTCGTTACCGCCGACAGTGTTTGGTTACTGGGTAGTGTCACGCTGGCGGCGCGGGTGTCTCGGCTGGACGGGCTGCGGATGTCGGCTCCCGACTGCGCCGAGGAGATCGTCGAGATGGTGGGCCGCGGGATCGATCGCGCCTGGAATATCGCCGACTGGAACTAGATTTCCCGAATTCGGCGACAGTCGAGTGACCTGCTGGAACAGATCCGGAACGCCGAACCCGTTATCGCACAGCAAAGATTGTTGGAGTGTCGTGACGTAGGACTCGTTGCTCCGCGACCGTTCCGGCGTAGGCTCTACTACGACATGTCGTAGTACGTGTGGATATCCCGCATGACACAGGAGGCCGCCGGGATGGATGTCGTCGACGTCTCACGTTGGCAGTTCGGGATCACGACCGTCTATCACTTCATCTTCGTGCCGCTGACCATCGGGCTCGCGCCCCTGGTCGCCGGAATGCAGACGGCATGGGTGATCACGGGTAAGGATCATTGGTATCGGCTGACGAAGTTCTTCGGCAAGCTGTTCATGATCAACTTCGCACTGGGTGTCGCCACCGGCATCGTGCAGGAGTTCCAGTTCGGCATGAACTGGAGCGAGTACTCCCGCTTCGTCGGGGATGTGTTCGGTGCTCCGCTGGCGATGGAGGGGCTGGCCGCGTTCTTCCTGGAATCGACGTTCCTGGGGTTGTGGATCTTCGGCTGGTCGCGGCTGCCGAAAGTGGTTCATCTGGCGACCATCTGGCTGGTCGCGATCGGCGTGAACGCCTCGGCCTACTTCATCATCGCCGCCAATTCGTTCATGCAGCATCCGGTCGGGGCGACCTACAACCCGGAGACCGGCCGTGCCGAACTGAAGAGCATCGGCACACTGCTCACCAACAACACCGCGCTGGCGGCCTTCCCGCACGTAGTCGCGGGTGCGCTGCTCACCGCGGGCACCTTCGTGGCCGGTATCGGCGGCTGGTGGATGGTGCGCAATGCCCGTTCGGGTGATGCGGACCGGATGACCGAGGCCCGCCGGATGTGGCGGCCCGCCGCCCGCTGCGGGATGTGGGTGATCGTGATCTCCGGTATCGCCCTCGCCATCACCGGTGATATGCAGGGCAAGCTGATGTTCAAGCAGCAGCCGATGAAGATGGCCTCGGCGGAATCGCTCTGCCACACCGAAACCGACCCGAAATTCTCGGTACTGACGGTCGGCACCCACAACAACTGTGACAGCGTCACCCACGTCATCGAGGTGCCGGGCGTGCTGCCGTTCCTGGCCGAGGGCAAGTTCAGTGGCGTGACGCTGCAGGGCGTGAAGGATCTGCAGCTCAGTTACGAGCAGAAGTTCGGTCCGGGAGACTATCGGCCCAACCTGTTCGTCACCTACTGGACCTTCCGCGCCATGATCGGCTGGGCGATCGGCTCGGCGGCCATCGCACTGCTGGGCTTCTGGATGACCCGGCGCGGCAGAGTCCCCGATCAGACCTGGTTCAAATGGCTGAGCCTGATCTGTATCCCGACGCCGTTCCTGGCCAACAGCGCGGGCTGGGTCTTCACCGAGATGGGCCGCCAGCCCTGGGTGGTCGCACCCAATCCGACCGGCAATCCGGATATCCGGATGACGGTGCAGCAGGCGGTATCCGGCCATACCGCCGGCACCGTCCTGACCTCGCTGATCGTGTTCACCCTGCTCTACGGCGTCCTCGCGGTCGTGTGGTTCTTCCTGATGCGCCGCTATGTGATCGCCGGACCCGAACAACCGCCGTCGGAGTCGGATTCGGCTGCGGTGGACAAGCTTTCGTTCGCGTACTGAGGAGCCGAGGATGAGTCTTCCCGAATTCTGGTTCTTGCTGATCGGTGTGCTGTTCACCGGATATTTCGTACTCGAGGGTTTCGATTTCGGTGTCGGCATCCTGATGCCGATCATCGGCCGTGGCGACGAGACGCGAAAGCGTGCCGTACTCAACACGATCGGGCCGGTCTGGGACGGTAACGAGGTGTGGCTGATCACCGCGGGTGGCGCCATGTTCGCGGCCTTCCCCGAGTGGTACGCCAGCCTGTTCTCCGGGTTCTATCTGGCGCTGCTGCTGATTCTGGTGGCATTGATCGTGCGGGCGGTGTCGATCGAATGGCGCGGCAAGATCAACGATCCGCGCTGGCGGTGGTGGTGTGATGCGGCCATCATCTTCGGTTCCTGGGTGCCCGCGCTGGCCTGGGGGCTCGCGTTCGCCAACATCGTGCACGGTGTGAAGCTGAACGAGCGTCGGCAGGTCGAGGGCGGGTTCCTGGCTCTGCTCACCCCGTACGCCCTGCTCGGCGCGCTGACCCTGCTGTTGCTGTTCATCCTGCACGGCGCGGTGTTCATCGCGCTCAAGACCGGCGGTGAGATCCGCGAGACCGCCGAGCGCATCGCCCGGGGCGTGTGGGTGCCGACGGTGGCGGTGGTCGCGGCCTTCGGGCTGTGGACACAGTTCGCGCACGGAAAGGGCTGGACCTGGATTCCGCTGGCCCTGGCGGTGGTCGGATTGCTGCTGGCCGGTGCGGCGGTCCTGCGCCACCGCGACGGCTGGGCCTTCACCGGCACCGCCCTCACCGTGGTCGCCGCGATCGTGCTGTTGTTCGGAGCGCTGTTCCCGTACGTACTGCCGTCGACCATCGATGCCGCTTACGGATTGACCGTCGACGGCCGGACGGTCGACGGGCACGCCACCGTGAGTGCCTCCTCCACTCACTACACACTGGTGGTGATGAGCTGGGTCGCGGTGGTGCTGACCCCGGTCGTGCTGATCTACCAGGGCTGGACGTACTGGGTGTTCCGCAAGCGCATCACCGTCGAGCAGATCCCCGCGCCCATCGGCCTGCCGATGCGCAGCCGGTAATCGGAGCGGTCATGGCTCGGCCCGTCGATCCCCGGCTGTGGCGGCACGCCCGTTCGGCACGCCGCTATCTGATTGTCAGCGTGGCGCTTTCGCTGGTGATCACGGCCGCAATCGTGGTCGGTGCACTCGCGCTGGCCCGGATCGCGGCGGGGGTGATCACCGATCCCGGGCGGCGCACACTCGCAGCCTGGACGGCCGAGCTGGTGGTTCTGGTGGTCGCGATCGCGGCGCGGGTGGTCGCGACCTGGTGGCAGTCCCGGCTGGCACACCGCGCGGGAGCACGGGTGGTCTCCGAATTGGAGACCTCCGTACTCGCCGCCGGTGCGGCCCTGCCGCCGCGGGAATCGGATTCGCGCCGAACCGAACTCGCGGTGGTGGTGGGAGACGGACTGGGTGGACTACGGGCCTATCTGACCGGATACCTGCCCGCGCTGCTGCTCGCCGCACTGGTGCCGCCGATCGTGCTGGCGGTCATCGCCGCACACGATCTCACCGCGGCGATCATCATCCTGGTGACCCTGCCGTTGATCCCGATCTTCATGATCCTGATCGGACTGATGACGCAGGGCCGGGCGGATGCGGCCCTGACCGCCACCACCCGGCTGTCGGACCAGATGCTGGACCTGTTCGCGGGAATGCCGACGCTGCGCGCGCTCGGCCGGGAATCCGGTGCGGCCGATGATGATGCACCGACCATGCGGCATCGGGTGCGGGAACTGGGCGAGGCGCTGCGCGTCCGCACCATGGCCACACTGCGGATGGCATTTCTGTCCTCGATGGTGCTCGAGATGCTCGCCACGCTGTGTGTCGCACTGGTCGCGGTCTCGATCGGTATGCGGCTGGTGTTCGGGCACATGGGGCTCCACGCGGGCCTGCTCGGATTGATTCTCGCTCCCGAGGTGTATCTGCCGCTGCGTGCGGTGGGGGAGCGGTTCCACGCGGCCCAGGACGGAATGGCCGCTGCCGAACGGGCTTTCGCCGTACTGGACCCGAAGGACTCCGATACCCGCGCGGACCGGAGATGCCCGGCCGCCGAGTCATCCGCGCGCAGGTCACTACCTGCCTCGTCCGGACCGATCGAACTGTGTGACGTCGGGGTGCGGTCCAGGGACGGGTATGCCCCGGCGGAGCTGTCCGCGGTGATCCGGCCGGGCGAGGTCACGGTTCTCACCGGACCGAACGGCAGCGGGAAATCGACTGCGTTGCAGGTTGTTCTGGGATTGACCGCCCCCGAGCACGGCCGGGTTCTCGTGGCCGGGCATCCGGTCGGCGACCTGGCTCCCGACGACTGGTGGGCGCGGATCGCCTGGTTGCCGCAGCGGCCGGTCCTGCTGCCCGGCACGCTGCGGGAGAACCTCGAGCTGTTCGGTGCCCGTTCGGATGCTCGGGATATCGACCGTGCCTGTGCCGCCACAGGTTTCGATGCCGTACTGGCCGAATTGCCGGACGGCTGGGACACCGTCGTGGGTTCCGGTGGACTGGGACTGTCTCTGGGCCAGCGTCAACGCCTGGCCCTGGTGCGAGTTCTGGCCGCGGACCGCACCGTTCTCCTCCTGGACGAACCGACGGCCCACCTCGACGACCACAGTGAGGCAACCGTTCTCGCCGCCCTGGCGGAACGAGCCCGCTGCGGCGCCACCGTAGTCGTGGTCGCCCACCGCCCGACCGTTCTTGCCATCGCAGACCACCTCGTCGAGGTGCAGGCGGAGCGGCGGGCGGTGAACGACGCCGATGTCGCGAGTGATCCGGTGGCGGTGGCCCCGGCGGCGAGTCTCTCCACCACCGCTCGGCCGGTTTCGGCCTACGCGCGAGTCGGATCCGGCCGGGGGCCCTCGGATGCGGATCGGCACGGTCCGGGGGAGGGCGGGCAATCGTGAAGGGTGTGTGGTCGGATCTGCGCGAATTGCGGCGGGTGTCGGAGATTTCACCGTGGCGGGTGCTGGTGTCGATCTGCTGGGGCACGATCGCGTTGGGGAGTGGACTCGGACTCGCGGCGTTGGCGGCGTGGTTGATCGCGCGGGCGTGGCAGATGCCGCCGGTGCTGGATCTGAGTGTCGCGGTGGTCGCGGTGCGGGCGCTGGGAATCTCGCGGGGGCTGTTCCGCTACATCGAGCGGCTCGCTACCCATGATGTCGCCCTGCGCGCGATGACGACCGCGCGAACCGCGGTGTATACGGCGCTGGCACGTGCCGATATCTGGACCGTGCGGCGCGGCACTCTCGGCGGATCAGCGGACACCGGTCGGGTGACCACGGGCGGCACCGGGGTGAGTCCGGCCGCATCCGGCGGTCGCGGGCGGAAGGATCAGCTGCTGTCCGGGGAGCGCACCGATTCGGTGGCTCTCCTGCGCCGCGGCGATCTGCTCACCCGGATCGGCTCGGATATCGACGATCTCGGCGCGGTGGTGGTCCGGGCACTGGTGCCGATCGCGGTCGCGGTGTTGTTGTCCGTGGCCGCCGCCGCGTTGCTGGCCACCATCTCCCTGCCGGCTGCCGCGATTCTGGCTGCCACACTGCTGGTTTCGGGGGCCTTCGCGCCCTGGTTGTCCGCCCGGGCAGCGCGCGAGGCCGAACTCGCGGTGCAGTCCGATCGTGCCGAATTCCGGGCGGCCGCCGTCACGGTGCTCGATCACGCCGCCGAGTTGCGGGTCGCGGGCCGGCTCGATGAGGCGATGAACAACGCCTCAGCGGCCGCTCGACGGGCGGTGGTGGCGGAGGATCGTGCCGCGACACACAGCGCCTGGGCCGCCGCCGCGACTCCGCTGTCGATCGGTGTCAGTGTGCTCGGCGCACTGCTCATCGGAATCGTGCTGTACGGCAGTGGTTCCGGCGCGCCCGCCGAGCCGTTGCAGCCCGCGCCGCCCGGCGGTATCACCCCGATGGCCTTCGCCGTCCTGGTATTGCTGCCGTTGTCGGCCTTCGAAGCGGTCGCGGTATTGCCCGGCGCCGCACAGGCACTCACCAAGGGGCGTGCCGCGCTGCACCGCGTCCGGGCCCTGAACGAGGTCGCATCGGGTGGCTCCGACCACCGGCCGGCCGCGTCCGTGCGCACGGACACCGCATCGGAGGATTCGCGCGACAGGCTGATTCGCGCTCTCCCGGACCTGCCGCCGGGCCGCCGGATCGCGGTCGTCGGCCCGAGCGGGGCAGGAAAGACCACCTTGCTCATGACATGGGCGGGCCTGTTCGATACGCCGCGCCCGGGCCGTACCTTCTTCGCCGAGGACGCGCATCTGTTCGGAACCACCGTGCTGGAGAACCTCCGCGTCGCGCGGGGTGACCTGACCGCCGAGCAGGCCGAGGCTGCTCTGCGGGCGGTGGGATCGGGCGACTGGCTCGCTGCACAACCGGCCGGTGTCGACACCGATCTGGTCGGCGGCGCCGCGGCGATATCGGGCGGCCAGCGCCGCCGGCTGCTGCTGGCCCGTGCGCTCGTCGCACCGGCCGACACCCTGCTGCTCGACGAACCCACCGAACATATGGACGCCGCGGCCGGTGCCGATCTGCTGCGCGCGCTCCTCGACGAGACCAGCGGTGTGATCGCACCGGATCGCACCGTGGTCGTCGTGACCCATCAGCTGCCTCCGGACCACAGGGCCGACACCGTGATCACCGTCCAGCCGGGTGGTGTGGTGTCGATCACCCACCGGGAAGCTGTCGACTGACCCTGCGGAAACCCCAGGTGGGAGCGAAATTATGCGCTGCGGAAAATCCGTTGCGGTTCGTCGCCTGTCGCCGGTAACTTCATCTGTACACGGGAAAGGAGGTGGTTCGAAGAATGGTTATTCATAGGACGCGTGAGGTGGCTGCCGGTTGAGCGCCACAGCCGTGGTCGCGTACCACGGCACGCTGCAGAGGATTTCCTCTCCGCGTCAGCGCTGAGCTAATCCAAGGCAGTCACCCGGCCCCCGAGCCCCCGGTTGTCCGACCGGGAACCGCGACGAGATCAGATCTCCGCGGAAGGCTCGGGGGCCGTTACGCATCTCCGGGCAGCCCGTTCGGCGCCGTCGACGAGCTCGGCCCGGTCTTCCTCGGGAGTGTTCGGGAATCGGTCCGCCACCGGACTTGCCAGCCGGTGGCGGCGTCGTCGACCCGATACCGCGCGACCGGCGTCCTCAGGGCGACCGCGGCGACCACAGCGTCGCCGGGAGGAGCGCCCGCTGCGCGCGATTCACGCACGGATCGGACCGGCCGACGCCTGACGGCAGCCCGCGAGCACTGCACGATCGTCTGAATTCAGCGCACTGAACTGGGTTTTCGCGGGCGGCGTCGCGTCGGGATCGGGTGCGTGGGCGCCGAATTCAGCCGATGTAGCGCTGGAGGCGAGCCGACAGGCGGGGCTTCAAGGCTCCGTCGGCTTCCACTCGCTCCTCGACGTAGCCCAGGTCGCCGCCTTCGACGATGCCGTAGAGGCGTTTGGCGCCGCCGACGACCGCGCCGGACTGGCTGCGGATCACCACGTCGGTGGCCAGCTCCCAGGAGGACTGGGTCAGGGCCTGGCCGTAGAACAGTTCGACGACACCGGAGCTGTGGGTCAGCAGCAGTTCGATGACCTCGTCGTCGCCGTCGATGCCGACGCGCCAGAAACCGCTCTCCCGCAGATCGGGGCCGGCGTAGGTGCCCTCTTCGTCGATGACCCAGGAGCGGGATTCCCAGTTCAGATAGTCGCCACCATCGTGCGAGACGATGATCTGCTGACCGAAGTGATAGTCGCCGCCGCGCTCGGGATCATTGCCTTCGCCCTCGCCGCGCCATACGCCGACCAGCGGCAGCAGCGCGAGCATGGAGGCGCTCAGATCGGGACCGAGCCGCAGATTCGCGGTGTCCTCGGGCAGCGGCAGATCCGGCAGCTGCGGCACATTGCGGCCGGCGGTGGATTTCGCACGCTCGGCGGCCTCGGCCACGGCCTCGTCGCCACTGCGGCGTGCCGCATCTTCGCCACTGCGGCGTGCCGAATCGCCGGTGCCGCGGCGAGCCGCTTCATCGGCACCGTTGTGCCCCTCGGTCTGCGCCTTTCCGGCGTGACCGCTGGTCGTTGTGTTGTCGACGTTCTCGCTCGCCGACTCGCTCACGACTCGGTGAAGAGCCGGTAGAGGACGTAGAGCCCGAACCAAGCGATCAGCACGGAGCACAGAACCAGCAGAATCTCGAAGGTTAAGACCACATATCGGAGTTTAACGACCTGTCCGCCGGATACGAAAACGGCCCCGGGAAAACAATTCCCGGGGCCGTTCGCGTGCAATGAGCGCAGAGTTTTCGGCGCCCTCGCGGACTGGTGCGGAGTTACTTCGCGACGGTCACGTCGACGTTGTGAACGCCCGCACCCTCCGGGCTGACCTGGGCCGCGCCGTTGCCCGTGGAGGACAGGGCGCGGAGGGTCCAGGTGCCGGGCGCGGCGAAGAAGCGGAAATCACCGGTGCCGGAGGCCACGACCTCGGCGGTGAACTCGTCGCTCGAGTCCAGCAGGCGGACGAAGGCGCCGCCTACCGGGTTACCGTCCGCATCGAGGACGCGTCCGGTGATGACGGTCTCCTTCTCGGTGTCGACGTTGGCCGGAAGGGCCTGACCCTGGGTAGGTGCTGCACACATATCTATTTACGCTCCCAACTCGATCGGTGCACCGACGAGGGAGCCGTATTCGGTCCAGCTCCCGTCGTAGTTCTTGACGTTCTTGTGGCCCAGCAGCTCCTGCAGCACGAACCAGGTGTGCGAGGAACGCTCGCCGATGCGGCAGTAGGCGATGGTCTCCTTCTCGCCGTCGAGGCCCGCATCGGCGTAGATGGTGGCCAGTTCCTCATCGGACTTGAAGGTGCCGTCCTCGTTCGCGGCCTTGCTCCACGGCACGTTGATGGCGCCGGGGATGTGGCCGGGACGCTGGCTCTGCTCCTGCGGCAGGTGCGCGGGAGCCAGGATCTTGCCGGAGAACTCGTCAGGAGACCGCACGTCGACGAGGTTCTTGACGCCGATCGCCTGGATGGCGTCGTCGCGGAAGGCGCGGATCGCCAGATCCTGCTCGCCGGCCTTGTAGCTGGTGCCCGGACGGGTCACCGCATCGGTCGACAGCGGGCGGGCGTCGAGCTCCCACTTCTTGCGGCCGCCGTCGAGCAGCTTCACGTCCTGGTGGCCGTACAGCTTGAAGTACCAGTAGGCGTAGGCGGCGAACCAGTTGTTGTTGCCACCGTAGAGGACGACGGTGTCGTCGTTGCCGATACCGCGGGCCGACAGCAGATCCGAGAACTGCTCCCGGTTGACGAAGTCACGCCGAACCGGATCCTGCAGGTCCTTC
This sequence comes from Nocardia sp. NPDC052254, assembly GCF_040679495.1. Classification (NCBI taxonomy): domain Bacteria; kingdom Bacillati; phylum Actinomycetota; class Actinomycetes; order Mycobacteriales; family Nocardiaceae; genus Nocardia; species Nocardia sp. NPDC052254. The sequence continues at coordinate 451,818 of NZ_JBFAUW010000004.1, read as the reverse complement.
TTCCAGTCGAGCTTGACGGCACCCTCGATATGGCCCGTGTCGTAGGCCGAGGTGTCCTCGTCGACCTCGACGATCACGACGCCGGGGGTGTTGAGGTTCTCTTCGACCCAGTCTGCGGAGACCAGGACATCGGAGCGAGCCATGTTGTTCCTTTCGATGTGACTTGCCGGGGTATGTGGAGATGGCGGACAGGGACAGTGGGCGGGATCAGCTGGTGACCCCGGTCGATTCGGCCGGCGAACGCTGGATCAGCCGCTGTGCCAGCGGGTAGATCAGGCAGCCCAGGCAGATGCCGAAGGCCGCGTTCAGGAACGCCGCGAACAGGGCGAACGCGGTGAAGATCGCGCCGACGACACCGGCTCCGGCGACGAAGCCGATGAAGCCGACGGCCGCGAAGACGAATCCGACCAGCTGCGCGAACCGCAGCGGTGGGATCGGCTCGGTGTCGGTGGTGGGACCGAGCCGCGGTGCGACGAGTGTCGCGAACAGCCGGCCGTACGGGCTGCGACGCGGGCCGTGCAGCGCGCCGATCGCGAAGACGATCGCCTGCAATCCGATCAGTACCGCCGCGGCGGGCACCGAGAATGCGGAAACGAGCAGGACCAGCACGAGAACACCGGTGGTGATCCAGGCCGCGAACCGCGGCCCGCGGACATCCACCTGACCGGCGGTGGGGTTGGGGTTCTGGGACACGGAACGCTCCTGCGCTGAAAGAAGGCTCATCTGTATGCGGGGTAATCCATCAGATAGGGCTGATCACCGGGGGATCTGCGAGATCACGCACTCGGTGAAAACCGGTCGGGCGCAAAGGATACGAAAGGCCGACCGGCTACATGCACAGGCAGCAACAACCGCCGAGGCGGCACAGATCGACTGTGCGGCGTCGGGTGAGCATCAGCTCTCGGCGGGTTTGCACGCAGAGCAGTTTACCCGGTTTCGGGAGGGAATTGGACCCGGGGTCCGAAATCAGGCTGACAAGCGGGGGATACGGTGGTCCTGAAAGGGCTTGTGAGCAGGAGTTCAGGCGGCTTCGGGAACTGTGAGCGGGGCCAGCGCACTACGCAGATCGGTGGCCTTGGGGACCCCGGAGATCCGGAAGCGCTCGCGTCCGCGGGCATCGAAGACGAATGTGGTGGGCAGCGACAGCACGTTCAGTTCGCGCGCCAGCTCCGCCTCCGCGTCGATGTCGACCTCGATATCGCGCGGCGGCTGATCGGTATCGGCCAGATCGGCGACCACACCGGCGACCACCCGCCGCACCGCCGCGCACGGACCGCACCAGTCCGCGGAGAAGTGCAGGACGGTCGGCACGGCCTCGTCGACACCGACGGCGCTGAGCAGTTCGGTCCGCGAACCCGCGATATCGATGGTCTTCGCGGTGCGGACCCGACCCTCACGCAACTTCAGGGCGACTCCCACGGCCACAGCGGCCAGCAGGACGACGGCGAGGATCGTGAGTTGAATCATGGTCGGGCAAACCTGTCCATATCAATGCGGATGTTCTCCCCTTCCCCTTCCACCACGATATTCCCGCCGACGGCCTGCACGGTCTTCGGGGGCACGCCGAAGGGCAGATCCCGGGTGTCGATGGTGCGGGTGAAGCGGGCCAGCACGGCGGCCTTGTCGAGGTCGGGACCCAGTTCCGCGGCGGTGGTCGTGGGGGCCGTGGTATCCACGCCGCCGTGGTAGAGATCGGTGGCGACGAGCTTGATCTGATCACCGTCCAGGAACAGGTCGGCCTTCACGCTCACCCGGTCGGTACTGCGGGTTTCCGGGCCGAGCTGGATGGTTCCGGTGAGTACGAGCGCGCCCTGGGTGGTCATGCCCGAGCCGCCGGAGCCGCCGGTACCGTCGGATTTGTCGGCGGGCCGGGTCACCACCTCGAGATCCGGGATGTTGAACAGCCGGCCCAGTTCGGTGGGTTCGATCCGCATACGCCCGGCGACCTGATCCACCATCACCGAGCGCATGTCGTTGTTCACGAGATCGTGCATCGACAGATGCACACCGTTGAGGGTCGACTCGACCAGGATCTCGCCGGGGATGTCCGGTCGGTTCGCGCGGGCCCGGACCTCGATGTTGCGGTAGTTGCCGCGGGCGGTCTGCGCGAGGAACGGGAAGCCGTGAATGGTCACCTCGGGATCGGCGCTGAGTTCGCCGCCCGCGCGCAGCGACCGCGATACCCGGTACTCCGAGTAGGCCGCCGCGGTGAAATCGACCACGACGGCGATCGCGACCACCAGCAGCAGTCCGACGATCAGTTTTCTCATCCACAGCTCCGAGTTCCAGGCCGTCCACGCGCGCGGAACATCGCTCGCGCGCGGAGGTATACGAGGTTCGGTGAGAGGCTACCCGGGTAGGCACGATATCTGCCGGTGGTGTGCCGGGTGCGCGGGCATCGTGCCGGGCCGGGCATCGTGGCTGGTCCGCGCAGGCTGCCCGCGCCGGGCGTGGCGGCTTTCAGGAAACGTGATCGTTACGTTGCACGCGCTAATGTAGGCACCGAATTACCTGTGCCGACGCGCATGGATTCGCGATTGACGTCGAGGTTGCCCGCGGACATGCCCGAGTGGGAGGAGAGCCGGTGGAGTTACTCCTGCTGACCTCCGATCCGAATCCGGAAGCCGTATTGCCGTCGCTGGCACTGCTTCCGCACAATGTGCGTCCCGCACCCACCGAGGTGGCCTCGCTGCTCGAGGCCGGCACCGCGGATATTGCGCTCGTCGACGCCCGCACCGATCTGGCCGCCGCCCGCGGGCTGTGCCGGTTGCTGGGCAGCACCGGATCCTCGGTGCCGGTGGTCGCCGTGCTCACCGAGGGCGGCCTGGTGGCGGTCAACGCGGACTGGGGTCTCGACGACATCCTGCTGCCCGGCACCGGCCCCGCCGAACTCGATGCCCGCCTGCGGTTGCTGGTGGCGCGCAACGGTGGTGCGGCCAGCCCGGAGAACACCGGAAAGATCACCCTCGGCGAGCTGGTCATCGACGAGGGCACCTACACCGCGCGCCTGCGCGGACGTCCGCTGGATCTGACCTACAAGGAATTCGAGCTGCTGAAATACCTCGCGCAGCACGCGGGCCGGGTCTTCACCCGCGCGCAGCTGCTGCAGGAGGTGTGGGGCTACGACTTCTTCGGCGGCACCCGCACGGTCGATGTACACGTGCGGCGGTTGCGCGCCAAACTCGGCAGTGAATACGAATCGCTGATCGGTACCGTGCGCAATGTGGGATACAAGGCGGTTCGCCCGGCGCGGTCCTCCGGTGCGAAGACCGCCGAGTCGGCGGGCGCACCGGCCGACGAGGGCGACGGCGGCGCCGAGGATGCGCAGCTGACCCAGGTCAACGGCACCTCGCCGTAGATTCGTGGCGTTCGCGACAGGTGACGATCGGGATACAAGAGTAGGGATGGGTGTGAGCGCACAGGTGCCGGGCTGGGTCGCAGAGGTGTCCGCCGAGGTGGCGGCCGAGGTGGTGGCACTGGTCGAACGAGCCGGCGCGTCCGACGGCGTGGCGCCTGTTTCCGAGCAGGCCGTGCTGTCGGTGCAGCGGCCCCAGCCGGGGAAATCCGAAGACGGCGAACAGGATTCCCCGCAGTCGGCCGCGCGGCACCTGACGGTGGAGCGTGACGGCGAAGTGGTCGCCTACGCCAATCTCGTTCCGGCACACGGTGATCACCCCGCGATGGCGGAGGCCGTCGTGGATCCCCGGGCGCGGGGCCGGGGGATCGGTGCGGCCCTGGTGGCCGCGGCGCTCGAGACCGGCGGTGCGGGTGCGCGGATCTGGGCGCACGGCAATCTCGCTCCGGCGCGCGCGGTGGCCGGTCGGCTGGGTCTGTCGGTGGCCCGTGAGCTGTGGCAGATGCGCCTTTTGGCAACCGTCGAGCTACCGGAACTTTCGGTTCCGGAGGACATCACGCTGCGCACCTACGCCGGACCCGGTGACGATGCCGAGATCCTGCGGGTCAACAATGCCGCGTTCGACTGGCATCCGGAACAGGGTGGCTGGACCGAGGCCGATGTCGCGGTGCGGCGGGAATCGCCCTGGTTCGATCCGGCGGGCCTGTTCATCGCCGTCGACGCCGCCGCCCCGGAACGCATTCTGGGATTCCACTGGACCAAGGTGCATCCCGCGGACGAGACCTCCGAGGCGGTCGGCGAGGTGTACGTGGTCGCCGTCGATCCCGCCGCGCAAGGGCGTGGGCTGGGGAGACTGCTGACGCTCGCGGGCCTGCATCATCTGCGGAATCGCGGTCTGGGCACGGTGATCCTCTACACCGAGGCCGACAACACCGCCGCGGTGCACACCTACACCCGGCTGGGTTTCGAGACCGCGCACATCGACGCCGCCTACTCGTCCCGCTGACCCCGCGCCCGCGAGAGGGATTGGCGGGCGGGCCGTACCTCTCGTGCGGGCGCCACCGGGTGCTCCGAGAGTGTCCGGTCACTCAATTGCAGTAACGATGCGGCAAATCTCACATGTTTGAACCGCAATCGCGCCGGGTTGTTCACCCCGCGTTCACTTGCCCAGGTCCCCCTGTCAACCAGCCCAACCTAACTTACTTGTGGGCGGCATTCGCTGCTCGGTGCGCAAGTTCTCTGCGAACGGCACCCAGGACCCGTCCGGTCGTTGAGGGATCGGACGTGTACGAAGCGATTCCCGGAGGAACAGGTGAATCTCAAGCGCAGTGGCGCCCTCCTCGGCGTGCTGGCGGCAGCCGGTGCTCTGACCCTGTCTGCCTGTGGCAGCGACGACAACACGGCCGCGACCGGCAATGCCGCCAAGGTCGATGTCGCCTGTGGCGGCAAGAAGGCGCTGAAGGCCAGCGGATCCTCTGCGCAGAAGAACGCGATGGACCACTTCGTCGCCGCGTACGAGCAGAACTGCGACGGCGCCAAGCTGGACTACACCTCCAGTGGTTCCGGTGCCGGCGTGAACGAATTCGTCGGCGGCCAGACCGACTTCGGCGGTTCGGACTCCGCGCTGGATCCGAAGAAGGACGAGCCGAAGAAGGCCGCCGACCGATGCGGCGCTCCGGCGTGGAACCTGCCCACCGTGTTCGGCCCGATCGCCATCACCTACAACCTCGACGGTGTCACCAACCTGACGCTCGACGGCCCGACGGCTGCCAAGGTCTTCAACGGCACCATCAAGAAGTGGGACGATCCGGCGATCAAGGGCCTGAACCAGGGTGTGAATCTGCCCGGTGACGACATCCACGTGATCTTCCGCAGTGACGAGTCGGGCACCACCGACAACTTCCAGCGCTACCTCGACGCCGCCTCGAACGGTGCCTGGGGCAAGGGTGCGGGCAAGGCCTTCGTCGGTGGCGTCGGTGAGGGCGCCAAGGGCAACGAGGGCACCTCGGCCGCGATCAAGAACACCAAGGGCGCCGTCACCTACAACGAGTGGTCGTTCGCCAAGTCGCAGAACCTGGCCACCGCGCAGATCATCACCGATGCCGCCGTCAAGCCGGTGCCGCTGTCGGTCGAGTCCGCGGGTAAGGCGATCGCCGCCGCGAAGATCACCGGTGCGGGCAACGACCTCATCATCGACACCAACTCGTTCTACAAGCCGACCGATCCGGGCGCCTACCCGATCATGCTGGCCACCTACGAAATCGTGTGCTCGAAGTATTCCGACGCCGATACCGGCAAGGCCGTCAAAGCGTTCCTGACCTCTGCGATCGACAACGGTCAGAACGGGCTCGAGAATTCCGGCTACGTGCCGATTCCGGACGCGTTCAAGACCAAGCTGACCACAGCGATCAACGCCATCTCCTGATTGCGAACCCCACATGACCGTCCACGACGATGTCACCGCCGCGGGCCAGGCCGATTCGACCGGCCCGCGGACGGGCAGTGAAGTCCCCCCGGGAGATACTTCCTCCATGCCGAGTGAGTCGAGCAACAAACCGGCCGGCCGCCCAGGCGGCAACAGTCAGCGCGCGGAGACCATCTTCCGTTCGCTGGCCACCGCGGCCGGTGCCACGATCGTTGCGGCCATCGCGCTCATCGCACTGTTTCTGCTGATCCGCGCGGTGCCGTCGATAGCGGCGAACAAGGCGAACTTCTTCGGCAGTGCGGAATTCAACGTCGGCAACGCCGACGACATGCACTTCGGTATCCGTGATCTGTTCATGGTCACGGTGCTGAGTTCGCTGCTGGCACTGCTGATCGCGGTACCGCTCGGTGTCGGGATCGCGTTGTTCCTCACGCAGTACGCGCCGAAGGTGCTGGCCCGCCCGTTCACGATGCTGGTGGATCTGCTCGCGGCGGTGCCTTCGATCGTGTTCGGTCTGTGGGGTTTCCTGGTGCTGGCCGAGAAGCTGGCGCCATTCGAGCAATTCCTCAACGACAACCTGGGCTGGTTCTTCCTGTTCAGCCAGGGCAACGTCTCGATCAGCGGTGGCGGCACCATCTTCACCGCCGGTGTCGTGCTGGCCGTGATGATCCTGCCGATCATCACCTCGGTCAGCCGGGAGGTCTTCCAGCTCACCCCGCGCGCTCATGTCGAGGCGGCGCAGGCGCTGGGCGCCACCAAATGGGAAGTCGTGCGGATGACGGTGCTGCCCTACGGGCGCAGCGGCGTGATCGCCGGATCCATGCTGGGCCTGGGCCGCGCGCTCGGTGAGACCATCGCGGTGCTGCTGGTGCTGCGCACCGCGGCCAAGCCGGGCAGCTGGTCGCTGTTCGACGGTGGCTACACCTTCGCCTCCAAGATCGCCGCGGCCGCATCGGAATTCAGCCAGGCGCTGCCGACCGGCGCCTACATCGCAGCCGGTTTCGTACTGTTCGCGCTGACCTTCGTGGTCAACGCGCTGGCTCGGATCGCCGCCGGCGGGAAGGTGAACGGGTAATGAGTACGACCACACTCGACAAGCCGATCAAGGCACCGACCTTCCGGCACGTCAGCCTCACCCGCAAGGTCCGCAACAATGCCGCCACCGGAGTCATGTGGGCCTCCTTCGGTATCGCGCTGATCCCGCTGGGCTGGGTGCTGATCCTGGTGCTGAACAAGGGTTTCCACGCGATCGTCAGCAGCGGCTGGTGGTCCAAATCGCAGAAGGGTGTGCTGCCCGATCAGTTCGCGGGCGGTGTGTACCACGCGATCTACGGCACCATCGTGCAGTCCGCGGTCGCCGCGGTGATCGCGGTGCCACTGGGCATCATGGCCGCGGTCTTCCTGGTCGAATACGGGCGCGGCTGGCTGGCCAAGACCACGACCTTCATGGTCGACATCCTCGCCGGTGTGCCGTCGATCGTCGCCGCGCTGTTCGTCTTCGCCCTGTGGATCGCCACGCTCGGTTTCCCGCAGTCGGCCTTCGCGGTCTCGCTGGCACTGGTGCTGCTGATGTTGCCGGTGGTGGTGCGCAGCACCGAGGAGATGCTCAAGCTGGTCCCGGACGAACTGCGTGAAGCGTCCTACGCCCTGGGCATTCCGAAGTGGAAGACGATCCTGCGGATCGTGGTACCCACCGCACTGCCGGGCATGATCAGCGGCATGCTGCTCGCGGTCGCCCGCGTCATGGGTGAGACCGCGCCGGTCCTGGTATTGGTCGGCTACTCGAAGTCGATCAACTTCGACATCTTCAACGGGAACATGGCCTCGCTACCGCTGCTGATCTATCAGGAGCTGGCCAACCCGGAGCCCGCCGGCCGGATGCGAGTCTGGGGTGCGTCGCTGACGCTGATCCTGCTCATCGCACTGCTGTACGTCGCTGCGGCCGTGGCCAACAAATTGCTCACGCGGAATCGATAGAAGCGAACGGAAATACGACAATGGCCAAGCGGATCGACGTCAAAGATCTCAACATCTTCTACGGCAAATTCCATGCTGTGTCCGAGGTGTCGCTGACCGTATTGCCGCGCAGCGTCACCGCGTTCATCGGCCCCTCGGGTTGCGGTAAGTCCACCGTGCTGCGGTCGCTGAACCGCATGCACGAGGTGACTCCGAGCGCCCGGGTCGAGGGTGCGGTACTGCTCGACGGCGAGGACATCTACGGCGCGACCGTGGACCCGGTCGGCGTGCGCCGCACCATCGGCATGGTGTTCCAGCGGCCGAATCCGTTCCCCACCATGTCGATTCGCGACAACGTCGTGGCCGGGCTGAAGCTGCAGGGCGTACGCAGCCGCAAGGATCTCGACGAGGTCGCCGAGCGGTCGTTGCGCGGTGCGAACCTGTGGAACGAGGTCAAGGATCGACTCGACAAGCCCGGCGGTGGTCTGTCCGGTGGTCAGCAGCAGCGTCTGTGCATCGCCCGCGCCATCGCGGTCTCGCCCGATGTGCTGCTGATGGACGAGCCGTGTTCGGCGCTGGACCCGATCTCCACGCTCGCGATCGAGGATCTGATCTCCGAGTTGAAGAAGGAGTACACGATCGTCATCGTCACCCACAACATGCAGCAGGCCGCACGTGTGAGTGACCAGACGGCGTTCTTCAACCTGGAGGCGCAGGGCAAGCCCGGCAAGTTGATCGAGATCGACGAGACCGAGCGGATCTTCTCCAACCCCACCCAGAAGGCGACCGAGGACTACATCTCCGGCCGCTTCGGCTAGAGCCGGGCCGCCTCGCCGCCGTTCACGCACGAAGATCCCCGGCCCAGGTGGGCCGGGGATCTTTCTTTGCGGAGTCCTGTGTGCCGATGCTGCCGTGTCCGGTCAGTTCGGAAACGCTCAGTCCTGGGCGTCGGGATCAGGGGGCAGCACGCCGGTGACCAGGAAGACCACCCGGCGGCCGATCTCCACGGCGTGGTCGGCGAAGCGCTCGTAGTAGCGGCCCAGCAGCGTGACATCGACCGCCGCGGCGACCCCGTGCTTCCACTCCCGGTCCATCAGCAGCGAGAACAGGTGGCGATGCAGATCGTCCATCGCCTCGTCGTCCTCGTTGAGCTGTGCGGCCCGTTCCGGATCGCGCGATTCGAGGACTTCCTTGGCCGTCGCACCCATGTTCACCGCGATCCGGCCCATCTCGGCGAAGTAGCCGTTGACGGCCTCCGGCAGCGCGTGGTTGGGGTGACGGCGCCGGGCGACCTTGGCGACGTGCAGCGCCAGCACACCCATGCGATTCACATCGGCGACGATCTGGATCGCGCTCACCACCTGCCGCAGATCACCGGCAACGGGCGCCTGCAGTGCCAGCAGCGCGAAGGCCTTCTCCTCGGACTGCGTGATCATCCCGGCGATCCGGTCGGATTCGGTGATCACCTGCTCGGCCAGCGCGATATCGGCCTGCAGCAGCGCCTGGGTGGCCTGCTCCATGGCCGTACCGGCCAGTCCGGCCATCTCGCCGAGCATATCGGCGAGATCGGCCATTTGTTCGTTGTAGATGACACGCATGAAACCAAAGACTAGTCAGCGGTGCTGACCAAGTCACGAACGGTGAGTGAATCATCGGTGCCGGTCTCGCGCGCCGTCTGCGCAGGTGAGCGCGGCTCACCGCGATCGAGCAGAGCGCGCCGTGCCCGCGGAATCCGCGCCACCATTGTGTCGAAGCCGCTCGGCGTCCCCGCTGCGACCGGGCCGGGGAGAAGACAGTGCCCTGCGATCCAGGAGACCGACCCGGTTCCGCAGGGCATTTCGCCGTGTCAGCGCCCGGCCGACCGGGCAACTGTCACTTGCACTGATCGTCGGCGGCGTTGACGTGTTCGAGGTCGGAGGGGAGTTCGACCGGTGCGGCGTCGGCGGACCCGTCCGGTGCCGCGACCGGGGAGCCGAACTCGGCCGGTGTACCGACCGTGCCGGAGAAGTCTGCGCCGAGTGCGACCTCGACGATACTTCCGAGCCCGGGTGCGCTCGCGAGCTTGGCGCCCGGCAGCGCCGAGGCGACCGTGGCCGCCTCCGCCTCGTGACCGGCCGAGTACCGCACGGTGGTGGTGTCGATCGTGCCGCCGGAGTAGTTGCCGACGTTGTAGATCTGGAATCCCTCGGCGCCGAAACGGGTCGCCGCGGTACCGGCGATACCGGTCTGGCCCGATCCGTTGGACACCTGCACCGACACCGTGCTCGGATCGACCGCACTGAGCTGCGGTGGCGTCGGTGCCTGGCTGGGCTTGGGTGCCTCGGGGGCCTTCTTCTCCCCGGGCAGCGGCTGATCGTCGATGATCGCCTGGAAGATCGCCTTGATATCGGATTCGCGCGGAATCTCGTTGCCGTAGGACGTGGTACCGGCGGTCGGGACGGTCAGGAAGGTGATGGCACCACTGCTCATCTTCTGCATCGATCGTCCGAGCATCAGCAAGTCCTTGGTGCTGACGTTGTCCATGAAGGCATGGCTGCTGAATGCGCCGATGAAGCCGTTGAGCTTGCCGATGTCGAACAGCACCTTCGACGACAGCGCACTGCGCAGCAGCGAGGACAGGAACAACTGCTGGCGATGGATGCGGTCGTAGTCGCTGCGTTCCTCGCCCTGGACGTGGCGGGCGCGGACGTAATCCAACGCGGTGGGACCGTTCAGAATCTGGCGGCCCGGGTTGGGGAGAACGGTTCCGAGTTCGTCGTCCACCAGCGGCCGGTTGGTGCACACCTCGACGCCGCCGATGGTGTCGACCATCGATTGAAAACCGCTGAAGTCGATACCCACGAAATGGTTGATCTTGAGCCCGGACAGTCGCCTGATGACATTCGTCAGGCATTTCGGCCCGCCGAGTGCGTAGGTGGCATTGAGCTTGTCGCCGTTGGCAGCCGGGAAGGTCGAGTCGGTGTATTTGGCCGTGTCGTTGTCCCAGCCCGCACATTCGGGGCGGCTGACATCGAGATCACGTGGGAAGGACACTGCCACCACGCGAGAGCGGTCCTTCGGAATGTGAACCATCATCACGGTGTCCGACCGTGCGCCCTCGGCATCCTCGGTGGTTCCGGCGCCCAGACTGCTGTCCACACCCGCGCGAGTGTCGGTGCCGACGATGAGGAAGTTCTCGTCACCGGTCTGGCCACCGGGATCGACGACGTCGCCGGAGTCGCCGTCCAGCGCCGACACCTGGGTGAAGCTGTTGTCGGTGGCGCGCAGGTAGTTCCAGCCGATCCCGGTCGCCAGCAGTGCGACGACCGCGCACAACGTCGAGGTGGACCGGGCCGCCAGCCGGACCCGGCGGCTACGCCGCTGCCGGCTCGCCGCCAGGCGTGAGAGCTTCGGCTTCTCCTCGGGGTCCGCATCCGCCGCGGAAGATGCTGCGGTGGAGCCGGATTCGTCGTCGGGCATGGGGAGTTGATCGGTGACCTGCTCGGGCACGGGTGCCGGCCCGCCGGGTGCTTGCCGATCCGGCGGGGTGTCGGGGCCGGGGGCCCGGTACACGGTGGTGGGCTGGGCATCCTCGGAAGCCGGTGCGGCGGTACGAGTTCCGCCGGTCGCGGCTCGCCCGGCGGCGGCACCCGCGGCATCGAGCGCGGGAGCGGGGGCCGACGCATGCGGATCGGGTCCGGGCCGGCGCGGGGCCGGGCGCTTGCCCCGGGTGGTCTGCTCGGGCGCGGCGGCGCGATTGGACTGTGCGGCACGAGGGTCGGCGCCCTTGCGGCTACGCGGGGTGGCGCCGGTCTCGGCGGGACGCGGCGCGTTCGCCGGTGCGCCGGGTGCTGCGGCGCGGCCGGGGCGGGCGGGCGGCGTCGCAGTGCGTCCGCGGTCGGCAGGCATTCCGGCGTCGCCCACGCGCGGTGCGCCGCCGCGGGCGGGGGGTGCGGCCGGTGGTTGCGCGTTGCGCCCGCCGCGAGGAGCGGCACGGTTCGCACCGGTCGGTGCGGCCGGACGCGCGGCGTCATCCGTTGCACGGCTGCGTTTTCCAGGCTGGCGGGTGCCGCGTTCGGGTTGTGCGGGGCGCCCGGTGGTCTCGCCCGGCGCTTTCCGTCCACCGTCCCCGGCGTCGTCCTTGCGCCGACGGGTGGTGCGCTCGCTGTCGACCCGCTGCACCAGATCCTGGACAGTCAGTTGCTTGGTGGGCTTGGGCTCGTCCGTGCGCCGATTGCGAGGGGCGGCGGCGTTCTCACCGGATTCGGGGCCGGGGTAGCGCTCCCACGGGGCGCGACCTCCGGGCCGGGACGCACGCCCGCGCCGATCGTCGTCACCCACCAACGAACCTCACTTCATTCCATTACTTCGTCACAGTCGACACGCGCGGACATCGCCCGCTACGCGGCGGCCCACGCCATGATAACGATTACGCCACAGTTGGCCACTTCTAAACCAGGAATAACTGTCCGAGCAGGTCAGAGAGTATTTGATTCAGCCTCCGCTGTGCATGACATCGGCGGCCGAGGGAACCGTCCGGTCCTCCGGGTCGTCGAGCCACCCCTCGGGTAGCACCACCTTCGCCGCCGGCGAGCCCTGTCGTCCGCGCGGTCCCTGGGCATCCGCGGGGAACGGGACATCGGGGGGCAGCTGGTCGATGAGTTCGCGCAGCCGCGTGAGACTGCTCACGGTCGCGAAACTGCGGCGCAGTTGCGAGCCGAGCGGGAAGCCCATGAAGTACCAGGCCATGTGCTTGCGGATATCGCGCATGGCCTTGTCTTCGCCGTCATGGTCGACGAGCAGGGTCGCGTGCCGATACAGGATTTCACCGACTCGTCCCAGGTTCGGGCCCTCGGGGATGGGCTCACCGCGCAGTGCGGCGCTGAGCTCGGCGAACAGCCAGGGGCGCCCGAGGCATCCGCGACCGACCACGACACCGTCACAACCGGTTTCGGCGATCATCGTCAGCGCATCGGCGGCGGAGAAGATATCGCCGTTGCCGAGAACCGGAATCGTGGTGACGGCCTCCTTGAGCCGGGCGATGGCCGACCAGTCGGCCTGACCGGAATACAGCTGGGCGGCCGTGCGGGCGTGCAGCGACACCGCGGCCGCGCCCTCCGCCTCGGCGATCCGGCCGGTATCCAGATAGGTCAGATGATCGTCGTCGATGCCGATGCGGAACTTGAACGTCACCGGAACACCGGCGGGCTCGGCCGCGGCGACCATCTCCCGCACGATATCGGCGAACAACCGGCGCTTGTAGGGCAGCGCCGCTCCGCCGCCGAGCCTGGTCACCTTCTTCACCGGGCAGCCGAGATTGAGATCGATGTGATCGGCCCAGCCTTCGCCCACGATGATGCGGACCGCCTCACCGAGGGTTTTGGGATCCACGCCGTAGAGCTGCATCGAGCGCGGCTGCTCGTCGGCGTCGAAGGCCATCATGTGCAGCGTCTTCTCGTGCCGCTCCACCACCGCGCGGGCGGTGATCATCTCGCAGACGTAGATGGAGGTCCGGCTGCCGAACTCCCGGCACAATTTCCGGAACGCGACATTGGTGATGCCCGCCATCGGCGCGAGCACCACCGGCGGATCGACCGAGTAGGGGCCGATCCGCAATCCGGTTCTGGTGTCTAGTGCCGCGGTCACGAGTTCCAGTGTCCCATCCGTGCTGGAGTGGTCGGGCTCACAGGCAGCCCGCTACCTGCGATGACGTATCCGCACCCTGTGCGTGCGGACGGGACCGGCGCCCACAGGCACCGGTCCCGGCCGGAATAGAAATGTCTGATCAGCTGGCGGCGGTGAGGTTGCGTTCGCGCTTGGCGGCCTCGCGGGCCAGCGAGCGGTCGCGCTGCTCCTCGAACTTGACCACGTCCTTGCTCAGCTTCTCCAAGAACTCACCGAGCCGCTCGCGGGTCTGCTCGCCGCGGGCGGTGAAGTCGTCGCGCTCGAAGACACGCCACTTCTTCAGCACCGGCTGGACGACCTCTTCCAGGTGCTGGCGCAGGTCGTAGATGCCGTGCTTGGCCATCAGCACACCGTTGCGGCGGAAGTTCGGCATTCCGGCGCCGGGCATCTGGAAGTTCTCGAGGATCAGGGTGATCGCGTCGAGGGCCTGGTCGGGCGCCAGGTCCAGCGCCGCGCCGCACATGTTGCGGTAGAAGATCATGTGCAGGTTCTCGTCGGCGGCGACGCGCTGCAGCATGCGGTCGGCGATCGGGTCGTCGCAGACCTTGCCGGTGTTGCGGTGGCTGACCCGGGTGGCGAGCTCCTGGAAGGTCACGTAGGCGACCGAATGCAGGAATCCGGCGTCGGCCTCGGCAGGAGAGGCGAAACCGTTGGTCATGTGGATCATGCGGGCCTGTTCGAGGGCGACCGGGTCCACACCGCGGGTGACCACCAGGTAGTCACGCATCACGATGCCGTGCCGGTTCTCCTCGGCGGTCCACCGGCCGACCCAGGTGCCCCAGGCGCCGTCCATGGAGAAGTTCTCGGCGATCTCGCGGTGGTAGGAGGGCAGGTTGTCCTCGGTGAGCAGGTTGGTGATCATCGCGGCCTTGGCGACTTCGCTGAGTGTGGACTGCTCCGGATCCCAGTCGACACCACCCATGGCGGCGAAGTTGCGGCCCTGATCCCACGGCACATAGTCGTGCGGGTGCCATTCCTTGGCCATCGAGAGGTGCCGGTTGACGTTCTCTTCGGCAACCGGCTCCAACTCCGTCAGCAGCTCGAGTTGAGTCAGATCCCTTGCCATACATATGCCCTTCGATGTTGTCCTGCTATATAGCTGGTCGCCCCCTTGTGGCCTGCCGCCGCCGCCCATACCTTACGGCACCGTAGGTGTGATGCGAAGCGCACCTGTACGAGTTCACAGCGTTGCTGACCACTCATATGGGGTGTTGGCACACGGTACCGACCGCATGGAGTGTAAGTGGTGAACCTGTGCGTCACGGTGTATCGCGGGAGAAATCCGAACGTTAGCTTCGAATCCGGACTCTCGGTGAAATTTGCTGGTCGCGGTTGTTTCATGACGCGGCCGGGGGGTAGATCGACGGAGGGCCGGAGCGACGTCGCTCCGGCCTCCCGCTGGTGCCCCCACCAGGGCTCGAACCTGGGACCTGCGGATTAAAAGTCCGTAGCTCTACCAACTGAGCTATAGGGGCGCGAGGCGCAAGTCTAAGTGTTTCGCGCGCGGAAGTGGTAACCGGTATCTGGGTGGCGGTGTGGCGGTGGGTATCCGCGCTGGTCGCGGACGGGTGTCGCGGCCCGGTTCGAGCCGCGGTGTGCGGCCCGGGAGGGCCGATGCCGACTGCGCGCCGGCCGCGGCGGTGGCGTCGAGCCGGGGTCATTCGGCGGGGGAACGAGCCCCGGCGAATGGTGCGTCGTGGGGTGATGGCCTGGCAATCTCCTTGCTCAACAATTTGTTTCAGCGCGGAAGTATGGAAGCATTAGCCAAACGTAGTGCGTGGCAACATATTTGGTACGGAGGTGGTCGTATCGATGGAACCGCCCGGCAGGCGGCGCAGCGGCCGGAGCGAGTGGCGGATCGATGCGGTGTCGGTGTGTGACGATGAACATTGCTGGGGCGAGGCGAGATTCACGTGTGCGGCCGCCAACAAGGCATTTGCCGCGATCGGTCGCGATTTCCGGCCCGGATGACTTTCCGGTACCCGACACGCCGGTCTCGGATTACGGGTACGGTTATCGCTTGGTGAATTCCGGCGGAACCGGGAACTCTTCCGGCGGTTGGGAATCGGCCGAAGGTTGTTATATCCGAAAGTGTCGCGACCGGCCAGGGTGGTCACGGCGCCGCAGAGGCGACGTCGCGGGAGGCGTATCCGAGACGAATGAACCCGGGTGCGCACCCCCTGCGGCGCACCCGGGCGTCGAAACTATACCAGCCGGTGTGTTTCAGGTATTCCTGCGAATTTTCGAACCAAAGTCTGAAAACCGGGCAGTGGCCCGGACTCAAAGTAATTGAAAATCTTATGACTTCTCGTCGAGGGCCGTCCTTCTCGGTTCCTCGGGCGGCAAGCAGCTTCGGAGGCGTTTCGAGCATGGCACGGCAGCAAGAGCGGGCCCGCCGGACACGAGCGGCGATCATCAGGTCCGCCGCCGTTGAATTCGGCAAGAGCGGTTATGCCGCGGCATCGCTGAATCGCATATTGGAAGGCTCCCGCGCGACCAAGGGTGCGATGTACTTCCATTTCGATTCCAAGGAAGATCTGGCCCGGGCGGTGCTGGACGCTGCCCTCGAACGCTATCGATCCACCAGTGAAAGATGGCAGGCGCGAACGGATCTCGAGCCGCTGGACATCCTGCACGGGATGATCGACGAGGTGGCCCTGCGGCTGGACAACGACATCATCACCCAGGCGGAGTTCCGGCTCGTCATCGAACCGGAGTTCTATCAGGACGCGCGTGTCGGAGGCAGCCGGATCGTCGGCCGCACGACGCGCGAGCTCGCGGTGCGGGCTGTGGACCGCAAACAGTTGCGCCCGGACGCCGACCCGGATCGGTTCACCCGCACCCTGGCGGCCTCGCTCGCCGGGCAGCGCTACATCGTCGATCTTCTCGGCGGTGGTGTCGATCTGCGCACTCGATTCACCGAGGCGCTGGAGGTGATCATCGAGGCGATGGCCACTCCCGAGTGGCTCGATGAATTCCGCCGCCACGGCTGGCGTGCCTCCGCTCGCCTCGAGGACCTGAATCTGGGCCTCTGACCAGCCGATTTGGGAATAGCGCAACCCCTGTCATAAGCTATGCGAGCTCCCAACGGAAGCCGTTGAGAAACGGCCGGAGAGATCCGGCGGGCCCCCTTCGTCTAGCGGCCTAGGACGCCGCCCTTTCAAGGCGGTAGCGCGGGTTCGAATCCCGTAGGGGGTACGGTGGCAACACTGTTGGAGCATGCAAGGCCCTGTAGCGCAGTTGGTTAGCGCGCCGCCCTGTCACGGCGGAGGTCGCGGGTTCGAGTCCCGTCAGGGTCGCTTTGTTATACGGCATTCGGTACGGGTGCCTCCGGCCAGGTAGCTCAGTTGGTACGAGCGTCCGCCTGAAAAGCGGAAGGTCGCCGGTTCGATCCCGGCCTTGGCCACTTTCAATCCCCTCGATCACCTGGTCGGGGGGATTTTTCGTGTTCTTCGGCAACCGGGGTCGGTGCCAGGATTGACCGCTGTTGTCCGGCCTGACCCGCCCTGTGTCGCACGTTCGTTGCACGGGCGGACCACGGTGAATTCACCGGCCGGTCTGCCCGGCTGGAGCGGCAGCGGGGGCGATGCGCCACAGGACACCCGGTTGCACCGGGGTATCTTGCGGGCGCGAGATCGCCGGATCGGGCTCCGGCGTCGAGTGGCTGTGCGATGGCAGCGACACACGGCGCGCTGTGCGACCGCGTTCTCGGAGGAGCTCGCGACCGGGGCGGGATCATTCGCGCGGCCGGTGCCGGGGCGCGAGTCGTCATGGTGAGTGCGTGCGCATCCTGTCAGGGGTCTTGTCAGGACGGTGACAGCTCGATGTCAGGACCGCACGCGATGGTTTCTTCCGTCACCGGTTCCGGCTCGGCGGCAACGACGTCGAGCCGGACAGATTCGAAGGAGCACACCATCATGTCGATCATCGTCACCCTCACCGACCAGGACAAGGCCACCCTGCGGACCGCCGCCTACGGCGCCGTATCGCTGATGGCCGCCGCCGATGTCACCGGCAAACCCCACCGGGCCTCGACCCGGGGCGCCCTCGCGCTGACCTCCGTGACCGGTCCGGTCGGGCACGTACTCGCCGCGAAATCGCGTGACATCACACTGACCGGCAAATCCGTCGCCGAACTCGCCGACCACGTCCTGCCGGCACTGACCGCCGCCATGGACACCCTCGCGCGACAGGATCGTGTCGAGGCCGACAACTTCCGCAGCGCCGTTCTGGTCGCCGTCGAGGCCACCCGGACCCGCCGGGACGACCCCAGCCCCGTCCGGGACGAGATGGCCCGCAAGATCACCGCGGCCCTGGACGCCTCCACCGGGCTGTCCTGATCGGGGCGGCGTGGCCGGGACGCACGGCGAGCGACGGTGCCCGGCAATCGATGTCGCTCGCCCGAGGTGCCGGCCGGCTACTTCAGCACATTCACCGCGCGGGCGATGACCAGGGCGGCGGTGATCAGCGACAGTGCCGATTCGGCCATCATCAGCGTCTTGGCCCAGCGGGACATGGGCATCACGTCGGTGGGGCTGAAGGCGGTGGCGTTGGTGAACGACAGGTAGAGGTAGTCGAGGAATTCGGGTTCCCAGTCCGCGGGGGACAGGTCGGGGTTCTGCATCTGGACGAAGAGGAAGTCGGGGAGAGGCTTGCGGGCGTGGGCCCTGGCGGCGGGGCCGCCGCGGTCGAATTCCCAGTACCAGAGCGCGAATACGGTGACATTGGTCAGCCAGATGGCCGCACCCGAGCCGAGGAGGACGGGTGGGTCGTTGCTGAGGGTGCCGTCGAGCAGGCCCGCCACGAGGCCGAACACCTGCCAGGCGGTGGCGAAACCCAGCAGTGCGGCCATACCCAGGCTGCACCAGCGCAGCCAGACCTCCTCCCGGTCCAGGCGAACCGGGCTGCTCACCACGAGCACGATCAGCAGCAGCACCTCGAGTGCGGGGAGCAGCCAGACCGGTCGCAGCTGGAAATGTGCGGGCAGCAGCAGTTGCAGGACGATGATGCCGACGATGGCGGCCGTTGCCGCCCAGCGTGATTCGCCCGCGGTGCGGCGCGCCCAGGCGGGGACCTGGTCGCCGGAGTCGTCCGCGGAACTGCTTCCACGAGAGCTGTTGTCGCCGGTGGAACTGTCGTTCTCGGAGCCGCTCACCTGAGCAAGTATTGCCCGCGGCCACCGGGTTCACCCGCAGGAACGCGGAAGCCGCCGCCCGGTGCGGCGTCGAAGATCGAGCCGGGTGTGGTGAATCGACCGGTATGCCCCGGGCCCGTCGTATTGTGAGGAGTTCCAACCGGGGTCCGTCGGCACCATGGAGGTACGAGGTCATGACATCGGTTCGCGGACTCGCATCGGCCGGTGCGATCGCTGTGCTACTGGGCTTGTCGGCGGGTGTCGCGCGCGCGGACACGATTCCGTTCCAGCTCGACCCCGCCCCGTACGGGAATCCGAACGGCAGTGTCGATTCGCTGCCCGCCCACTGTGTCGCCATCACCGGTGAGCGGCCCGGCGAGATCAGGATCACCGGGGCGGATCCGAGGGGCTGGGGATGCTATTCGGCGCCGTTGCGGTGGGTGAATCTTTCCACCGGCGCCTCGGGTGCGGCCCGGCTCTCCGACGGGTTGAACGGCATTCCGCCCGCGGCCATTGTCGACACGGGCAGTGGGCAGGTCGCCGTCGTCGTCCTCTCCGGTGGTAGGTACACACCCGGCGTCGTCACCACCTGGGTTCCGTAGCCGGTCCACCCCGGCCGGCCACGTGGTCGAGTCACGCCGACGAGGCCGTGCGCTCGCCCGATCCGCTCCGTTTCGGTGCCGTGCGCACCCCGCCGTAGATACCGCGGCGGACGATGTAGCGCTGCAGCGAACCGATGGTCCACCGGGGGAAGCGGAAGCCGCGGCCGTTCGGGGCGAACACCAGCAGGCCGTCGTGCTGGACGCCGAGCACCGATCCCCACCGCCGTCGCGGTGGGCGGTAGGCCCGCAGCGGCGAACCGGCCATCGCCGAACGGATATTGCGGACCAGCAGCTTGTGTCCCTGGTTACGCGCCGAGGTGCGCAGTCGATCGGTGGCCGCGACATCGCCCACCGCGAAGATGTCGTCGTGGCCCTCGACGCGCAGGGTCGGGAGCACTCGCACGAAACCCCGATCGTCGAGGATGTCCGGCGGTACCCAGGCGGTATTGGGCCGGACCCGTCCGATTGCCCAGACGACGACATCCGCCGCTGTGGGCGGTTGTCCGGTGGACCAGCCGACGGGACCGGAGGTGAGCTGCCGGGCCTCGTCGCCCGGCGGCGGTATCGCGCGGTGCCCGGGGTGGAGTGTGACGCCGAGTCCGGTGAGCCGAGCCTCGATCCGCCGCCACACGCGCGAGTGGTGTTCGGGCAGAGCGCGTTCCCCGGGAAAATAGAGATGAACGTCTTTCGCGGGCCAGCGTTCGGACACTTGCGCCGCGCAGCTCATCGCGGCAGCACCACCGCCGATGACCGCCACCGTCCCGGCATCGGCGACACGCTGATGTGCCGCAGCGAGATCCGCGTCCACCTCGGCATCGCTTTGCACGGTGGGGTGCCGCCAGAAGCCGTTGGTCACGCCGGTGGCGATCACCAGGAGTTCGTACGGTTCGTCGTCGGTCGACCCATCGGGGTGGTGTACCCGCACGGTTCGGGCGGAGGTGTCGATCGCGACGGCGCTGCCGTGCACGATCCGCATCCGGTCGAGGCCCCGGAATCGGTCGTAGGCGATGCGGTGGTCGCGCATCCACTCCTGCGGCCGGGCCAGCCGCATGCCGAGTTCCTGACCGCTGACCAAACCCGGTTTCGCGGTGATGCCCGTGACGTCGGCGAAGCGCGCGAGCCCGATACCGGTGAGGATGCCGGTATCGCCCAACCCGACGATCAGTACCCGGGGCCTGGTCATGCCGCGCGCTTGCGAGGCGGCAGCGGCACGAACACCGAAACCCGTTGCACCACATCGTGGTAGGCGGGCCGTCGTTGCAGACTGCGCTGCTCCATCATCGGAATGCTGACGCCGAGGAACATGGCCAGCATGGTGAGGGCGCCGACGAGTACCCACCAGCTACCCGGTGCCGCGGCCAGGCCGAACAGTGCGAACGACAGCCAGACACAGACCTCGCCGAAATAGTTCGGGTGCCGCGACCAGGCCCATACCCCCTGATCCATGACCTGTCCCGGGGATTTGGTGGCCGCGAAGCGATGCATCTGCAGATCGGCGACGGTTTCGATGGTGACCGCACCGACTCCGATCACGAAGGCGACGATGTCGAGTACTCCGAATGCCTCGCCGGCCCTGGTGGCCACGACGTACACCGGTATCAGCCCGAGGAAGACCTGCAGTGTCGGAAAGACATGGATACCGAAGAGATCGGCGGCGATTTCGAATCGGCCCGCCCGCTCGCGCACCATCGGATATCGCCAATCCTCGTGCCGCAGACCGGTGAACGTATGGATCCAGTTGCCGGTGAGGCGCACGGCCCACACCAGCATGATCACCATCATCAGCCACCAGCGCGCGGTGTCGGCGATCTCGCCGGCGTCGATCCACCAGTAGAAGGCCAGCAGTGGCGGTGCGACGCTCCAATACGGATCGTAGAAACTGGAATTCCGGTAGATCCGGCTCGCCACGAAGATGACGACGGTGGCGATCAGATCCGCGATCAACCCGTCGAGCCATGCCCGACCACTGCCCGGCCCCCACACCAGCCATGCGAGCCCGGCAAGGACGGCGATCACATAGGCGGCTGTTACTCGAACCAAGGCGGACGCTCTACCCATGGGCGTACCTTATGCACCACCCGGCCGTCCGGAATGCCGAATTCGTTATCCGGAGATGAACCGGTCGAGGCGGCGGGCGGTCTCCTCGGTGTGAATGAGGGCGCCGATTTCGCTGCGTTCCAGGGCATACCCGTCGCCCGTCCCGGCCGCGTCGATGCAGCGTTTGGCGGCGGCATACGCCGCGGGTGGCAGTCCGGCCAGGCGCTCGGCGAGGGCCGTTGCGGCGGAATCGACATCGTCGACCGCCCACTGCACCACTCCGAGGCGTTCGGCCGTGGCGCCGTCGACCAGCTCGGCGCCGAGAATCAGCCGGTACGCGGTGGCCGGGCCGACCAGGCGGGTCAATCGCTGGGTGCCGCCCGCGCCCGGCAGCAGACCGATCCCCACTTCGGGCAGCCCGATCTTGGCGCCGGTGCGCGCGATCCGGAAGTCACAGGACAGCGCCAGTTCGAAACCGCCTCCGGTGGCCGCACCGTCGATCGCCGCGATGGTGGGCTTGGCCGATGCCGCGACCGTCGCGAATGCCTCCTGGAGCAGCAGGCAGAACTTCTCCAGGCGCTGTCCACGGTCGGGCAGTTCCCGCCAGGAATCCATCATGGCGATGTCCGCGCCGGCGCAGAACACCTTCCTGGCACTGCGGACCACGATCGCTCCGACCGCCGGATCAGCGTCCAGTTCTGCTGTTGCCAGGGCGAATTCGTGAGCCTGCTGTTCGTCGAAGGCATTCACCGGTGCGCGATCCAGGGTGATGGTGCCCACGGCGCCGTTGCGAGAAGTGGTGACTGTCACTGTATTTCACTCCATGAGATGTCGATATGTCTGCGCGGCACCGGAAGTGAGCAATGTCGGCAGCACGAAACGCAGCTGTGCCCGGATGTACTCGTCGACGGTGTAGCGCGACGCGAAATGCCAATGTTTGAGTGCCCAGGTGTGGGCCAGCATCATCAGGTTGAACACCACCAGATCCGGATCCAGATCGTTCATCAGCCCGGCCGCGATACCGCTCTCGACGGCGGTGCGCAGCGGTGCCGAGGTCTCGACCTCGAGTTCCTTGATCCGGTCCCGTCCCTCCGGATCCAGCGTCCGGCTCTCACGGTAGGTGAGAACGACCGCGTCGAGGTTCTCCTCGACGATCTCCACATAGCGCCGGAATCCCGCCGCGAGCCGCTCCACCGGGTCCTCGCCGACGGCGTCCATTGCCGGATCGAGCTCGTCCCGGAAGGAGTCGAGAATATCGACGATGGCGGCCAGCAGCAGATCTTCCTTACCGCCGAAATACTTGTAGATCAGCCCGACACTGACATCGGCCTGTTCCGCGAGTGCCTGCATCGACATCTGATGAAATCCGGTGGTCTGCATGACGGCGACGGCGGCATTGAGGAGCTGGCGTCGGCGCGAACTCGTCCGCACCGCGCGCACCGCCTCCTCGAGTTCCATCGGTGCGGTTCTCTTCGCCATCGGGCATACCCTTCTGTAATGCAGTCGAATGAACGACGATTCACTCAACTGTAGAGTGGCCGGCCGTCGATCAGATCCCCAGGTCCTTGGCGATGATCGTCTTCATGATCTCGGTGGTTCCGCCGTAGATGCTCTGGATGCGCGCATCGACGAAGGCCCGCGACACCGCGTATTCGCGCATGTAGCCGTAGCCACCGTGCAGTTGCAGGCACCTGTCGGCGACGCGCATCTGCAGTTCGGTGGTCCACCATTTCAGCCGCGCCGCGCGGGCCGCGGTGAGGCCGCCATCGATATGTTCGGCGAGGCAGTCGTCGATGAAGGTTCGCGCGATATCCAGTTCGGTGTCCAGCTCGGCGAGGACGAACTGGGTGTTCTGGAAGGACGAGACCGGACTGCCGAACGCCGTGCGTTCCCGGACGTAGTCGAGGGTCTGTGCCAGCACCCCCTCGGCCGCGGCGACCGCGCCGATCGACAGCGACAACCGCTCCTGGGGCAGGTTGCGGACCAGTTGGTAGAAGCCCGCCCCCTCCTCGCCCAGCCGATTGGCGACCGGCACCCGCATATCGGTGAAGGTCAGCTCGCTGGTGTCCTGTGCGTGCAGGCCGATCTTCTCCAGATTGCGGCCGCGCTCGAATCCGGGGGTGCTCGACTCGACCACCAGCAGGGTGAGTCCCTTGTGCTTGTCCTGCGAGGTCCGTACCGCGACGACGAACAGATCGCCGTTCTGGCCGTTGGAGATGAAGGTCTTGCTGCCGTTGACGATGTAGTCGTCGCCGTCGCGTACCGCGGTGGTGCGGATGCCGGTCAGGTCGCTACCGGTGCCCGGCTCGGTCATGGCGATCCCGAGCACCGTCTCGCCGGTGACGACGCCGGGAAGCCAGCGGGCCTTCTGCGCGTCGTCGGTCAGGTCGGTCAGATAGGGCAGCACCACATCGTTCTGCAGTGAGAAGGCGATGCCGGCCGATGCCGCACCGGCCCGGTTGATCTCCTCGATCACGATGGCGTGATAGCGGAAATCCTCCACTCCCGGACCGCCGAACGGCTCCGGCACCGGGAATCCCAGCAGGCCGAGCTTGCCGGCCTCGGTGAACAGTGATCGGTCCAGACAGCCCGCCCGCTCCCAATCCTCGTGCACCGGGGTGACGGTCTGCTGCACGAAATCCCGGACCACCTGGCGGAACTGGCGGTGTTCGGAGTCGTACTCGAGTCGTGCGTTCATCGGTGATGACCTCTTGTCAACGGAAAATCTGTCAGCGGAAGGCGTTCTGGCCGGTGAAGGCTTGGCCGAGAACGAGCTGGTGCATCTCCGGAGTCCCCTCGTAGGTGAGGACGGACTCCAGGTTGACCATGTGCCGGATGATGGGGAATTCGAGCGATATACCGTTGCCGCCCAGGATGGTTCGCGCGGTGCGGCAGATCTCGATGGCCTCGCGGGTGTTGTTGAGCTTGCCGAAGCTCACCTGCTCCGGACGCAGCCCGACCGAATCCTTGAGCCGGCCCAGATGCAGCGAGAGCAGCTGGCCCTTGTGCAACTCGACCGCCATGTCGGCGAGTTTGGCCTGCGTGAGCTGGAATCCGGCGATCGGCCGCCCG
Source organism: Nocardia sp. NPDC052254 (assembly GCF_040679495.1). NCBI lineage: Bacteria > Bacillati > Actinomycetota > Actinomycetes > Mycobacteriales > Nocardiaceae > Nocardia > Nocardia sp. NPDC052254. The sequence goes on along the minus strand of NZ_JBFAUW010000004.1, from coordinate 427,573 downwards.
AACTGGTTGCGCTGCATCGAATAGTCCCGGGCGGCCTGCCATGCCGAGCGGGCCGCGCCCATCGCACCCCAGATGATGCCGTAACGCGCCTCGGACAGACTCGACAGCGGCGCCTTCACCCCGCGGCCTTCGGGCATCATCGCATCGGCGGGCAGGCGCACCTCGTCGAGAACCAGTTCGCTGGTGATGGAGGCCCGCAGCGAGAGCTTGTGCTTGATGGTGTGCGCGGTGAAGCCTTCGGTGTCGGTGGGCACGATGAAGCCGCGGATGCCCTCGTCGGTATTCGCCCACACCACCGCGACATCGGCGATCGAGCCGTTGGTGATCCACATCTTGCGGCCGTTGAGGATCCAGTCGTCGCCGTCGCGCTTGGCACGGGTCTGCATGGCCGATGGATCGCTACCGACATCGGGCTCGGTCAGACCGAAACAACCGATGATCTCACCCGCCGCCATCCCCGGCAGCCACCGCTGTTTCTGCTCCTCGGAACCGTTGTTCCAGATGGAGAACATCGCCAGCGAACCCTGCACCGAGACCAGCGAGCGAATTCCGGAATCGCAGGCCTCGAGTTCCAGGCAGGCCAGGCCGTAGTGCACCGCGGAGGAACCTCCGCAGCCGTAGCCTTCCAGATGCATCCCCAGGACACCGAGTTTGCCGAACTCCCTGGCCAGTTCGCGAGCCGACGGGAGGTCTCCGGCCTCGAACCACTCGGCGATGTGCGGGGTGATGTGCTCGGCACAGAAGCCGCGCACGCTGTCGCGTACGGCCCGTTCGTCCTCGGTGAGCAGCGAATCGAGACTCAGCGGATCGAGTGCGTCGAATGCGGGTGGGCGGTTGGCGCTCATGCGTTTTCCTTGTCCGGATAGGTGAACAGGCCGGCCGCGGCATCGGCGCGGGCCTGTTCGGTGACTTTGTAATGCAACTTCTTGCCGGTGGCCGATACCGGCAGCGAGTCGACGAACCGGTAGGCCCGCGGGCGCTTGAAGGCCGAGAGCATCGGATGGTCGCGGCAGTGACGATCCAGATCCGCGACGCCGAGTCCCGGATCTCCGGCGACCACATAGGCGACGACGAGCTGTCCCCAGCGGTCATCCGGAATTCCCACCACCAGTGCATCATCCACGCCGGGGTGCTCGTTGAGCGCCTCCTCGACCTGGACCGGATGGACATTCTCACCGCCGGAGATCACCATGTCGTCCTTGCGGCCGACGATGGTGACGAATTCCCGCTCGTCCCAGGTGGCGAGGTCACCGATGTAGAGCCAGCCGTTGTGGAACTTGCGGGCCTCCTGATCGGGTGAATCGGAGTAGGCGTTGGCGCCCTTGGGGGAGCGGACGATGACCTCACCGACCTCGCTACCGTCCTTGGCCACCGTCTCGTGCGGTTCGGCGAGCCGATCGTCGAAGACCCGCACCACCGCGACATCGTCATCGATGCACGCGCGTCCCGCGGTACCGGCCATCGCGGGCAGATCGGTGGGCCGAAGGAAGGTGTTCCAGAAGCCCTCGGTGCTGCCGTAGCCGTTGAAGATGTTGGGATTCAACACCTTCTGATACCGCAGGGCCGCCTCCCGTTCCAGCGGGGCGCCCATGGTGACGATGCCGCGCAGCGTGGACAGGTCACGCGGCCTGGCTTCCTGCGCGTGCGCGAGCATCGCCAGATTCGTCGGCGCGCCGATGAGGAAGGTCAGTCCGTAACGCTGCACGTAGTCGAGCGTGGCGTCGGCGTCGAAGGCCCGCATCGGCACCAGCGACGAGCCCAGATAGAACGTGGGGTTGGGTCCGGCGCAATACAATCCGCCTCGATGGAACCACGGTGTCATGTTCAGCGTCTTGTCCTCGGGCGACAGCGGGAAGTGCATGATCACGTCGTGGGCGCTGAAGATCTCGGCCATGCTGTTGAGCGGGACGCCCTTCGGCATTCCGGTGGTGCCGGAGGTGTAGAGGCGGGTGGTCTCGTTCCACACCGTGCGCTGGATGTCGAGCGGCCGCGCCGTCTCGGCGAACAGCTCGCCGAAGCGGATGGCGCCCGGTAGCGGTTCGCCCGCACCGACCGCGACCAGCACCTGCGGGCGATGAGTGCTGCGCTCCAGCGCATCTCGCACCATCTCGGTGAGATCGGTGTCGTAGACGAAGATCCGCGGCCGGCTCGAGTTCAGGATGTACGACGTCTCACCGGCCGCGAGCCGGAAGTTCATCGGTGAACCGACCGCGCCCGCGGCCTGCGTCGCCAGATACAGGCTGGCGAACTCGATTCCGTTGAACAGCTGATAGGCCACGACATCGTCCGGTGCCGCGCCCGCGTCGACGAGGCCGGTGGCCAGCCGGTCGACCTGCTCGCCGAGTTTGGCGTAGGTGAGGGTGGTCCCGGTCAGGGGGTCCTCGATCGCCGGGCGGTGGGCGTAGCGGTGGACGTTGCGCCGAAAACCGTTGAGATAGGTGAAATCGTGTTCGAAATACTGCCGGTAGGCATGCGCGTCGTACATCTGATTCGTCCTCCGAGATCTCCGCCGGCCGGTCAGCCGGCCATGGTGAGGCCGCCGCTGACGCTGATCACCTGACCGGTGATGAACGACGCGTCGGCGGAGGCGAAGAAGAGGGCGGGTGCGGCGACCTCCTCGGGCCGGGCGAGGCGGCGGAACGGAATCGCCTTGATGAGAGCCTCTTTCAGCTTCTCGTCCTGCGACTGGAACAGCGGGGTGTCGGTCGGGCCGGGGCAGACACAGTTGACGGTGATCGAGTGCCGGGCCATCTCCCGGGCCAGCGACTTGGTGAGCGCGATGACACCACCCTTGGCGCCGGCATAGATGGTTTCGCCGGAGCTGCCGACCCGGCCGGCGTCGCTGGCGAGGTTGATCACCCGTCCGCCGCCGGCCTCCACCATGCCGGGCAGGAACGCGCTGCACATGTGGACCGGTCCGAGGTAGTTGATCGCGACGACCTTCTGTGCGAATTCCGGTGTGGCATTGAGGAATTTGTCGGTGCGATCCCAGCCGGCGGCGTTGACCAGCACGGAGGGGACGCCGACCTCGGCGTGCACCTGGTCGCGCAGGGCGGCGACCTGGGCGGCGTCGGCGATGTCCACCTTCATGGCGAAGATGCGATCGGACCGCTCCTCGGCGGTGCGCTTGGCGGCATCGAGGTCGAGGTCGGCGGCCACGACCTTGTCGCCGCGTGCGGCCAGCGCCAGCGTGATCGCGCGCCCGATACCCGAACCCGCTCCGGTGACGACTGCAATGTTGTTGTCGCTCATGATATTTCGTTCCTCAGTTGCTGGTGACCGCGCGGGCGGAGGGGAAATTGGGTGCGCGCTTCTCGCGCAGAGCGGTGTAACCCTCGGTGACGTCGGGGCCCATGAAGCAGAGCATTTCGTAGGCGGCGGACTGGTCGAAGATCGGACCGGCCTGCTTGAGCCAGTTGTTGAGCGCCTTCTTGGTCCACCGGATCGCCAGCTGGGAACCGCCGGCGAGCTTGTTCGCGACGGCCAGTGCGTCGTCGAGTACCTGCTCGCGGGGCACCGCGCTGGTGACCATGCCGATCCGCTCCGCCTCGGCGCCGACGACCATCTCGCCGGTCAGCAGGTAGTACTTGGCCTTGGCCATACCGGACAGCAGTGGCCACAGGATCGCGGCGTGATCGCCGGCGGCGACGCCGAGCTTCACATGCCCGTCGCCGAGCTTGGCGTCCTCGGCGCAGATCGAGATGTCCGAGAGCAGGGCCACCACGAGACCCGCGCCGACGGCGACGCCGTTGACGGCGGCCACGACCGGCTTCTCGCAATTGATCATGTTGTAGACCAGATCGCTCATCTCCTGGAGCATGTTCGCGACCCGCTCGTGGTTACCGGCCATCCGCTCGACCATGGCCAGATCGCCGCCGGCGGAGAAGGCCTTACCCGCGCCCGTGATCACCGCGACCCGGGTCTCCTGGTCGGCGGACACATCCGACCAGACCCGCGCCAGCTCGGCGTGCATCTGCTCATCGGCGGCGTTGTACTTCTCCGGCCGGTCGATGGTGATGAGCAGGACGCCGTCTTCGAGGCGTTTGAACGTCAGCTGCTCATAGGTCGAGAAATCCATGGCCTGTCCTCGCGAATAGGGGTGTGAGTGAATTGGCATTTGTTGTGAATGAACGTACATTCAACGCCGTTGATGTGTCAAGGGCCACAAGGCGCCGGGAATCGTGGGTTCGCTGACAGCTCGCCGGGCGGATGCAACGATGATCGGTATGGGCGATTCCGACGACCGCTGGTACTACTGCCTCAAGCACAACCGTCCCGAACAGGGCAAACGCTGCTGGTTCGCCGATCGGATGGGTCCCTACCCCGATCGGGCCACCGCCGAACGCGCGTTGGAGATCGTGCGTGAGCGCAATGCCCGTGAGGATGCCCGCGACGGCAAGGATTGAGGTGCTCCCGGGCAGCTCGTCGGCCCTCAGGGAGGTGGGCTACGGTTCTCCACAGCAGCGTTGTGCCCGAATCCGGAGTGGGCGCGCAGTCAGGTCGATTCGAGCGGAGGGCGACTTGTGAAGGTGACCGTGGTGGTGCCGACCTACAACGAGCGGGAGAACCTGCCGGTGGCGGTGGAGCGACTCACCGCATTATCGGTTGCCGACCTGCACGTTCTCGTCGTCGACGACAACTCACCGGACGGTACCGGTGAGGTTGCCGACAAGCTGGCCGTCGAACTCCCGGACACCGTGAGTGTGCTGCACCGCACCGAGAAGGACGGCCTGGGCCGCGCCTACATCGCCGGTATCACCCAGGCGCTCGACGAAGGCGCCGATGTGATCATCCAGATGGACGCCGATCTGTCCCACCCGGCCGAGGTGATTCCCGCCATGCTGGACAAGCTCGAGAGCTCCGGCGCCGGAGTGGTGCTGGGCTCGCGTTACGTTCCCGGGGGTTCCACCGCCGCGGAGTGGAAGTGGTACCGCAAGGCGCTGTCGGCCTGGGCGAACTTCTACGTGAACGCGATCCTGCGGCTCGGCGTCAAGGACGCGACCGCCGGATTCAAGGCGTGGAAGGCCGATACGCTGCGGGCCATCGATGTGGCCTCCATCCACAGCAACGGCTACTCCTTCCAGGTCGAGATGAACTACCGCACGATCAAGCAGGGGATCTCGATCGCCGAGGTGCCGATCCGCTTCGAGGAGCGCACCAAGGGCGCGTCGAAGATGAGCCTGAAGGTGCAGCTGGAATCGGCCCTCATGCCGTGGAAGCTGCTGGTCGGCCGCAGCGTCTAGTTGTCACCAACCTGATGGCCGGGTACAGCTAGTCGCTGTCCGGCCAGTCGCGCAGCGTATCGATGAACAGCTGACGCACGCCCGCGATCTCGGCATCCATCTCGCCCGGATCCCAGTCGCCGACATCGATCGGCGGTAGTACCGCCACATCCACCGTGCCCTTGCGGACGATCGCCGAATTCCGCCAGGCGATTTCGCCCGCATTGCGGATCACGATCGGAATGACGGGAACCCCGGCCGCGATCGCGATGTGGAAGGCGCCTTTCTTGAACGGGCCGATCCGCGGCGTCAACGACCGCGTGCCTTCCGGTGCCACCACGAGCGACAAGCCGCCGCGCAGCGTATCGACGACCGGTTCGAGCGCCGCCTTCGCACTCGTCGTATCGGAGCGATCGATGAAGGTCGCGTCGGCGAACCGCAGCAGCGGGCCGAAGACCGGATTGGCAGTGACCTCCTTCTTCACTATCGCCGTGAATCCGGAACGCAGGACCTGTGCCAGCACCACCATGTCGAACTGGCTCTGATGATTGAACAGGAACACCGCCGGCCGGGGCCGCCGGGCGTATTCGGCGCCGGTCACCCGGATGCGCACACCGGTGGTGCGCAGCGTGGCATCGGCGGCGGTGGCGATCATGGCGTCGGCCATGGATCGATGGTCGCGGGTCGTTGCCCTGGCGGCGACCCCGGCGGCGGCGCCGCTCAGCAGGCCCGCGAAACCGATTGCGGTGCGGGCGTAATCGCCGGCGCGCGCCGATTCGCGTGGCCGGAAGGTCAGTATGGGCCAGTCCTGTTCCCCCGCGGTCATGGCCATACGCGGGCCCGGATTCACCGCGACCGGATGGCCGACCGACTCCAGCAGCGGAATATCGGGTGCGGCATCGGCATAGGCGTAACTCTCGGCCGGATCGATGTCGTGCTCGAGCGCGAAACGCCGGACCGCGGCAGCTTTCTCGTTGCGCCACAGCGGTTTCCCCTCGGTGAAACCGGTGAGAACGCCCTCCGAGACCGCCATTTCCGTGCACAGTACGTGGTCGATGCCGAGCTCGCGGGCCGTGGGCAGCACCTGGAACCGGGTGAGACTGCTCGCCAGCACGACGGTGTGCCCGGCGTCCCGGTGTTCCCGAATCAGTTGCCACGCTTCGGGATACACATGGCCGTGGATGGTGCTGCGGAACAGTCGCTCGCCGATGTCGGTGAGCTCGTCCGGCGAATGCCCTGCCCACACATGGGTGGTGCGTTGCAGGAATCGCTCGTATTCGCCCTCGGTGCGGGAACCGCGGATACTGGTCAGCAGCGTATCGGCGAGGGCGTGTCCGGCGTCGCGGTGCCGTAGCATCCGCAGCGGTGCGGCGGCAGGAGTGAATCCGGCCACCACCGTTCCGCCGAAATCGAATACGGCGGCCACCCGCGGCCCCTGCGGGCCCGTCCGGATGGCCGAGATCGCTTCGTCGAGATTCACACGGTCTCCCGTGGTGCGCGATTGGACGGGTCGAGGGTGGCGGCACGCGAGATCCGGGCGCCGATGGTGGCCAGCTCCTCGGCCAGTTCGCGGCGGCGGGTGGCCAGATCGGGGGTTCCCGGATCGAGCAGGCCGTAGTTCTCCGCGAGTTTCAGTGCACTGGAGAACAATTCGGACGACACCGATTCCGGGCTGTGCAGTCGCTGCTGTAGCAGCATCTGGCGTCCGACGGCCAGGCATTCGTCGATGAACTGCTTGCGGTCCAGTGGTTCGGCCGGATCGGCGGCGGCCAGGCGCTCGGCGACCACGAGCTGGGCATCGAAGAACGACCGCACCACGCGGTGGGCCATGATGAAGCCGGAATCGGCCAGGGCGCAGACGAGTTCGCCGGCGTTGTCGCGCTGTTCCCAATCTCGATCCACCAGAAGCATTTCCGCGCTCATCGCGGCGGCGAACTCGATGCGGTCGGGGAAGAAGAACTCGAATTTCAGCAGATCCCGCAGGCGATAGGCGGCATCCCAGATCGCCTCGATACCCGGTGCCGCACCGGCCTGCTGATCGGCCACTTCGAGGATCGCCAGCTCCAGAATCGCCCGGTCCACGAACCAGTGCACCGCACTGTTGCGATAGAACGCCGCCTCCAGATGGGCGCCGGTCTCGATCGAGTACACCGGTTCCAGGCCGCCGCGGTAGACGGTGACCACCTTCGCCGTCGACAACTGTTCCAGCACGACCGCGAGCCCCTGATCGTCGCGCAGTGTCTCGAGTTCGCCCGTGGGCAGGGCGCGGCGGCGAATGTAGCCCAGCAGCGGCTCCAGCACATGGCGCACCTCGCCGAGGGTGAGGGCGCGCTCGTGCACGCCGAGCAGGGTCAGTGTCACGAGCGCGTTGACCGTGATCGGCGTGACCGCGTTGATCCCGACCGCGACCTCGAAGGCCAAGCGCTGCACGGCCTTACGTTCCCGTTCCGACAGATCGTCGTCGTGCGCGTGGCCCGATGCCTGCTGCAGCGGGTCACCATGGACGGTGAGCCGGTTGCGCGCCGACAGCGGCTCGCCGAAGCGGACGTACACCCGTCCGGCGGAATGCTGCTGACTGCGGATGTAGCGGGCCAGCCAGGTGAGCCCCTCGGCCTTCTTGGTGCCGCCGACCTGCTCGGTCGCGATGGAACCGAGTTCATTGAGCCGCTCGTAGGTGATCGAGACTGGTACCAGCATCACATCGTCGATCCGCCGGGCGCGGATGGCGGCGGCCAGATAGTTGAGCAGTCCGAACCGGGGTGGGCGCAGCTTGCCCGTGCGGGTGCGCCCGCCCTCGAAGTACCACTCCAGATTGAATCGCTTGGCCAGCAGATACGCGAAGTACTCCTCGACCACAGCCTTGTAGACCTCGTCGTCACCGAAGCTGCGGCGAATGAAGACCGTGCCCGTGCGCCGCGCGATCGGTCCCATCGGCCAGAAGCTCAGATTCGCGCCGCCGATGACGTGATTGGGCGGGAAATCGTTGCGGGCCAGGGCATCCCCGAGGACGAAGGCGTCCACGTAGGACCGGTGCGAGGGCAGGAACACCAGTGGATGATTGCGGTTGAGCCGCCGCAGTGCGGCCAGCCCGGTGCGGTCGGCGTCGACCTTCCAGGTCGAGGCGTGCACCGGCCGCATGGCCTGGGTGAACAGGTCCGACACCAGCCGGCTCTGCGCGGCGACGAGCTCGCGAAGCGCCTTCTCCGCGCGCCGGTACACCTCCCGGGGCTCGCCGCCGGATTCGGTCGCGATGGTGTCGAGCCGGCGCAGGAATTCGGGGGAGTCGAGGATTTCCTCTACCACCAGCCGCGGCACCTTGTACCGGTCGCCGATCACGGCGCGTTCGGCGCGTTCCAGGGCCACCGTTCCCGCACGGACGATCGCGCGCGCGAACGGCTCCGAACTGCCGGCGACGGTGGGGTTGTTCGCGCGCAGATCGCTGAGGCGGGCCGGTTGGCCGGTGAGGATCAGATGCCGGTCGGGTGCCTTGTCCACGAGCCGGCGCTGCAGGATGCGGCGCGGACGGCGCGGATTGCTCATCAGGGCCAGATCGGCGAAGGTGGTGCGGCGCACCCCGTCTCGCTCCGCCGGCAGCCACAGCACCCGGACCGGGAGCACCAGCGGATCGTCGCGCCGGCCCACCAGCCGGGCGGCCACGGCGGTGGGGTCCAGATCGATCTGGGTGACCGCGGCGTCGACGCCGAGTTCCGCGGTGACGCCTCCTTCGGCCAGCCAGCCGCCGATCAGTTCGCGCTCGACCGCCGATACCGCGTCCACCAGGGCGACCACCGAACGCGGCATATCGTTCGCGGTAATCGGAGCCGGAATCCCGGCGACGTGATCGATCATGGCGGACCCTCCCTCTACGGCGCTCCACCATTCAAGCCCCCGGATGCGCATTCCCGCAGGAAGTTGGGCGCGACGCACGAAAAGCGAGATCGGTGTGCGATCCGGCACAAGACCTGCAAGGGCAGGTAATGCTAACCTCACCTCTGGTAGTTAGGTAAGCATAACCTTGGAGGAACGGTGTCGACCACGGACGAGCGGGTGCGAAGCGGTTATGAAGACGGTCCGGTGGCGATGGGTCGGGCGGCGGTCGCACCCGCCGATGCCATGGCCGCGCTGGCCGCGGCCGACCGATTCGGTGAGTACGTCTGCTACGAGGGCCCCGGCGGCTGGGTGTTCGCCGCCGATCCGATCGGCGGTATCGAACTGGATTCCGGCGAACTGCGGGTCGAATGGGAGGGCAGCACCACCGTCGAGCCCTGGCGGGGACGCCCGGCCGCGGTGATCGACGCGGCGCTGGCGAAATTGCCGCTGGCGGGCCGCAATGCCTATGGCTGGATCGGCTTCGAATTCTGTGCCTGGGCGCTGGACGCGGCGGCACACGTTCCCGAGCGGACCACGCTGGCGCATTTGATGATTCCGCGCATCGAGGTGCGTATCGACGCCGCGGGCGTGCGGGTGTCGGGTGCGACGCCGCACGAGACCGGCGAGATCCACGAGCTGATCGCCCACGCGGGCGATGCGGCACCGGTACAGGCTCGCCCGATCGATGTGAACATCGATCCGACCGATTACCGGGGCCGGGTCGCCGAGGCCGTCGCCGAGATCCGGTCCGGGCGCTATCAGAAGGTGATTCTGTCGCGCAAGGTGGATCTGCCGTTCCCCGTGGATGTTCCGCAGACCTACCGGCTGGGCCGTGCCAACAACACCCCCGCTCGCTCCTTCCTGCTGCGACTGGGCGGATTGGAAGCGGCGGGATTCAGTCCGGAACTGGTGGCCTCGGTCGACGACCACCGGGTGGTGACCACCGAACCGCTGGCCGGTACCCGTGCCTTCGGTCGCGGCGCCCAGGCCGATGCCGCGGCCCGCGCGGAACTGGTCGGCGATCCCAAGGAGATCGTCGAGCACGCGATCTCGGTGCAGACCTCGTTCGGTGAGATCGCCGAGGTGGCCGTGCCCGGCAGTACCGCGGTATCCGATTTCATGGCGGTGCGCGAGCGTGGCAGTGTGCAGCATCTGGCCTCCACGGTGCGGGGTGCGCTGGCGGACGGGAAGACCTCGTGGGACGCGCTCGAGACGCTGTTCCCCTCGGTGACCGCCTCGGGAATTCCCAAGCGCGCCGGCGTGGACGCGGTGTTCCGGTTGGACCACGATTCGCGCGGACTGTATTCCGGTGCGGTGGTGACCGTGTCGCCGACGGGCGCGCTCGAGGCGACGTTGGTGCTGCGCGCGATCTATCAGACCACCGAGGGTGCCTGGTTGCGTGCGGGCGCGGGGATCGTGTCGCAGTCGCAGCCCGAGCGTGAATTCACCGAGACCTGCGAAAAGCTCGGCAGCGTAGCGCCTTACGTGGTCGAAGCCTGAGCGACCGGAATCCGGAACGAGTCCCGGCGGGTGCCACCCGCCGGGACTCGTTGGTTCCGGCCCGATCTCTGCTCAGGCTTCGTTCGCGGTGTCGTGGGTCGCCCGCAATATCTTCTTGTCGATCTTCCCGACGGCGGTGAACGGCAGGGTGTCGGCCTGCCGCAGGATGTCGGGCAGCTTGTAGGTCGCCAGTCCGCGCTCGGTGAGGAAGTTCTTGATCTCCACCAGGCCGGGCATCGCACCATCGATCACCAGTACGGCGCAGACCTTTTCGCCGAGGGCCGGATCGGGCAGGCCCACCGCCGCGGCGTGCCGGACCGCCGGATGGGCGAGCAGATGCTCCTCGAGCTCGTCGCAGGAGATGTTCTCCCCGCCCCGGTTGATCACATCCTTGATGCGGCCGGAGACGATCAGATGGCCGCTGGGCAGCAGTCGCACCAGATCGCCGCTGCGGTAGAAACCGTCCGGCGTGAAGCCGCGGGAATTGTGTTCCGGCGCACGGTAGTAGCCGCGGATGGTGTAAGGGCCGCGGGTCAGCAGCTCACCCTCCTCGCCGGGCGCCACGTCATTGCCCTCGCCGTCGACGACTCGTACCTCGTCGGCCGGTGAGAGCGGGCGGCCCTGGGAGATGCAGATCAGGTCGTCGGGGTCGTCGAGCCGGGTGTAATTGATCAGTCCTTCTGCCATGCCGAAGACCTGCTGCAGTTTCGCACCCAGCGCGGGAGTGACCTCGCGGGCGTTGACCTCGGCCAGTTTCGCCCCGCCGACCTGCAGCAGCCGCAGGCTCGACAGATCGGCTTCCTCCCATTCGGTTGCCGCGCACCACAACTGGGCCAGCGGCGGGACCACCGCGGTGACCGTGACGCGGGACCGCTCGATGGTGGCGAATGCGTTCTCCGGACTCGGATCCGACAACATGACGATCGACGCGCCGGCGGAGATCGTCCCGAGGATGCCCGGGCACGACAGCGGGAAGTTGTGCGCGGCCGGCAGGGTCGCCATGTACACGTCGTCGGGGGTGAGTTCGCACAGTTCGGCACTGGCTCGGGCGTTGTAGGCGTAGTCGTCGTGGGTGCGCGCGATCAGTTTGGGCAGCCCGGTGGTGCCACCGGAGACGAGCATCAGCGCGATACCGGAAGCATCGACCTTCGGTAGCGAAACATCCTCGCGTGGAACGGAACCCAGGTCCAGATGCGGGCCGGGGTCACCGAGGATGAAGATCTTCCGCAGCGACGGCACCCGTTCGGCGACCGTGCCGGCGAGATCGCGATAGTCGAAGTCGCCGACCCGGTCGGCAGCGATGTATCCCACCGCGCCCGCCAGCCGCGTCAGATGTTCGATCTCGGCCTGCCGATGCGCGGGCAATGCCAGTACCGGCACGATTCCCGCGCGGAGCGCGCCGAACAGCACCTCGACGAATTCGCTCACATTCGGTAGCTGAACCACCACGCGATCACCGGATTCGATACCGGCGCCGAGTAGTCCGGCCGCCATTCGATCGGAGCGCCGGTCCAGTTCGGCGTAGTCGAGCGATCCGCTGCCGGTGTGTACGGCGGTTCGCTGGGGCCAGGTACGCGCCGCGGTGCGCAGCAGTTCACCCAGTGGCTCGCCGCGCCAATGGCCCGCGGCGCGACAGCGGTCGGCGAATTCGGGGGGAAACGGTACGAAACCATCGAGCAGATCCTGCCGGTCCGAGCTTGTCGAAGTCACGGGTACGCCTCCCGGGTCGAGCTGCGCAGCGTCGCTGCCGCCGTTAGATAGGTTAGGCAACCCTATATCAGCGCGGGGCCGCAGGCCCGCCCGGCCGCCCCGCCGCCGCGACCGCCCGCATGCCCACAACGACACATCGTGGCTGCGACCGGCCTAGACTCGACCGGGTGAGCGGTTGGAACATCTCCGATATTCCGGACCAGAGCGGTCGCACGGTCATTGTGACCGGTGCCAACAGCGGTCTCGGCGCGGTGACGACCAGGGCCCTGGCGGGCGCCGGCGCGCAGGTGATCATGGCCTGCCGCGACGAGGTGAAGGCCCGCGCGGTCGCCGACAGCATCGGCGGCCGGGTGCAGGTGCGCAGACTGGACCTCGCCGATCTGTCCTCGATCCGCGAATTCGCGCGCGGAATCGACGGCGACGGTGTCGACGTGCTGATCAACAACGCCGGTGTGATGGCGCTGCCACTGCGCCGTACCGCCGACGGATTCGAAATGCAGTTCGGCACCAACCATCTGGGCCATTTCGCGCTGACCGGCCTGCTGCTGGACAAGATCTCCGAGCGGGTTGTGACGGTGGCCAGCGGGGCCCATCTGATCGGCCGGATCGACCTGACCGATCCGAATTACGAACATCGTCGCTACGAGCGCTGGCGTGCCTACGGTCAATCCAAGCTGGCGAATCTGATGTTCGCCTACGAACTGCAGCGCCGGCTCACGGCGTCGGGGTCGTCGAAGGTCTCGGTGGCCGCGCATCCGGGCTATGCCTCGACCGAACTGCAGTCGCATACCGAATCCTTCCTGGATTCGATCATGTCGCTGGGTAACCGAATTCTCGCCCAGTCCGCCGAAATGGGTGCCCTGCCAAGTCTTTACGCGGCAACCGCGAAGGTCGAGCCGGGTGCGTTCTACGGTCCCGGTTCGTTGGGTGGCTTGCGTGGCCATCCGACCCGATCCGGTTCTTCGGCGGCTTCGCGAGACGAGGTCACCGCGCGTCGGCTGTGGGATCTGTCGGAGAAACTCACCCAGGTCGATTTCTCGTTCGCCCGGCGCTGACGCCGGGGCCGGGCCGGTTGCGGGTCGCGAATATCGGAATGTGACCGGCGTCACATCCGGTGGTGTCACACTGGGTGTGGCGACGTCGTCTCCCTCATGTAGCAACGCCACAACAGGAGGACACCGGTCATGGAACCCCGTTTCAATTCTTTCGGCAACGACCTCGCGATGAAGTTCGTCAAGCGGATCGGCAACGCCGGCCAGGTGGTCGACAACAGCACCCTGCCCAAGCCCACCCAGGAGCTGGTGAAACTGCGTGCCAGCCAGATCAACGGCTGTGGCTTCTGCACCGATATGCACTCCAAGGACGCGGCCGCCGCGGGCGAGACCTCGGTGCGGCTGAACCTGGTCGCCGCCTGGCGTGAGGCCGTCGTCTTCACCGAGGCCGAGCGTGCCGCGCTCGCACTCACCGAAGAGGGCACCCGTCTCGCCGATATCCACCGCGGTATCAGCGACGAGACCTGGCAGCAGGTCCGCAAGCACTACGACGAGGATCAGATCGCCGCGCTGATCGCGCTGATCGCCCTGATCAACGCCTACAACCGGCTCAATGTCATCGCCGGAACCCCGGCCGGTGAATACCAGCCCGGTATGTTCGGCTGATCGGTTGCGGACGAATCCGGGCCCGGCACAGGATCTTTCGATCCCGGCCGGGCCCCGCCGCTTCCCGGGCGAGGTGTGGGGATGGTCACGTTCGGCGACCTGTCCACCGATTCGGCTCCGGCCGTCCTGGTACAGTCGCCCTCGTGCAGCGCGCGTATTTCTGGTTTATCGAGCCGGCCCCGGGTGGGTCGGTCGGTGACCCGCGCTGACCTTCACCCACCCACGAGCCGGATGACAGACCGGCTCCACGGGATTCGCTCGGATGGGTCGGCCTGAGATAAGGAACCCATCACCATGACCACAGCAGCAGATGTCGATGCGCCGCACAGTGACCTCGACGATCAGCGCACGCTGAAGATCAGTCCTCTGCTCTCGCCCGCCGAGGTGCGCCGCGAACATCCCATCGACGATGCGCTCGCCGACACCGTGCGCGCCGGTCGCGCCGCTACCGTCCAGGTGCTCGACGGCGCCGACGATCGCCTGATGGTGGTCGTGGGCCCGTGTTCGGTCCACGATCCCGAGGCCGCCCTCGACTACGCCCGCCGCCTCGCCGCCAAGAGTGCCGAACTGTCGGATCGTCTGCATGTGGTGATGCGGGTGTACTTCGAGAAGCCGCGGACCACGCTGGGGTGGAAGGGCCTGATCAACGATCCGCATCTGGATGGTTCGTTCGATGTGAAAACCGGGCTCGGACTCGGCCGGCGGCTGCTGGTCGACATCACCGGGCTCGGACTACCCGTGGCCTGTGAATTCCTCGATCCCATCACCCCGCAGTACATCGCGGATCTCGTCTCCTACGGCGCGATCGGGGCACGGACCGCGGCCAGCCAGGTCCACCGGCAGCTGTCGAGCGCGCTGTCGATGCCGGTCGGCATCAAGAACGGCACCGACGGCGACGTTCAGGTGGCCGTGGACGGTGTGCGCGCGGCCGGAGCCAGCCACGTCTTCCCGGGTACCGATCTCGACGGCCGCTCGGCACTCATCCGTACCAGCGGTAATCCGGACTGCCATGTGATCCTGCGCGGCGGCAGCTCGGGCACCAATTACGACGCGGAATCCGTGGCCCAGGCGTGCCTGCGGTTGGAGAAGGCCGGACTGCCGCGGCGAGTGGTGGTCGATGCCAGCCACGGCAACAGCAACAAGGACCATGCCAAGCAGGTCGACGTGGTCACCGACATCGCGAACCGGATCGCCGCCGGCGATCGCACGGTGGTCGGTGTGATGATGGAAAGCTTCCTGGTCGCGGGGCGTCAGGACCTCACACTGGGACATGCCGCGGAGCTGACCTACGGTCAGTCGATCACCGACGCGTGCCTGGACTGGGACACCACCGCCATCCAGCTGGATCGGCTGGCCGACGCGGTGGCTCGCCGCCGCTGACTTCATCCGTTCCGAAATCGGTTACGGGCCGTCGTCTTTCGTCACCGGCGGCGGCTCAGGACCGGTTCGGGCCGTGGGCCGCGTGCAATCTGCGGACCGCCTCGTCCAAGGTGTCGTCCCGCTTGCAGAATGCGAAGCGGATCGAGCGGTCCCAGGCCGCGCGATCGTCGGCGAAGACGCTCAGCGGCACCGCGGCCACGCCCAGCCGCTCCGGTAGCTCGCGGCAGAAGGTCAGCGCGTCGGCGGATGTCAGCGCGCTGATGTCGGCGCAGACGAAGTAGGTCGCATCGCTGCGTTTCACCGTGAATCCGGCGTCGTCGAGTGCCTCGGACAGGCGAATGCGTTTGTCCGACAGACTGTCCCGCAGCTCCCGCACCCATGCCTGCTCGTGTTCGAGCGCGTAGGCGACGGCCGGCTGGAACGGCCCGCCGCCGACGAAACTCAGGAACTGTTTGGCGGCGATCACGCCATCGATCAGCGGGGCCGGTCCGCAGGCCCAGCCGATCTTCCAGCCGGTGACGCTGAAGGTCTTGGCGGCACTGGAGACCACGACGGTGCGCTCGTACATGCCCGGTAGCGTCGAAATACTGATGTGGGTGTTGCCGTCGTAGACGAGATGTTCGTAGACCTCGTCGGAGACGACCACCAGATCGTGCTCCCGGGCGAGATCGGCGATCGCCTCCAGATCGGTCCGGGAGAACACCGCGCCGGTGGGATTGTGCGGTGTGTTCAGTAGCAGCATCCGGGTTTTCGGGGTGATCGCGGCGCGCAGACTGTCGAGGTCGAGAGCGAATCCGGGGCCGTCGGGCACCAGGCGTGCGGTGCGGCGGGTGGCGCCGGCGAGCGCGACGACCGCGGCGTAGGAGTCGTAGTACGGCTCGATCAGGACCACTTCCGAACCCGGTTCCGCCAGGCCCAGCACTGCCGCTGCCAGCGCTTCGGTCGCGCCGACGGTCACCAGCACCTCGCGGTCCACGTCGTAGTCGGTGCCGTAGCGCAGGCGCCGGTCCGTGGCGATCGCACGGCGCAGCACCGGCATCCCGCGACCGGGCGGGTACTGGTTGCCGCCCTCGGCGATCGCGGTGCGGGCGACCTCCAGCATCGCGGCGGGGCCGTCGGTATCGGGAAACCCCTGGCCGAGATTGACCGCGTCGTGCCGCACCGCCAGTTCGGTCATTTCCGCGAAGATCGTGGCACCGAATGGCCGCAGGCGAGCGACGGTGGGGATGGCTGACATGGTCTCAACGTAGCGACCCGCCCGTGCCGGCCCGCTTGCCGGTCGTTCGCCACAGTTGCGATGTGATAGCGAACAACTATGTTTCACATTAGTTTGATCGCTCTGACCTGCATGGTTGTCAGGTGTCCTAGCGGCAGCTAGCCTCCCCGTGTTCTATCTCACAACCACTTCGGTGGTGGCTCGAAAGGGGCGAAGTATGGCCTCGTATCTCGACCTTCTGCTGCATCCGGCGGCGGGCACGGTAATCGGATACATCAACGACACCCTGCACAACATCTTCGGCAACGATTGGGGCTGGGGTTCCTCGACGCCGAACTGGGGCACCGGATCGACGACCGGCAATTGGGGCCTGGGCTCCAGTACGCCGGATATGTGGACCGGATCGACCTCGTAAGGGGGCAGGGACGTAATGACCTTGTCGTGGTGTGGGTTACGAGGAAGGTCGAGCCGCCGGAGCGCCCGACGTGTGTTCCGGCGGTTACATCGTCCCGGGCGGCAGACGGACTCCGCCGAGCTTCGCGGGATTGGCGATGTCGTAAGTGCCCCATACCAATCCGTCGCGCACGGCGAATCCGATCACACGTTCCGGTGAGCCCGGGGCGCCGTCGTGCGGCGCGCGCTCGTGCATCAGCAGGCCGAGTTGCCCGTTGACGCTGACGAATTCGAAAGGGCCCGACCCGGCGGGCGACAGTTCTTCCGGCGCCATCCGGTACATCCGGACCAGTCCCAGCGCGAACCGCGCGATCTTGTCCGGCCCCACAATCGCCCGCGGCGCCGTGCGGGCCGTGCCGCCGGTGTCGCCGATGAAGACCGAATCCGGATGCAGCGCGGCCGCCACCGCGTTCACATCACCGGTGGCCATGGCGGTCAGCAACTGCTGAACCGCCGCCAGGTGCTCGGCGTCGGCAACCGGTTCCGGGCCGCGGGACAGCGATTTTCGCGCCCGTACCGCCAGTTGCCGCGCCGCCTCCGGGGTGACCTCGAGCAGTTCGGCGATCTCGTCGAAGGGTACGGAGAAGGCATCGTGCAGGACGAAGGCCACCCGCTGCGGCGGGGTGAGCGCGTCGAGGACGACCAGGGCGGCGAATCGGCAGTCCTGTTTCCGGATCACCGATTCCAGCGGGTCGGGCCGACTCGACGGCACCGGACCGGTCACGATCGGCTCCGGAAGCCACTGTCCCACATAGTTTTCGCGCCGGGACGCGGCACTGCGCAGCCGGTCCAGGCAGATCCGGCTGACCACGGTGGTCAGCCAGGCGCGCAGATCCTCGATCTCGGACTGATGAGCGGTCGCCAGCCGCAGCCAGCTCTCCTGGACCGCGTCCTCCGCATCGGCCACGCTGCCGGTCAGCCGGTATCCCACCGAGAGCAGGTGCGCCCGATGGGATTCGAACAGATCGGCGAGTAGAGCGGCAACCATCGTGTGGGATTCTACGATCGCCGGAAATCGGCTGGGCCACCGCCGGGTCGCATGCCAGCATGGGCGGGGTGCGGGACTGTGTACTGAGTGATGGCACGGTGTGGTTGTCGCGCCCGGTGGCGGCCGATGCCGACACCGTCGTCGACTGCTGCCGGGAGCCGTCCATCGCCGAGTGGACGGTGGTTCCGGTGCCCTATCGGCGTGCCGATGCCATGGGATTCCTGTCCGATGTCGTCGCGCCCGGCTGGGCGGGGCGAAGCCCGGTGTGGGCGGTCCGGACCGCCGCCGGTGGGCCGGTCGTGGGCATGCTCGGCCTGGATGCCAGATCGGACGACGGTGCCGCGGAAATCGGCTTCTGGCTCGCTGCCACGGCGCGTGGTCGCGGTCTGATGACCAGAAGTGTGCGATTGGCCTGTGATTTCGGCTTCGCCACCGGCGGCCTCGCGCTGACCCGGATCGAATGGCGTGCCTTCGTCGGAAATGTCGCCTCCGCGGCCGTGGCCCGGCGGGCGGGTTTCCACTACGAGGGCTACCTGCGCCGGGCGGGGCTGCAGCGCGGTGTGCGCCGCGATTCCTGGATCGCCGCCCGCCTGCGCACCGACCCGCCGGGCCCCGCGCTGGACTGGCCGCCGCTGACCAGCGGATAAGACGCGCGATCCCGGCCCGGATCCGCTATCGGCGAACATCTGCGCAGCTCGCGTAGGGTTGATGAAGGTTTGTCGGGGGGTCCGGCAACAATTGCGACGGGGGCCGGCCCGAGAATCTGGAGGAGGTGCCGTGACGGACGGACCGCTCATCGTGCAGAGCGACAAAACCCTGCTGCTCGAGGTGGATCACGAGCAGGCCGGCGCGGCGCGGCAGGCGATCGCACCCTTCGCCGAACTCGAACGCGCGCCCGAGCACGTGCACACCTACCGGGTGACGCCGCTGGCGCTGTGGAATGCGCGCGCGGCCGGGCACGACGCCGAACAGGTCGTCGACGCGCTGGTCAACTACTCGCGCTACGCGGTACCGCAGCCGCTGCTGGTCGACGTGGTCGAGACCATGGCCCGCTACGGCAGGCTGCAACTGGTCAAACATCCCGCGCACGGCCTGATGCTGGCGAGCCTGGACCGAGCGGTGCTCGAAGAGGTGCTGCGGCACAAGAAGATCCAGCCGATGCTCGGCTCCCGCATCGATGACGACACGGTCGCGGTGCATCCCTCCGAGCGGGGCCGGATCAAGCAGATGCTGCTGAAGATCGGCTGGCCCGCCGAGGATCTCGCGGGCTACGTCGACGGCGAGGCCCACCGTATCGATCTGGATTTCGGCACCAACGAATGGGAGCTGCGCGACTATCAGGAGCTGGCGGCAGACTCGTTCTGGGCCGGTGGATCCGGAGTCGTGGTACTGCCCTGCGGCGCGGGTAAGACCATGGTCGGCGCGGCCGCGATGGCCAAGGCACAGGCCACGACGCTGATTCTGGTCACCAATACCGTGGCCGGCCGGCAGTGGAAGCGCGAGCTGATCGCGCGTACCTCGCTGACCGAGGAGGAGATCGGGGAGTACTCCGGTGAGCGCAAGGAGATCCGGCCGGTCACCATCGCCACCTATCAGGTGATCACCCGCAAGACCAAGGGCGAATACAAACATCTGGAACTGTTCGACAGCCGGGACTGGGGTCTGGTCATCTACGACGAGGTCCATCTGCTGCCCGCACCGGTCTTCCGGATGACCGCGGATCTGCAGTCGCGGCGGCGGCTGGGGCTGACCGCCACACTGGTGCGCGAGGACGGTCGCGAGGGTGATGTCTTCTCCCTGATCGGCCCGAAACGCTACGACGCCCCGTGGAAGGACATCGAGGCGCAGGGGTGGATCGCTCCCGCCGACTGTGTCGAGGTGCGCGTCACGCTCACCGAGGCCGAACGTATGGCCTATGCCACCGCGGAACCAGAGGAGCGCTACAAACTCTGTTCCACCGCGCGCACGAAACTGCCCGTTGTCGAATCGATCCTGGCCCGGCACGGGGATGCGCCCAGCCTGGTGATCGGCGCCTATCTCGATCAGCTCGACGAGCTGGGGGAACACCTGAATGCCCCGGTCATCCAGGGCTCGACCCGGACGAAGGAACGCGAGTCATTGTTCGACGCCTTCCGCAACGGCGAGATTCCGGTGCTGGTGGTCAGCAAGGTCGCCAATTTCTCCATCGATCTGCCGGAAGCATCCGTGGCGGTACAGGTTTCGGGCACGTTCGGCTCCCGCCAGGAAGAAGCACAACGGCTGGGGCGTTTGCTCCGTCCGAAAGCAGACGGCGGCCAGGCGCACTTCTATTCCGTGGTGGCGCGTGACACGCTGGATGCCGAATATGCGGCACATCGGCAACGTTTCCTGGCAGAACAGGGATATGCCTATCGCATAACGGATGCGGACGACCTACTGGGCCCGGCGATCGGGTAAGCGCCGCCGATCGGAAAGGCACGGCCGACAGATATGAGGATTTGACACGTGCGACGCTTCGAATTCGCGGTCGATCGCGATCATGCCCGGGCGGTGAACGAGGTCGTCCGCGATATCCGGCGGCTGCGCGTACTGGCCTTCACCGCGGCCGTGCTGCTGGGACTGGGGACAGCCGGACTGATCTGGCTCAACCATCCCTATTCCTTCCTGCTGGCGGTCGCCTTCGCACTGGGGACCATCACGGCTTTGTTCGTGGCCCTGTGGACGCCGTATCGCTCGCGCATCGAGAAGCTCTACGCCGAGGGCGAGCTGGTTCCGGCGGTGGTCTCGGGCCGGCAGGGGAAGGGCGTCACGCTGCTGGCGCTGGTCAATCTGGCCAAGCCGGGTGCGGTTCCGCGCTACGCGCTGATCACCCGGGTGGTGCGGGCGCTACCCGGGCATCGGACCGATGCGGGCGAGCAGGTACCCGCGGTCACCGTACGGGCCGATCGGGCGCCGCGGTCGGTCGGCGATCTGCGCCAGCCGATCACCGCGATGCCGATCGCCTGGGGCACGCGCGATCTCGGTGTCGTCGAACGCGCGCGGGCCGCCATCAGCGATGTGGAGTGGAAGCTGCTGGCCGACAATCTCGGTCTCGCGGAGAAGGTCGGCCGGGTGGATTCCAAACGGCTGCTGCTGGATCCGCAGCAGTTGCCGGAGGAATTGCGCGGCTGACGAGGCCTTCGCACCGGTGGTGTCCGCCGCCGACTAGCATCGTCGGTTGGTCCGCACGCCGTGGGTGGGAAGGTGGCTGGGGTGAAATCGCGAGTATGGGCACGATATCTGGTTTCCGGCGCGTTGTTCGGGGTCGCGCTGGTGTTACCCGCGCAGGCACAGCCGGTGCCGGCGCACGCACAACCGGCCGCCGATCCGTTCACCGGCGCACCGGGTCTCGGCGATCCCTACTATCCCGACGACGGTAACGGCGGTTACGACGTCGGGCACTACGACGTGGCCATCGACTACGACCCGCCCAGCCGCCATCTCACCGGCACGGCCCGGATCGACGCGACGTCGACCCAGGCGTTGCGCGCGTTCAATCTCGATTACGCGGGGCCCGCGGTGTCCCGGGTATCGGTGAACAATCTCCCGGCCGGCTTCTCCCGCAATGGTGAGCACGAGCTCACCGTCACTCCCGCGCTGCCGATCCTGCCCGGGCTGCCGTTCACCGTCATGGTCGAGTACGGCGGTACCGAGAGCGACACCCCCGACTCCGGCTGGACCATCTCGCCCAGCGGCGGCGCCTTCGCTGCGGGCGAACCACATTCGGCGACATCGTGGTACCCGCTCAACGACACCCCGCTGGACAAGGCGACCTTCGATCTGCGGGTCACCGTGCCGCAGGAGTGGCAGGCGATGTCCAACGGATTGCGGGTCAGCGATCGGGTGGACGGCAACCGGCGCACGGTCACGTGGAGTTCGAAACACCCGAGCATCGGATATCTGACCACGGTCGCGATCGACCACTTCGATTTCCTCGATCAGCAGCGCGCCAACGGCACCCCGCTGATCAGCGCCTTCGCTCCCGGCGCCGAGAAGGGCAAGGCGTTGGAACAGCGATTGCCGGAGATCCTGGACTTCATCGAATCCATTTACGGCCCTTATCCTTTCGAGAGCGGTGGCGGTATCTACGTCGACACCGATCTGCAATTCTCCCTGGAAACCCAGACCCGG
This sequence comes from Nocardia sp. NPDC052254, assembly GCF_040679495.1. Taxonomy (NCBI): domain Bacteria; kingdom Bacillati; phylum Actinomycetota; class Actinomycetes; order Mycobacteriales; family Nocardiaceae; genus Nocardia; species Nocardia sp. NPDC052254. Next base: position 405,427 of record NZ_JBFAUW010000004.1, on the reverse strand, counting down.
CCGATCTATGCGCCGTGGACCGATCTCAACACCGTCATCCACGAGAACACCCACCAGTGGTGGGGTGATTCCATGTCGGTGCGGAATTGGTCCGATGTGTGCCTCAACGAATGCTTCGCCAGCTATACCGCCGATTACCTGTGGCCCGAACGCAAGGAGGGCGAAGATGTCGACGCCCTCTATCGCAAGACGATCGCCAAGATGCTGGACAAGCCCAAGTATTGGGAAATCCCGCTGCAGAATCCCGGCGCCGGAAACGAATTCACCACGGTCTACTCCCGGGGGCCGCTGTTCCTGCACGCGCTGCGGCACGAACTCGGCGACGATGTGTTCTTCCCGGCGGTGGCTCAATTCGTGCAGGCGCATGCCTACGGCAATGCCTCGATGCCGGAATTCCGCAGCTACATCCAATCCAAGACGGCCACGGATCTGACCGGGTTCTTCGCGGCCTGGCTCGACTCCGCCACGCCGCCGCCGGATCAGTACCTCTACCCGGGTGACCTGCGCGGTTGATCGGAAACGGCCGGGCGGCAACCGTTCCAGTGGCGGATCAGTCGCGCAGGTCCTCGACGGCTGCCTCGGCCCGCCCGAGTTCCGCTTCGGCCCGATCCACCGCGATCTCGGCGGCGGTCAGGCCGGTCGCGGCGAACCGGTGTGCTTCCTCGGCCCGGTCCAGTTCGGCCCGGGCCGCGGCGATCCGCTCGGCGAGACCGGCGACGTCTGCGCGTCTGCGGTCGAGTTCGGCCCGGGCCGAATCCCGCTCCGTCCGGGCGGATTCCAGCGCGCTCGTCGCGGCCGTGAGCGCATCGCCCGGCACCACCGGCGGTGGCGGAGCCGCGTCGGCATCGGGCACCGCGGCCAGTTCCGGTCCGGCGGGGCCGAAACCGGCGTAGTCGGCCGCCGCCGCCACCACTCCGGCGCGGACCCGTTCGGCCAGTTCCGGTTCGGCCAGCGCAGCGTTGAGTGTCCGGGCCACCGCCTGCAGGACCGGTTCGGTGAGGGTCTTCCCGGATTCGGCGGCCAGGTGAGCGGCCGTGTGCGTCAACGCGTTCACCGCCGTGCGCCGTTGTCCGGCCAGCGTCCGCATCTGCTCCGCGGCCAGCGTTCGCTGCGCCCGGCCCAGTGCCTCGCCGAGATCGAGTAGTGCGCCCAGTTCTCGAGATGCGTTGCGTGCCAGTAGATTCACCGCCCAGGCCGCGACGGTCGGCCGCCGCAGCCGGGTGATCGCCGTGGCCAGCGGCTTGTCTCCCGCCGCGCGGGCGGCGCGGGCCCGCCCGTCGCGCGCGGACACGAATTGTGCCGGATCGAGGGCATAGAGCTCAGCGGCGATCTCCTCGAGCTGCATGGTGCCGAGCGTAACGATTCGGGCGACGATATCGACTACTGATCGCGTGCGTGTGGTCCGATACGTACGGATTTTCGAAAGGTGTCGATCGTGAATTCCCTCGGGCTCCAGATGTTGAGCCACCTGCTGCCCAGTGTCATCAATTATTCCCTGTGGGCCATGAATGGCCTGCATGCGCTGCATATGTGAGGCGGAACCCGCCCGGCAGGGCGGGCGGGTATTCTCCCCACCACGTTCGCCGTGGGTGAACGGTTCGGCGAGAAAGGTTTTCGTAGGTGAAGTTCGCAGGACCGAGACCGATTGCGGGTCTCGTGCTGGTACTGACGGCGGTTGCCGCTCTGGCAGTGACCGGCTGTTCGATGGTTTCCGATGCTGCCAAATCCGACACCGCCCGCGCGAAGGTCGGAGAGTGCATCAATGTGCGGGAGGGATCGCCCGCCGACTCCAAGACCGAGCCGGTGGATTGTTCCTCGGCCGACGCCGTGTACACGGTGAAGTCGTCCTCCGAGAAGAAGCAGGACTGTGGGACCGAATACTCCTCGTACGAGGAGACCTTCAATGGCGGTACCACGGCTTATCTGTGCCTGGCTCCCAATCTCAAACAGGGCAGCTGTTATCACGACGACAAGACGACCGGATTCTCCGTCGCCGAATGCGATTCGACCGAGGCCACGGTGAAGGTCGTCAAGCGGGTCGACGGGCAGAGCGACGAATTCCTCTGTGACGCGAATTCGACCTTCCTGACCCTGTCCGATCCCAAGACGACGTTCTGCCTGGCCAACCCCAAGAGCTGAGCCGGCTCCGCCCCGGTATCACTCGACCAGGGCCACCGACGCGATCCGGTGCAACGTGAAGTGCCGGATCGCACCGGTGTCGGGATCGGTCGCATCCAGCTGACCGCCGGCCACGCGTACGGGTTCGACGATCCGCTGGGTGGCCACCCCTTGCGCGTCGACATAGCCGATGTGCACGGGACGGCGCACCCGGACAGCCAATTGCAGCAGTGCCAGGGCCGCGGCCGTGCTGGTGCGGGTGCCGTCACTGCGTACCCGCTGCCCGGATCGGCTGCGCGCGGCCTTCTCACCGGCTCGTAGCTCGCCCACCAGCAGCCGGAGCTGTTCGGTACTGGGTGGTGTGGGCCGCCAGGCCTGGCGCTCGCCGGTCCGGGTGGACAGCCGCGCCCCACGAGGCCGCAGATCCACGATGGCCCCCGCGGAATCCTCACCGGCCGGGCTGAATCCGGCGGCGCGCAGATGTTCGAGTACCTCGCCCAGTGGGGCCTGCGATATCGCCACCGTCGGTGCGACCGCGCGCAGTGCCAGCTCACCGGCCACCGGCGCGGCCAGTACCTCGGCCAGCAGGGCCGGATCTTCACTGCGCACGAACGATTGCGCCATTCCGGCCCGCAACCGCCCGTGCCGGCGCGCGACATCGTCGATCAGGTAGGTCAGCGATTGGGGAACCGGTGTACGCGAATGGGCGGTGAACAGCTGATGCAGTTCGGCCGCGGTCATTCCGGCGTCCAGCGCGCGGCGTACCGATCCCTCGCCGATCCGGTAGACCGTCGCGGCGCCGGCGGATTCGATGTCGGCGACCAGCTCGACCCGCTCGCGCAGATCCGGTGTGAGCGGGCCGGGAGCGACGATCGTCAGATCGGCTTGGACGAGCACATGGTCGACCGGTTCCGGTAGCGCCGCATCCATCTCCGCCTCGGCATCGGCGACGGTGCCGTGTAACAGTGCGCGTCCGGCCGAGGTCAGCGCCCCCCGGCCGAGTATGCCCAGGGCCGCTGCCTCCGCGAGCGTCCGCTCCACCGCCTCGATGCGGAAATGCCTGCGCCGGCGCGGCATTCGCCAGGCGAGCAGTCGCGCCACATCCGCGCCGGAAATCGCGGTACCCGGTGGATACTCCGCGGTCACCGCGAGGATGGCGCGGCGGTCCGGGACGGCGTGCGCGGAGCGTAGTTCGGCCGAGAGCGCGGCCAGCGGCTTGTCGTTGACATCGCGCAGCCCGATCATCCACGGGAAGCGGTCCAGTTCGAGCCAGGCGTGCGCCAGCACCGTCCAGCGCCGTGCGGCGGGGCCGGTCAGCCAGCCGTCCGAAACGATGGTGGGTGCCCAGTGGTCCTCGCCGGTATCGCCGTCCGGGGGTGGATCGGGAATTCCCTTGTCCAGCAGTCGGGCCGCCGCGAGCACCTCCACCAGCAGGCTCACCCGGGCCTCGTCCACACCGGCCTGTTTGGCGATCCGCCGCAGTTCGCGTACGCCCAGGCCACCCGCTCGCAGTACCGGTGCCGGCATGCGCGAGAGCACCTCGAGGACGTCGTCACTGTGGCGCAGCAGCTCACCGACCTCACCGGCGGCCGCGGCGTTCACATCGGCGGCGGTGTGCTCGCGTTGCCGGGGCAGCGGGGGTGTGAGCGTTTGGGGATCGGTGACCGGCTCGCCGCGTAGCACCTGTCCCACGGCCGGGGGGAGCTCCACGGTCTCGTCGTCGATCGGGTTCAGCAGGCGGCGAGCCAGCAGGCGCTGCACGGGCCGGTCCGGGTCGGTGCCCGGTGCGGCATCGCGGGTGCGGCCGCGTGGACCGGTGGTGGCCAGTTTGTCGAGCAGTGCCCGTTCCGTGCCGCCGATCTCGCGCAGGGCGGTCTCGATCTCGGGTTCGGTGAGCGCATCGGGCAATTCGGTGGTGGCGCCCAGCTGCCAGGGCAGCGCGTCCGGCGCGGCCGCCACCGTGAACAGTGTCTCGGTACCCCAGACGAGCGCACGGTCGATCAATCGGTGCAGCGCCGCTTCGACCGCGGGAACCGGCGCTCGATCGGCGAGGGCTTCGAACAGGCGCGCGCGGGACAGCGGGGAATCCTGGCGGTCGCCGCCGAATGCGCCGTTCGCCGCGAGGGTTTCGAGAATCGCGAATTCGAGCGTGTTCAGATCGTCGGCGGCGCGCAGCACCGACGCCCGCTGTTCGGCCCGGGCGGCCAGGACGGTCATCGAACCCGGTAGCGGCACCGCCAGGTCCGGGCGCAGATCGAGCAGCCGGACGAGATCGTCGTCGCTGCGTGCGCTCAGCCAGCCGGTGAGCGTGCCGGGCTCACCGGCACCGGTGCCGGCATCGGAATGCGTCCCGGCGCCGTCGTCGGAGGCCCGGGCATCGATCGTGGTCATCCAATCCAGACTACGGCGAGTGAACATGCCAGAATGAGGCCGTGGTGAACAAATCGAAGAAACCCTACGTCGACAACGGCTGGCCCCAGGTGGACCATGGTGACCACGCGGTCACCGAACTGTCGTCGGCTCGTTCCGGTGGCCTGTCGCCTTACGGCGAGGAGACGGAATTTCCCGTGCCGGCGACCGATCTGCCGTATGTGCATCCGCACACGGTCATCAACCGCTGACACGAAACGAGAGAGGCCCGCATCCGGAATGGATGCGGGCCTCTCTCGTTGCGGAGGTTCTCGCGCGGGCGATCAGTTGGGCAACAGGCCCTTGTTCGCCTGGTAGAAGTCGACGATCGACGGATCGAGTTTGGCGCCACTGGCTTTGAACGCGTTGTAGGCATCGAGTGCCGGCTGCGGCAGCTGCACGCCCTGCGACTGGGCGGCGTCGACAGCCTTTTGCACGGCCGAGAAGACCTGCTGGTTGCTGTCTGCGGGGGCCTGGGTCGAAGCCTGGGTCTCGGGGGCGGCAGCCTGCCACTGGGGGCTCTGCGCGGGGGAGGCCGGAACTTCGCGCTGGGTCGCGCTGCCGTGCAGGCCGAGATTGGAGGAGCAGGAAGGCCACGCGCCCCAGCCCTGGGTGGCGAGCACCTTCTCGGCGACGGAGATCTGCTGTTCGCGGCTGGCCTGGTTGGCGCTCTGGGCGTACTGCGTACCACCGTGAGCAGCCCAAGTCGACTGCGAGAACTGCAGACCGCCCTGGTAGCCGTTGCCGGTGTTGATGCCCCAGTTACCACCGGATTCACACTGTGCGAGCTGGTCCCACTCCGCATCGGGAGCCGCGGCGGCGTGTCCAGCGAGAGCCACACCCGCGCCACCCATGATCGCGGTGGAGACAGCGACCTTGGCGACGGTGCGACCGGTGTTGGTCTGCTTGCGATGGCGTCCACTCATGTCGGGTCGTCTTCCTCTCGTACGCGCCTGCGAGGTGAGCTGTCGGGTTCGGACTGAGAGGCCGTCCGGTCCCGGATTTCCGGGACTTCACCCCAAGGGAGCGACCGTTTCCGGACGTTCCCGCTTCCCTGCGAAGGTTCGAGGCCCGACATCCGGTGGGCTCCGAAATCCTCTGTGGGAACGTGGGTTCCCCGCCCTCGCCCCTGGGTTTCCTTGGGGTCCGTACCCGCGGGGCGAGGTTCGGTGCGGCGGGCCGGTGGTGCCGGGATGCCCCGGCTGCGTTAGACGGTACGACGAACCGGCTGAAAAATCACTATTTGGTAACCGGCGTGTATGACCGGTCGCGCTGTGCCCCAATAGCTTCCGGATCGGCGTCTGTGCAGGTGAGTACGGCGTGTCTGCGTCGAGTGCTGGTCGTGACCCTGGCGTTATACTGTTGTTATGTGACGAAGGTCACACGTGTAAATGATGGGTGTGTTGGCAAATCTCATTCAGCGCCGTCCGTCCTTTCATCGCGCCCGACGACCGGACCAGAGCGCGAAGACGATGGCGAGCAGCAGGCCCAGCGGCGTCGCCGCCATCGCGACCAGATAGAGCCACAGCGGGGGGTCGGCGTCGGTCACCAGCGGGGTGAGGAAGATCGCGATGATCGCCAGCACGCCGACCGCGAACAGTCCTACGGCCACGCGCAACAACACCTCACCGGAACGCCGGGGCGTCCGGGGTGCGGGAGAGTCTGGGGTGGGGGAATCCGGCATTGGTGCACCGTAAAACGGATGTGCTACCGATACCCCCACCGGGGTAGACTCGTCGCAATCGCGTCCTGCATAGCTGTGTGGGGCGCGTTCTTGTCGAACAGAGACAGGTTCCGGCGAACGGCCGGAATCACGACCGGGTCCGGATTCGTCCCGCGGGGCGGATCGGGCAACGATGACGAACGGGTGAGTGCGGTGCCGACCGGCAAGGTGAAGTGGTACGACGTGGACAAGGGCTTCGGCTTCCTTTCCCAGGATGAGGGTGAGGACGTCTACGTTCGGTCTTCTGCCTTGCCCGAGGGCGTCGAGGCGCTCAAACCCGGCCAGCGCGTCGAATTCGGAATGGCCGCGGGCCGGCGCGGCCCGCAGGCGCTGAGCCTGAAGCTGCTCGATCCGCTGCCCTCGGTGCGCAATTCGCAGGGCCGCAATGCCCAGGGGCGCAAGGAAGCCCCTTCGCATCCGCGCAAGGCGCCCGACGACCTGCACGGGATGATCGAGGACATGATCACCCTGCTGGAGGCGACGGTGCAGCCGGATCTGCGCAAGGGCAAGTACCCCGACCGCAAGACCGCGCAGCGCATCGCCGAAGTGGTGCGCGGCGTCGCTCGCGAACTCGATCACTGAGTCCGCGAGCGGCCATGCGAAGAGGTCGCGTCAGGAAGCCATGATCGACCACGCCTGATACGGCGCGAACGATTCGTTGCCGGCCTCGTCGCGGACCAGCAGCAGCAACTGCAGTTCGATCCCGATCAGGCGCAGATTCGGTTCGGGATGGCTGTCCACGGTGACGGCCCGGGTGCCCTCGGGATAATTGCGGTACGAGGCCAGGTGCTGCACGGTCTTGCCGGGGTGGCCGATCTGTTCGTACTCGAGCACCATCACCCACGGTGCGTCGGAGACGTGCCGCGGCAGCGAGAGCTGTACCGGATAGCCCAGTGGCGGATTCAGTTGCGCGACGGTCTCGCTGCGCTTGCAGGCGGGCTCGACCCTGCCGTGCTGATCGGGCTCCCCGATCGTGCAGTAGAGGTAGGGCGGGACCGTCACGGTCCTACCGTGCGCGTAGGCCGTGACCGCCGGATCGGGCTCGCGTGCGTCGTGGACCGCCACCGCCACGATGCCGGCGGTGACCGCGGCGACCACCAGAACTGCCGCCAGGGCCAGCGCGAGGATCGTGCGGGTGCTGGGCTTGGTCACTGTGGCTGATTTCCTGTCGCTAGGGGGACTTCCTGCTTGGCGTGCTGCGGACGGTTACCGCCCAATCCGGGGAGCAGCGAATGCCCACGGTAGCTGACGAAGGTCTGCGCGAGTCCCAGCGCCAGCAGTGCCGTGACCACCGCGAAACCCTCCCAATAGACCGTCGGCAGCAGCACGCCCGCCGCACCGCCGATCACCCAGGACAATTGCAGAACCGTCTCCGAACGACCGAATCCGGAGGCGATCGACTCCGGGGGCAGATCGTCCTGAATCGAGGCGTCCAGCGAGACCTTGGCCAGTGCACTCGCACAGGAGGCGACCAGGGCGGCGACCGCGGCGCCGAGCAGATTGTCGAGCAGGGTCGCGATCACCGCGGCCGCGGTACACGCCGCGGTGCACTCCACCACGATCAGCGAGGGCCTGCCCAGTTTCAGCCGGGCGCCGGTGGCGTTGCCGGCGAAGTTGCCGATCGCCGCGGCCGCGCCCACCAGTCCGAGCATCGCGGCCTGCTGTACCGGGCGGTGCTCGGTCGATTTGGCGACGAAGGCGACGTAGAAGGTCAGGAAGCCGGTGAGCACACGGATGGCACTGTTGCCCCACAGTCCGGTCACCACCGATCGGCCCAGCGGCTGGCGCCGGCGGCTCGGTTTCACCGGCGAACTCTCGTCCCGGTCGAGTACCTCGGTACCGCCCCGGCGGGCGTGATAGCCCAGGGTGGCGGGGACCTCGCCCTCGGTGACCTCCACCCAGGACGGGATGCGCAGGCTCAGATAGGTCCCGGCCCCGGCGATCAACGCCGCGAAGACCAGCGCGCCGACCGAACCGGCGACGGCGGCGACCATACCGGCCACCGCGCCCGCACCCAGCGTGCCGCCGACCAGACCGAACACCGTCAATCGGGAGTTGGTGCGGACCAGATCGATACCGGGTGGCAGGACCCGCGGTGTCACCGCGCTCTTGAGTACCGCGAACGACTTGCTGGAGATCATCATGCACAGCGCCAGCGGGTACAGCGCCCAACTGTCGAAGTTGAAGATCAGCAGGATCGCGAACAGGATCCGGATGGCGAACGAGGCCGCCAGCGCCAGCCGGCGTCCGCGTTGCAGACGGTCGAGCAACGGTCCGATCAGCGGTGCGATGACGGCGAACGGCGCGATCGTGATCAGCAGATACAGCGCGACCTTGGTCTTGGATTCCGCGGTGGCGCTCGCGAAGAACAGGGTGTTCGCCAGCGCCACCGCGATCGCCGCGTCGAGGGCGAAATTGGCCATCGTCGCGTAAACGAGTGCGGTGAGCCCGGATTCGCCCGCACCGTCGGCACGGGCGGCGCGCTGGAAGGTGTGGAAACCCTTCTCGGTGAGGTCCCTGGTGCGCATCGCCATCACCCGGGTCACCGTCATCTTGCGCGGGACCCGCTGGCGTCCGGCTATTTTCGCGTCCTTGGGGCGGGGGCGCTCGGTGGTGGGCCGTCCCGCGTCCAGGGTGTCGTGCGGCTCGGCGGATCCGCCCGGGTTCTCGATCGGCTTGGTGCGCGGCGGCAGGTCCGGCGGCGGTTCCCCCGACGACATCCGCCGGGTCACGAATTCGGGTACATCCGGTTCCCCACCGTGGCGGGGGAGCGGAGGCAGTGGCCGTGACGACGGTGGGTGCGACGACGGGGCGTTCGGCGGTGGGTACCGGTCGTAACCGGGATGCCGCCGGGTAGCGGGATACTCCTCGCCGTCCCACGGACCGGGTTCGGTACCGGAGGGTTCGCGGGAGGCAGTCACATGTCGATTCTCTCGCACGCCGCAGACTCGTGTACTCCGGCCGGGCTGTGATCCCATGCGTGTCGTCGATCCGGGCGCGCCGGGTGTCCGATCGCGGGCTGCGCACGGTCTGCTCAGGCCGGGACGAATCGGACCTCGAACATGGTGGGCCAGTATTTCCCGGTCACGAGGAAGTTGTCGGTGCCGGGTAGCTGAGCGATGCCGTTGAGTACATCGGCGCCCGCGCTCTCGGTGGGTTTCAGCAGGCCGCCGGCATCGATGTCGGCCAGCACGGCCCCGCTGTCGGGGTCGATGCGCAGAATGTGCTCGGTGGGCCAGACATTGGCGTAGACCGAACCGTCTGCCGCGCAATCGAGTTCGTTGAGCCGGGCGTCGTGGTGGCTGGTGAGGGTGATCGATCCGGTCACGGCGAAGGTGTTCGGGTCGCGGAAGGTCAGAGTGTCGCTGCCGTTGCTCATCACCACCCGGTCACCGCGCGTGCACAGGCCCCAGCCCTCGCCGTCGTAGGAAACCCGGCCCTTCTCGGCGAGGGTCCGCGGGTCGCGGGCGAACGCCGTTTCGTCCTTCCAGGTGAGCTGCCACAGGGTCGAGCCGGCCAGCGTGACGCCCTCGCCGAAGAGGTTGCCGGGGAGTGTGGCTTTCGCGATCGGTGATCCGGTGACCAGGTCGGTCGCGGTCACTCCGGATCCGCCCTTCATGCCGGTGCTCTCGTAGCGAGTCGTTCCGTCGATCTCCAGTCCCTCGGTGAACGCACCCCGGTCGTGTGGAAGGGTGGCGACCACTTCGACGCGCCATTGCGGAGTGTGATCGTCGTCCTCGGTACAGGCCGTTGTGGACAGCATTGTGGATGCTGCGAGCAGTAGTGCTGCGGCCGCCGCACGGCGTTGGCGTGTCATACGGCAAAATGTAGGACGTGAGCGCAGTGTCTGTTTCGGAGTCCGGTGTGCGACCGATCCTGGCGGAGGCGGTCGACCTGGCACGTCGTGCGCTCCTGGAGTTGCAGCCCACGGGTGTGGGCGAACATCTGGGTGTGACCGGCGAGGACGAGTGTGCGGCCACCCACCGTTTCGCGGCGACCCTGCCGGGCTACCGCGGCTGGCAGTGGGCGGTCGTGGTCGCGGCCGCACCGGAGGCGGAATACGCCACGGTGAGTGAGTCGGCGCTGCTGCCCGGGCCGGACGCTCTGGTGGCGCCGGAATTCGTGCCCTGGGATCAGCGCGTGCGGCCCGGTGATCTGGCCCCGGGGGATCTGCTGGCGCCGCGAGTCGACGACGAGCGTTTGGTACCCGGATATCTGCAGTCCGGTGATCCGGCCGCCGACGAGGTGTGCGAGGACATCGGCCTGGGCCGTCGCCAGGTACTCAGCCGCGAGGGCCGCTCGGAGGCCGCCGAGCGCTGGTACTCGGAATTCGGCCCGGATACCGATATGGCCCGCTCGGCGCCCGGCACCTGTGGCGTGTGCGGCTTCTTCGTTCCCCTGGCCGGTGCCATGCGCGCCGCGTTCGGCGTCTGCGCCAACTCGATGGGCGCCGACGGCCGCGTCGTGCACGTGCGGTACGGCTGCGGCGCGCACTCCGATACCGAGCTGCCGACCGGCGCGGGTTCCCCGCTGTACGAGGCCTACGACGATGCCGCCGTCGAGGTGATTCCGGCCCCGCGTCCCACCCCCGCGAACGCGCTGGCCGACAGGGAGAACACCGGTTCGTCACCCGCCCATTCCGAGACGACCGGGTCGGAAGGCGACGCGGCGGCCGAGGCGTCCGCGAGCACCGACTCCGGCGAGACGGCGAAGGCCGACGCCCCCGCCCGGACCACACCCGTTGCCGGGGTGGACGGTCCGGCCGACATTTCCGAATCGGCGGACTCCGCCGAGGCCGGGCCGGACGTGCCGGGCTCCGATGTCCGCGCGAAGGGCGCCGAGTCCGGTCCGGAGGTTGCCGGCGGTGTGGATTCCGATGTTCCCGGGAGCGTTTCGTCGGCCGAGGGCGATGTCACCGAGGATTCCGCTACCAGCTCGTCGAGTGCGCGGGACGCCGAAAACGTTGCACCGCAGTCCGATCCGGGGAGCGCCTACAGCGATGCCTGGGGGATTTCCGCGGTGCGCGTTCGCCCGGGCGAGTCGGGAGCGGCGGAGCACTGACCGACGCGGCCGGGGGGCCTGTGGGGGAGACGCAGGATCCGTTCGGAACCTCCGAGCTACGTGCCGGGGTGCTCACCGCCTGGCGGAATTCACCCACCCGGCTGCGTGAGGACGCGGCCACCGAGGCGGATCTGGCCGCCGCCGGATATCGCGATCGGCTCCTGACCGAACTGGCCCAGAACGCGGCCGATGCCGCGGTCAAGGCCGGTGTCGCCGGCCGGATTTCGGTACGATTGCGCGGCCGGGCGCTTCATGTCGCCAATACCGGTGCGCCGCTGGATCTTTCCGGCGTGCATGCCCTCACCGCGCTGCGCGCCTCGGGGAAAACCGGAACCGCGGTGGGGCGCTTCGGCGTGGGTTTCACCGCAGTGTTGTCGGCCGGTGAGGAGATCGAATTCCGTTCCACCACGGGCTCATTACGGTTCTCGCGCGCCCAGACCCGGGCCGAGTTGCGCGAGCACGGAATCGAGATCCCGGCCGACCTCGACGGTGCGGGTGTTCCGGTGCTCCGGCTGGCCTGGGCGGTCGCCGCCGCGCCGGAGGAGGGGTTCGACAGCGAGATCGTGGTGTGGTTGCGCGCGGACGTCGATGCCGCGGCGCTGCTCGCGGCGATGCGCGCCGAGACGACGGACCTGTTGCTGGAACTTCCCGGCCTGCATTCGATTCGCATCGAGAACGACGAGGCCTGGCGGGCCGTGGACGATCACGCCGGCGGCCTGCGGCAGGTGTGCGTGACCGATCTGTCCGGCACCGACCATCGCTGGTGGGAGTACACCACCGAACGGGCGCGCTGGTTGCTACCACTACACGACGGCCACGCGGCGCCCGCGCCGGCGGACGTGTTGCGCGCCCCGACCCGTACCGATGAGGAATTGTCGCTTCCGGCTCTGGTCATCGCCGATATCGCCCTGCAACCGGATCGGCGCCGGCTGATGCCGGGTGCCAGGGTCGCCGAATTGGCAGCGGGTTACGCCGATTTCGCCCGCGCACTACCTCCGGCCGACCGGCCCGCCCTGATTCCGGCACCCGGTTTCGCCCGCAGCGAGGCCGACGGTGTGCTGCGGGAGGCCCTCGTGGCGCAGCTTCGGGACCGGCCCTGGCTGCCGGTGGTCGCCACCGCGGACGTCACCGACGATGCGGCGTCGGACGATGCCGTCGCGGCCCCGGTGCGAGCGAGCGTATTCCTCGGCGCCACAGCCGACCTCGCTGCCATGCTCGCGGAGTTCCTGGGGCCGCTGGTGGTCGCCGAGCTTTCCGGCCGGTCCACCGCGGAGCTGCTCGCCGTGGTGGATGTGCACCGAATCGGTCTGGCCCGCATCGCCGAACTGACCGGCAGCGTGTCGCGCCCGCCCGAATGGTGGTATTCGCTCTACGACGCCCTGGAGCCGTTCGTGAGCGATCCGCTGGCGGCCGAGGAACTGGGTGCGCTGGCGGTGCCACTGTCGGACGGCCGCCTCGTCACCGGGCCGCGCACGGTGGTCTTCGACGATCGGCTCGACGACGTCGTGGCCGTGCCCTGGGCGCGGCTGGTTCATCCGGAGGCGGCACACGAACTGCTCGCGCGGCTCGGCGCGCGGCAGGCCGACGTCTCGGATCTGCTCACCGACCCGGCGCTGCGTGCGGAGCTGGATCACCGGCCCGACGACGAGGAATTGCGCGATGCCGTCCTGACGCTGGCCGCGCATCTGCCGCCGGATACCACCCTGCCGACCTGGCTGGGGACCCTCGAACTTCCGGACGACACCGGAGATTCGCGGCCCGCCGACGAGCTGCTGCTGCCGGATGCCCCGCTGGCCGGGGTGCTGATCGCCGATTCTCCGTTCGGAACCCTGGATGCCGAGGTGGCGCAACGTCATTCGGCCGCGGCCCTGCGGGCGATCGGCGTCGGCTGGGGATTCACCGTCGTCACCGAAACCGATCCGACCGGTCCCGACCACGATCTCGATGATGAGGATCGCTGGTGGCAGGGGCTGCCCGAGGATCCGCCGGGCTTCGCCGCGGTGCGGGATCTGGATCTGGTCGATGACGAGGCCTGGCCGCAGGCTCTGCGATTGCTGCTGAGCGAGCCCGCCACCCGTCGCCTACTGGCCGATCGAGATGGTTACACCGCCTGGTGGTTGCGTCGGCACGCCCATATCGGCGATCGCCCGCTCGGTGTGTTCCGCGCGGGTTCGGACCCGGTGTTCGCCGGCCTCCTGCCGGAACTACCGGGATTCTCCGAGGTGGATTCGGCGGCGCTGGCCGCGGTGCTGGCCGATCCCGCCACCATCACCGGCCAATTGGCGGTCGCGCTCCTCGAAGCTCTCGCCGATCCGGCGAGAACCACCTCACCGGAAGCGGTTTCGCAGATCCACCGGCGGCTGGCCGCGGCCGTGCCGCAGCTGGATCTCGACGAGATCGGTGTGCCGGAGCGGGTGCGCGCCCTCTCCGGTGTGGTGATCGATCCGGAGCGAGCACTCGTCCTCGACCGCCCCTGGCTCGGGCTGGCGCTACCACCGGACCGGCTGGTCGCCGGCGATATCGAACACGCCGCCGACCTGGCCACCCTGCTCGATGTGTCGGCGGCCTCCGAGGCCGTGCACGCGGAGGTCCTCGGTCCCGGGCAGCGGACCGATTGGGCCGCCGAGCCGTTGGGTGTGCTGCTGCGACTGCAGTTCGGGCTGCCGCCGCTGACCGGTGAGCTGGTCCTGCACGATCGCCTCGAGGTACGACTCACCGGCGCCTACGAGGCCACCGTGGCGGTGCCGTGGTGGCGCGAGGGCGATACCACGCACGTCCAGCGGCAGCCGATCCCGCGCTGACCTACTTCGCGTAGGTGGTGATCATCTCCGCGAGCACGTCGAGTTGGGTACGAACGGAAGCGCTGTCGTCGTCGACGAGCCAGCGCAGGACGACACCGTCGATGACATTGAGGGTGAATCGGCTCAGCGTCTGAACCGGCACCCGCCATTCCGTTCCGGTGGCGACGCGAGCGTGTTCGAGGACGTCGGCGACCGTGGAGTCGTTGAAAACGTACTGTTCGCGAGCGATCGCGAGTTTCGCCGGAGTCTGCTCACTTTCGCGCAATGCGTAGGTGGTGGTCTCGTAGGTGAGCAGTTGCCGATGGGGGGTGGATTCGATGTTCACCCACAGCAGTTCGAGACTCGCGCGCACCAGGTTTTGAAGGGATTCTTTTCCACTTCCGACGCCCTGCCACACCGTTTCATTGGTCTCGACGGAATCGCGCAATTCCATCGACAAGGCTTTGACCAGTTCGGTCATCAGTGCATCTTTGTTCTCGAAACAGTAATGCACCACACCGAGCGATACCCCGGCGGCCTGCGCGACATCGCGCGTGGTTACCCCGGCCACGCCCTTTTTCTCGGCGAGGCCTATAGCCGCCTCGATCAGGTGGGCTCGTCGTTCTTCGACGCTCAATCGGGAGGACACGCAAGCGAGTTAAGCCGCAGGACGGCGTGCAGTCAATTTGCACACCGTAAAGTCGGCGCGGTTTCGCGTGGCGTGCTCCGGCGCGTCATCGCCGGAACGTCACAATCCTTTCTGCGCGCCTTTGTCTCCTCGCCGCGACCCGCGGCGCTGAATGACGAAAATGGTGTAGCCGAGCAGCCCCACCGCGAGCCCCATCAGGCAGATCGGCCGCGCGTCCGCCCAGCTGTCGACGCACCAGACCACGACCGTCGCCACCAGCCACACCAGGCTGCCGATCGCCAGCACAGGCCGCGGATCGGTGAGCCGCGGCGGGATCTCGGGCGCATCGGGTGTCACAGCACAACGATAGCGGCGGGAACGTCGTAAGTGATATGCGGGCGTCACGTATCGTTTGGCTCTGTGACAACGCCTTCCGATATCCGCGCGCTCGCTGGTGAACTGTCCCTGGCGGTCGTGCGACTGACGCGACATCTGCGTGGCCGCCGCAGCGACGCCCAGATCTCGCTCACTCAGCTGTCGGCGCTGGCCACCCTGGCCCGGGACGGGGCGATGACTCCCGGCGTACTCGCCGCCAAGGAACGTGTCCAACCGCCGTCGATGACCCGGGTGATCGCTTCCCTGTCGGAGTTGCAGCTGGTCAGGCGCGATCCGCATCCCACCGACGGCCGCCAGGTCATCGTGTCGCTGTCGGATGCCGGCAAGGCGCTGATCCAGGACGAGAACAACGCGCGTGAGGCATGGATGTCGGATCAGCTGTCCGGGCTGACCCCCGATCAGCTGCGCGTACTCGCCGATGCGGTCGCGATCATGAAGCAGCTGGTCGCGGCGTCGGAGTAGGTGTTCAGCTGCCGAAAGCGCGGTCGCTGGAGACTATTTCGCGACCGAGCGGCATCAGTGAGACGGGGATGAGCTTGAGGTTCGCCCAGCCGAACGGGATCCCGATGATCGAGATGAACAGCGGAATGCTCGTCGCCAGGTGCCCGATCGCCAGCCAGAAGCCCGCGAAGATCACCCAGATGACGTTGCCGACCAGTGACGGCGCCCCCGCATCCGGCTTCTGCACCACTTCCCGGCCGAACGGCCACAACACGTAGGCGCCGATCCGGAACGAGGCGATCCCGAACGGAATGGTGATGATCAGGATGCAGCAGATGATCCCGGCCAGAAAGTAGCCGATCGCCAGCCAGAACCCGGCAAAAACCAACCAGAGCACGTTCAGGACGAACCGGATGAGGGTCACCTGTCAAGCATGCCAGTGCCGGTGCCGCGGGGCCAGCGGAGCGGCGTCCGGCGCTTCAGAAGAACCATCCCAGGACCGGCTCGCGAGCGGAGCCGAAGGCGTGGTCCAGATCGGCGAGGACGCGGGAACTGCCGGCTCGCAGGCGGTTCGCGGCCGCGAAGGTACGAGCGGAGTGGGCACCCAGGTAGAGACTGCCGAGAACATCGATGCCGAGCGTGACATCCGGTGCGCGGGTGCTGGGTTCGCAGTCGGCGCGGCCGTCGTGGGCGCGCAGCGCGAAGGTGCCGCCGGCGTCACGGAACGGATCGTCGACGGCGATGACGATATCCAGATCGGACTGGTAGTCCCGGGCGGACAGGGCGGCGGGGACGTCCAGGAGCCGAGCCCACAACCCGTCGTGGCGGCTGATCGTGCGGACCAGCCGCGAGTCGGTGAGCAGATGCGGGAGCGGATCGTCCGCGCTGATCGTCGCGGTGACGGTCCGGGTCAGATCCAGTCCCAGCAACGTCCGCCACAGGGCGGCATGCGCCTCCGGCGTGACCGCACGCAACTCGACCACCTCGGCGGTGAGATTGTGCGGATCGGATTTGTCGTAGCGATACAGCGCGTACCCGTCGGGATGGGTGAGAGCGAACAGTGCCGCCTGTCCACCGGCGCTGACCAGCTGGATCAGCCACGCCGTGCGTGGCCGCTCCTGGGCGCCGGGAACCTGGCGCCGCCAGCGTTCGTAGATCGGCGGAATACCGGCGATCGCGTCGTCGAGGGAGGACAGTTCCACACCGCCGGGATCCGGTGCGGTGGGCAGGAATTCGGCGAACCGGCGATCGATGGTGACCCGGTGTTCGACAACAGCGGGCCCGTATCCGAAGCGCCGGTAGATACCGCCCTGACTGGCGGTGAAGATGGCCAGCGGCAACCCCGCGTCCTCGATGCGCCGATGCAGTTCGAGGTACATCGCGCGCAGAATTCCGCGCCGGCGATGGGTGGGGGCCACCGCGACCCCCGCCACCCCGCAGGCCTCGACGGTGCGCTCGCCGGGCACCGTCACCGTCATGGTCGTATCTCTGGTGTGACCGACCACGCGATCGCCCTGTACCGCGACGATCGTGCGATCGAGTGGAAACAGCTGCGCACTCTGGTCGGCGACCACGGGATCGCGCTGGGGCGGCCCGCCGAAGGCGTCGGCCAGCAGCACATTCACCGCGGGCCGGTCGGCTTCGGTGGCCGTGCGCAGCGTGATTCCGGATGGCAGCGCAATTCCGGTGGGTGCAACCATGATTCGACTTTTTCACGGGCCCGGCGAGAACGCATCGGGTTTTCCGCCGCGTGTCGGCGCGGACCGCGAGCCCGGGCAGATCCGGACGTCGTTGTCATACGCGCGTCGTCGGGCGTACTGGATCGTCCCGGACTCGGTTCGGCATGCGCCGGTGGACGGAGATCCGGGCCTGCCCTCCCCTCCGAGGCAGGCCCGGCTCTCCGGTGGCCGGGGTGTGGGCCCTGGCCACGACAGTTATGTTGCCGGGGTACGCCAGTCATCGGCTTAACGTGTGCTTGTCGCCCGAAACATGCTCGGCGACCGTCCCTTTCGTGATATCCGGCCGGATATGAAGGCTCGTACCCACAGCGGCCCCGGGCAACGAAAAGGCCCGCTTCCAGTGGAAGCGGGCCTCGGCGAATCGGGATCAGCGACCGCCGATATCGCTGTAGTCGCGGGCGCCGTAGCCGGTGTAGATCTGGCGCGGACGGCCGATCTTCAGCGGCTCGCTGTGCATCTCGCGCCAGTGCGCGATCCAGCCGGGCAGCCGGCCCATCGCGAACAGCACGGTGAACATGCGGGTCGGGAAGCCCATCGCCCGGTAGATCACGCCGGTGTAGAAGTCGACGTTCGGGTACAGGCGGCGATCGACGAAGTAGGAGTCGGTCAGGGCCGCCTCTTCCAGGGCCTTGGCGATATCGAGCAGCGGGTCCTGCACGCCGAGCTTGCCGAGGATCTGGTCGGCCGTCTTCTTGACGATGGTCGCCCGCGGGTCGTAGTTGCGGTAGACGCGGTGTCCGAAGCCCATGAGCTTCACCCCGTCTTCCTTGTTCTTGACCTTGCGGATGAAGTCCTTGACCGCGGCATCGACGGTGCCACCGTTGATGTTGGCCTTGATGCCGTCCAGCATCTCCAGCACGGCCTGGTTGGCGCCACCGTGCAGCGGACCCCACAGCGCGTTGATGCCACCGGACACCGAGGTGAACAGGTTGGCGTCGGAGGAGCCGACCAGGCGCACGGTCGAGGTGGAGCAGTTCTGCTCGTGGTCGGCGTGCAGGATCAGCAGCATGTCGAGCGCGGCGGCGACCTCGGGGTCGACCTCGTAGGGCTCGGCCGGGAAGCCGAAGGTCATCCGCAGGAAGTTCTCCACCAGGCTCAGCGAGTTGTCCGGGTAGAGGAACGGCTGGCCCACCGACTTCTTGTAGGAGTAGGCGGCGATGGTGGGCAACTTGGCCAGCAGGCGGATGGTGGACAGCTCGACCTGTTCGGGATCGCGCGGGTCCAGCGAATCCTGGTAGTACGCCGACAGCGCGTTGACCGCCGAGGACAGCACCGGCATCGGGTGCGCGTTGCGCGGGAAGCCGTCGAAGAACCGCTTCAGATCCTCGTGCAGCAGGGTGTGCCGGCGGATCCGGTCGGTGAAATCCTCGAGCTGGGCCTGGGTCGGCAGCTCACCGTAGATGAGCAGGTAGCTGACCTCGATGAAGGTCGAGCTCCCCGCCAGCTGTTCGATCGGGTAGCCGCGGTAGCGCAGGATTCCGGCCTCACCGTCGATGTAAGTGATCGACGATTTGGTGGGGGCCGTGTTCGTGAAACCCGGGTCGTAGGTCACGTAACCGGTGCTGGCCAGCAGCTTGCCCAGATCGATTCCGTCGTTACCCTCGACGGCCTGGGCCACGGTCATGGCGTATTCGCCGCCAGGGTAGGAAAGTACCGGCTTGGCGTCGCCGTTGGCGTCCGAAGTGATGTTCTCAGCGGGCACGGAAGGATCCCTCTCAGGCTAGAGCCGTAGGCGTCGGGCGCGGTCGGCGTCCGGCGCACTTGTCTCAACGCTAGCCGCTCGTCGGTAGCGTCGGTTCGTGAGGGTCGGCAATTGCTACCTCACGGTCACTTGCTCACGATGTGAGATCAGCGGGCCGAACGTGCTATCGGCCGCTGCCGCCATCACTGGGGCTGTTCGGCGGGAATCTCGGCGTGGGCGCGGGGAACTCGGTAGCGGACGAAGGCCGGGAAGACCGCCGCGGCGATCACCACACCGATCACCACGAGCACGCCGCCGCCGGCCGCGGCCACCGCGGTACCCATGGCCGCTGCGGTGAAACCGTGGGCAACATCACCGATGCGCGGACCACCCGCGACCACGACGGTGAATACGCCCTGCAGCCGCCCGCGCATGTCATCGGTGGCCACTTCCTGCAGCATGCTGGTGCGCAGCGCAGCGGAGAACATGTCGACCGCGCCGCCGAATGCCAAGCAGACCAAGGCGATCCAGAGGCCCACGCCGATGCTCAGCTGATGGCCGGTGGCTCCGACCGCGAGGCCGAACCCGATCATCGACACACCCCACAGCGCGATGCACACCACCACGGCCAGGCCCTGTCGTCGCACATGACTCAACCAGCCGGAGAACACGCCGCCCGCGACAGCGCCCGCCGACATCGCGGCGAACAGCAGGCCCAGTGCCACGCCGCCGGTGACGGGATCGCCGAAGGTCTCGTGGGCCATCTCGGGGAACAGCGCACGCGGCATCCCGAACACCATCGCGATGATGTCGACGGCGAACGAGGCCAGCAGGATCGGCTGGGTCGCCAGATAACCGAACCCCTCGATGACCGTGCCGAGTCCGGCCCGGCGCACGGCCCCGGTCGGCGGCACGGCCGGCAGTCGCCAGACCGCCCACAAGGTGGCGAGCAGAGCGATCGAGTCGAGCAGATACAACGTCGAGAGCCCGGTCACCGGAATCAGCGCGCCCGCCAGCACCGGCCCGGCGATGGCGCCGAACTGCATGACCGTCATGTTGAGCGAGTTCGCGGCCGGCAGCAGATCTCCCGGCAGCAGGCGCGGGATGATCGCCGCGCGGGTCGGCTGATTCATGGCGAAGAACGCCTGCTGCACCGCGAACAGTCCGAGGATCAGCCAGACGTTGTGCACACCCGCGGCGGCCTGCAACCAGAACGCCACCGAGGTGAGTCCCGTACCGACGCTGGTGATCAGCAGGAGTGTGCGGCGGTCCATCACATCGGCGACCGCACCGCCCCACAGGCCGAAGATGATCAGCGGTACCAGGCCGAAGACGCCCGCGAGCCCGACATAGCCGGAGCTGCCGGTGATCTGGAAGATCTGCTGCGGTACCGCGACCACCGAGAGCTGGGCCCCGATGACGGTGACGATATTGGTGACCCACAGCCGCCGGTAGTCGAGATTGCGCAGGGGTGCGACGTCGGCGAGGACCTTCACGATGTCGGAGCGGGGAGTGCGGGCGCACCGGCCCGGAACCGTCTTCGGTGAATCATCCCATGAATATAACCGGTGCCGCGATATCCGCTATTCGAATGAATCGGGCATCACCGGATGCTGTGAATGCTCGCGGGAGCGCTCAGGGTTGCAGGCGTTCGACCCGCGCCGCCTCGGTCGCGGCGGCGCCGCCGGGCAGGGTCACCCGGATGCGGTTGTGCAGCCGGCTGCGCCGCCCCTGCCAGAATTCGACGGTCTCCGGCCGCAGGATGTAACCGCCCCAATTCGCCGGTACCGGAATCTGGTCCACACCCTCGAAACGGGCGATGACGTCGGTCAACGCCCTATCGAGTTCAGCGCGGGACGCCACCGTCCGGGACTGGTGCGAGGCCCAGGCGCCCAATTGCGAATTGCGGGGCCGCGAGCGCCAGTACACCGTGGTCACCTCCGAGGGGACCTCGTCCACGCGCCCGCGCAAGGTCACCTGCCGCCCGAGTTTCGGCCAGGAGAAGGTGCTCGCCGCATAGGGCACGGCGTGGAGTTGCTCACCTTTGTCGGAGTCGTAATTCGTGTAAAAAGTCACACCGTCGGCCGACAGTCCCTTGCACAGCACGGTGCGCGAGGCCGGTCGCGGGCCGCCGTCTGTCATCTCGACGGTGGCCAGCACCATGGCGTTGGGTTCGGTGATCCCCGCGGCGGTGGCGAACTCGATCCAGTTGCGCAGCAGCGATTCCCAGCCGTCGTCGAGCCAGCTCTCGGACAGATCGGCCTCGCCGCCGTATTCGGCGCGCATCGCGGCGATGTCGAGATCCACGCGTGCGGCGGCGTCGAGACGGTCGGGATACCCCGTGGAATCCATTGCGTTCGCGACCGGAAGACCAGTTTCGCCCGCGGCCGGGCGGAGTGAATTCTGCTGCTCGCGCATGATCCAGACGTTACTCCCCAGTATTGGGGGGATAAGGTTGCAGGTGATCGCCCGGAGTGGCATATGGCCGCGCCGACGTCGCATCACCCGGCCGAGCCGGGAGGAACACCTGCGTGGCCGCCCACGGATCGAGCGGCCCGATTTGCAAGGAGAGTCACGACATGACTACCAGCGCTGCGGCTCCGACCGGTCCGGCGGTACCCCCCGACTTCGTCGGTGGCCTGGAAGGCGTGGTGGCATTCACCACCGATATCGCCGAGCCCGACAAGGACGGTGGCGCACTGCGCTACCGAGGTGTCGACATCGAGGATCTGGTCGGTAACAACGTCACCTTCGGTGATGTGTGGGCCCTGTTGGTCGACGGGCGCTTCGGACAGGGGCTGCCGCCGGCCGAGCCGTTCCCGCTGCCGGTGCACACCGGCGATGTCCGCGTCGATGTGCAGGCCGGGCTGGCGATGCTGGCGCCGATCTGGGGATACGAGCCGTTGCTCGACATCGACGATGCCACCGCCCGCGAGAATCTCGCTCGCGCCTCGGTGATGGCGCTGTCCTATGTCGCCCAGTCCGCGCGCGGTATCCATCAGCCGGCGGTGCCACAGAAGCAGATCGACGAATCGGTCACCATCACCGAGCGCTTCATGCGGCGGTGGAAGGGGGATCCGGATCCGCGTCACACCGAGGCCATCGACGCCTACTGGGTCTCGGCCGCCGAGCACGGGATGAACGCGTCCACCTTCACCGCCCGGGTCATCGCCTCCACCGGCGCCGATGTGGCCGCGAGCCTGTCGGGTGCGATCGGTGCCATGTCCGGTCCGCTGCACGGCGGCGCCCCGGCGCGGGTGCTCCCGATGATCGAAGAGGTGGAAAGGACCGGTGACGCACGCGCTCTGGTCAAGGGCATCCTGGACCGCAAGGAGAAGCTGATGGGCTTCGGCCACCGGGTCTACCGGGCCGAGGACCCGCGCGCCCGAGTGCTGCGTGCCACCGCGAGACGGCTGAGCGCACCGCGCTACGAGGTGGCCGCCGCCCTGGAGCAGGCCGCGCTGGCCGAACTGCGTGAGCGCCGGCCCGACCGCGCCATCGAGACCAACGTCGAGTTCTGGGCCGCGGTGATCCTGGACTTCGCCGAGGTTCCGGCGCACATGATGCCTGCGATGTTCACCTGTGGCCGCACCGCCGGCTGGTGTGCCCACATCCTCGAGCAGAAACAACTGGGCAAGCTGGTCCGCCCGGCCGCCATCTACACCGGTCCGGCGCCGCGCATGCCGGAAAGCGTGCCCGGCTGGGAGACCGTCGTCGGGTAGGTCATTCGACCGGCTCGGCCACAGCGAAATTCGGGCGCCGCCGCGATGATCGTCGCGGAGGCGCCCGGCCCATCTGTCCCGTAGCATCTGCTCGCGTGGGTGGTGCAGGACTGTCACGGCGTCGCATTCTGGTAGCGGGGGCGGCGGTGGCCGCCGGGTTCATGTCGGCCGGATGTGCTGTGGCAGAAGGGAAATCGTCGTCGGTGACGATCACCGCGGCGGCCCGGATCTCGGGCACGACCCCGCCGAAGCCGAGTGCGTCCCCGGCTCGCCCGGTCACCGCGGTAGCACCACCGCAGCCCGATCCCGCCGCTGTGGCCGCGCGTTACGCCGGTCGCAAGCCCACCGCATGGGGGACCGATCTGCCCGGCATCATCACCACGGTGCCCGCGGAGAACAACCGGATGGCGCTGACCTTCGATGCCTGCGGTGGTCCGGGCAACGACGAGATCAACTCCGAGTTGATGAATTATCTGATAACTCACAATATTTCGGCGACATTGTTCTTGAACAAGCGCTGGATCGACGCCGATCCGGCGCGGGCCGAGAAGCTGGCCGCCAATCCGCTGTTCGAGCTCGCCAATCACGGCACCCGGCACTGCCCGGTGTCGGTCACCGGCCGCGCGGCCTATGGCATCAGCGGTACGCATTCTCCGCAGGAGGCCGTCGACGAGGTGTGGGGCAATCACGAGCGGCTGACCCGACTGCTGGGACATCCACCACGGTTCTTTCGCGCCGGCACCGCACACTACGACGATCTCGCCGTGGCCATCGTGCGGGATCTCGGTGAACAGCCGGTGGGCTTCAGTATCAACGGTGACGCCGGGGCCACCTATTCGGCCGCGCAGGTCCGGACCGCGATGGCGAAGGCGCGGCCGGGGGCGATCACGATCGCCCACATGCATCGCCCGAAATCCGGTACCGCCGAAGGGATGTCGGTGGTGCTGCCGGTATTACGTTCGCGCGGTTTCGAATTCGTCAAACTGCCCTGACGCGGGAATCGCGATCGTGCGGGCCGGCTCTCACCCCTGCGCCGACGCCTCCCAGTCCACGGCCACCGATTCACCGCGGTCCACGGCGAAGAACGCGACCTCGAGGTGCCGCCCCAGATCCACCAGTTCGATCGCCGGCAGCGGGACCGGTTGCACGATGCGCACCCGCCACGCATCCGGTTCGTCCCAGGCCCGCAATTCCAGGTCCAGTCGCAGGACCGGATCGTCCCGCCCGGAGTAGTCGGCCGCGATCGGGGCGGCGGCCAGCACGGTGGCGTCGGCGCGTCGGCCCGAGGACAGAATCTTGGCGATACTGACCCGGGTCGCCTCCGCGATACCCGGCACGTACAGCACCAACCGCTCCCGGTTGCCGGGATCGACCCGGCAACCGATGACATCGCCCGGCTGCATCAGTTCGAGATCGGCGTCGCTCACTTGTTGCCGCACCCGCGTTTCATACGCCGGCAGATCGTCGCATCGGACCCGAACCCAGATCCGGTGCCAACGCCCGGGTCCCGCGGGGCCTCGCGTCGGTCGCATGCCCAGTACGGTCGCGGTCCCGGTGCGCCCGCGGATCAGCAGCTCATGCCGTGCGCTCGCGGAGAGTGCACCGGTCCGAAGGGGAAAAATGCGGCTTTCCAGGTGCTGTGCCAGCCGGGACAGCAGCCCGGACCGAATCAGGCGAGCCGAACTCGCGGCCGCCGACCCGGCGATGCCGGACGGGCGCGGTGTGCCGGCGGCCGTGACGGCTGCGGCTTCCGGTCGATCCGGTACTGGCGTACTCATTGCTAAACGGTAACCGGACCAGCGGCTGTGACACGGTGATACGGCTGGATACACATTCTTCCGGGCGGCGTCGGCCCCGCTCGGGCAACTCGACCCACCCACGTGCGAGACCCACATCACGCTCTAGGCTTGTGTCCATGACCGCTGCCTTTCCGAGCATCCCCGACGATCTGAAGCCCGCCGACGGCCGGTTCGGCTGCGGCCCGTCCAAGGTCCGGCCCGAACAGCTGCGTTCCCTCGTGGAGGTCGGTGCCTCCGTGATGGGTACCAGCCATCGGCAGAAGCCGGTCAAAGACGTCGTGGCTCGGGTGCGCGGGGGCCTGCGCGATCTGTTCTCGCTGCCCGACGGCTACGAAGTCGTGCTGGGCAACGGCGGCACCACCGCGTTCTGGGACGCCGCGGCCTTCGGTCTGATCCGGGAGCGCTCGCTGCACCTCACCTACGGTGAGTTCTCCTCGAAGTTCGCCACCGTCGCGAAGAAGAACCCGTTCATCGGTGACCCGATCGTGGTCTCCACCGATCCCGGCACCGCCCCCGAACCCGTTTCGGACCCGGCCGCCGACGTGATCGCCTGGGCGCACAACGAGACCTCCACGGGTGTGGCGGTTCCGGTGCGGCGGCCCGCGGGCTCCGACAACGCCCTGGTCGCCATCGACGCCACCTCCGGCGCGGGCGGTCTGCCGGTGAATGTCGCCGATTCCGATGTCTACTACTTCGCGCCGCAGAAGTGCTTCGCCGCCGACGGCGGTCTGTGGATCGCGCTGATGAGCCCCAAGGCGCTCGAGCGGGTCGCCGAGATCAAGGAGTCGGGGCGCTACACCCCCGAATTCCTGTCGCTGCCGATCGCGGTCGACAACAGCGGCAAGGATCAGACCTACAACACCCCGGCCCTGGCCACTCTGCTGCTGTTCGCCGACCAGATCGAGTGGATGAACAGCAACGGCGGCCTGGACTGGACCGTCAAGCGCACCCTCGACTCGTCGTCGCGGTTGTACTCGTGGGCCGAGTCCAGCGAATTCGCCACCCCGTTCGTCGCCGACCCGGCGCATCGCTCGCAGGTGGTCGGCACCATCGACTTCGATCCGTCGGTCGATGCCGCGCAGGTGGCGAAGATCCTGCGTGCCAACGGCATCGTCGACACCGAGCCCTACCGCAAGCTGGGCCGCAACCAGCTGCGCGTCGGCATGTTCCCGGCCATCGATCCCGAGGACGTCTCGCAGCTGACCCGCAGCATCGACTGGGTGGTCCAGCAAATCGGCTGATCAGAAGATCGCGAAGTTCGCCGAAGCCGCGGAATTCCTCCGGGAATTCCGCGGCTTCGCCGTTTACGCTGATGCGGTGCGCGCCAACCGAACTCGTGCCGAAAGTTTGCTGGGGGTAGGCGTCGAGCTGGTGAGAACACCGCAGATTAGCCGTCTCCGCCATGTCGGCGGTAGATTTCAGTGCCGCGTGTCTTGCCACACGAATCTCAGAAGTGCACTACTGTTCCAGAACGTGGGCGGTGTCGCGAGCCAGTGATGCTCGGCGCAGCTGTGAACGACGCAGCGAAAAGGAGGTAACGGTGCGTGAACTTCGAGTGATCGGATTGACGCCCGATTCCGCGCACATCGTGTGCGTCGATGCCGAGACCGGTCAGAAGTACCGGCTCGCCGCCGACGAGAAACTGCGTGCCGCCGCGCGTGGAGACCTTGCCCGATTCGGCCAGATCGAGATCGAAACGGAGGCGACCATGCGTCCTCGCGATATCCAGGCCCGTATTCGTGCCGGTGCGTCCGTGGAACAGGTCACCGAAGAATCCGGTATGCCGGCCAGCCGGGTGGAGCGTTTCGCCTACCCTGTGCTGCTCGAGCGCGCCCGCGCCGCCGAACTGGCGCAGAAGGCGCATCCGGTGCGCAAGGACGGTCCCGCGGTGGAGACGCTGATCGAGGTCGTCTCGGCCGCCTTCGCCGAGCGCGGGCACAACATCGACATCGCCGAATGGGATGCCTGGAAGGACGAGAAGAACTACTGGGTGGCCCAATTGCAGTGGCAGGCGGGTCGTTCGGTGATCGCCGCGCACTGGCGCTACCAGCCGGATGCGCACGGCGGTTCGGTGTCGCCGCTCGACGATCCGGCCTCGGATCTGATCGATCCCGACTTCGGCCGGGCGCTGCGCGGACTGGCCACCATCCTTCCGGAGTCCGCCCCCGAACCCGTGGTCGAACCGGTTCCGTCCGCTCCGGTGCAGGCACCGGTGGCTGCGGAGGCCGGACAGGCCGGCCTCGACGAGTACTACGAGCAGCGGGCCGCCGTCGGCGGTACTCCGGTTCCGGTCGCGGCGAAGTCGGCGCCGAGTTCCACGGGCGGCGGCGCGGCGAACACCACCGGTGGCGCCGCGGCGGCGACCGGTGGTGCGGCTGCCGTGACGGCAGGTGGCGGTGCTCCGGTGAATGCCGGTGGCGCGGCGGTGAACACGCCCGCCACGCCCGCGGTTCCGACCGTCACGGCCCCGGCTGCCTCCGTCGAGCCCGCCGTTCCGGAGCAGACACCGGCCGCACCCGAACCGGAAACCGCTGCGCCGGCCGCGAAGTCGGCCGGCAAGCAGCCGGCCGCGAAATCCGAGGCCAAGCCCGCTGCGCAGAAGCCGGCCCGCGCCAAGCGCGGTAAGGCGCCGATGCCGTCCTGGGAGGATGTGCTGCTCGGGGTGCGCAGTTCGGGGAACTGATCCGGCGAGAACGAGCCAGGTGCGCGGCGGAGACCGAGGGTCTCCGCCGCGTATTCGTTTCCGGAGCCGGAATCCGATCGACGCGCCGCGCGGTCGTGCCGATGTGCAAGCGGCCTTGACACGCGCGGCCGATGTGTGAACCGTCGTTGTTTCCGCTGTTGGGGGAGTAGATTTTCGGTAAGCGCCCGATTCGCGTCGGGTGCGCTGCGAGCAGACCGCGGAAGCGGATGTGGTCCGGTTCCCGCGGGTTGCCCGGGAGTAACCAGGCTTACCCGTTCGAGCTCGGGAGGTGTCGCGAATGCCGTCCACAGCTTCGTCGATCTGGTACATCGATGCGCCCGATCCGGTGGCCGTACTGCACGCGAATCGGGATCCGGATCCCGAGGCGGCCTTCGCACTGGCCAAACAGCTCAATCCCGATCACGACGTCGTACCTGCCGCCTCCGGCTCACTGAAGGTCTGGGCCGGGCCGGATCCCGGCTCGATGTACATCGGATGCTTTCCGGGCGTCACCGTGGTCTGCACGGTACAAGCCGCACGCAGCCATCCGATGAGCCTGCCGGAACTGCTGATCCGCCCGCTGGCCTCGGAAAACACCTACCTGGTCGCCTACGATGTGCCGCTCGGCTGGGGTGCGTTCGCGCATTGGGAGCGAGGCGAATTCCGTCGCTCGTTCAGTGCGACGCGGGTGCACATCGTGGAGGACGAAGGACTACCGCTGGTCTGGGAGCGCACGTATTGGGCCGGTGACCATCCGGTTCGGCTGCGCCCCGGTGATGTTCCCGATCCGCAGATTCTGCCGTTCGAACCCCCGGAATTCGCCGATGCCGCGAACGAGCGGTGGCTCGGATTCCGTTATCGCGACAGCACTTCCGAGGACACGCTGCGACCGGACGAGATCGCCGTGTGTGGCTTCAGCCTGTTCCCCGCCGGGCAGGCCCCGGCATCGGCGCCGCCGCGGGAACCCGCGATGTCGGTACCCGCCGGGAAGCGCTGGCTCAACTGGTTCCGGGGCCGCGACGGTATGCCGTGATCGCCGGTGACGTCGCTGTCGACGGGAAAGTCACTGTGCGACAGCGGCTATGAGCAGAATCAGCCAGCCGATCAGTACTCCGGCGCCGACTCCGCTCAGTATCCAGCGCGCCACCGGGGTCCTGCGCCAGCGCCAGACGGTCGGGGTGGTGCCCGCGACCGCGATCACGTTCACCGCGACCGCGAGCGTCCAATGCACCTGTGCGAGTGCGGCGCCGAAGGAATAGATACCCGCCGCGGTGAGCGCGGCGACGAATATCGCGACGGCCACCCCCGTCGCCCACGGCGTGGGTTCGCCGGAGGGCGGGTCCGGGACGGCACCTGGTCGGCTCACGAGGTACGCACCCTTTCGTAGAAAGCCATCGCGGCCGCGGTCGCGACATTGAGCGAATCCGTGCCGGGTGTCATCGGAATCCGGGCACGAATATCGGTGGCGCGCATGGCGGCCTCGGTCAGGCCCGGGCCCTCCGCACCCAGCAGCAGGGCCACCCGCTCGCCGGTCATCGCGGTCGCCAGATTCACCGCCGCCGGATCGGGAGTCAACGCGATGATCCGGAACCCCTCTTCACGCAGCGTGTGCAGGCCGTCGGGCCAGGTCGGCAGCGCGGCGAACGGCACCCGCAGCACGTGTCCCATCGACACCCGCACCGCGCGCCGGTAGAGCGGGTCGGCGCAGCGATCGCCGAACAGCACGGCGTCGGCGCCGAGCCCGGCGGCATTGCGGAAGATCGAGCCGATGTTCTCGTGATCGTTGACGCCTTCGAGGACGGCGATCGTACGTGCCGTGGGCAGGATCTCCTCGGGCAGCAGTTCCGGTGGGCGGTATGCGACGGCAAGGACGCCGCGATTGAGATGAAAGCCGACGATCTCGGCCATCACCTGGGAATCCACCCGGTAATAGGGGATGTCCACGCCGGCGAGGTCCGGCCCGAGCTGGTCGAATCGGCGACCGACTCCGAGCAGTGCGAACGGCTGGAATCGGGAGGTCAGCATGCGTTGCACGACCACGACCCCCTCGGCGATGACCAGGCCTTTTCCACCGGGAAGGTCCGGGCGGCGATCCGCCGAGTTGAGGTCGCGGAAGTCCGCGACCCGTGGGTCGCCGGGGTCGGCGATATCGATCAGGTGAGCCACGGACACCTATCCTGCCCCCTCGCTCCGGTACCGGCCGATTCAACTGTCGTTGGGAACACGGTTTGGCGAGCAACGCTATGGTGAACTCTTCATTGGTTTATCTACAGGACGACTTATCCATCTACGGAAGAGGACGCATGACCAAGCCGGAAGTCGAGTTCCAGGACGGCCCCGCGCCCACCACGCTGGTGATCAAGGATCTGGTCGAGGGTGAAGGTGCCGAGGCGGTGCCGGGCGGCACGGTCGAGGTGCACTACGTGGGTGTCGAATACGCCTCCGGCGAGGAATTCGATTCGTCTTGGAGCCGCGGCGAATCCATCACCTTCCCGCTGCGTGGCCTGATCCAGGGCTGGCAGGACGGCATTCCGGGCATGAAGGTCGGCGGCCGTCGCCAGCTGACCATTCCGCCGGAGCTGGCCTACGGTCCCGAGGGGTCCGGCCACCCGCTGTCGGGCAAGACCCTGGTCTTCATCATCGATCTCATCAACGTCGGCGCATAGCGCCGGGAACTACGAAGGGTCGGGTGGACGCCGCGGTTCGAACCCCGCGGCGGGCACGTCGGCGTGGCCTCATCGGCGGACCACGTCGACGGGATCGGACAGGTTCGTCGCGAGCAGTGACTGCTGGGACGTGGCGTTCGCCGGAAGTGCGGTGAGGGCCTTCCCGGTCTGATCGGTGAGGTTCGCCGAGATCCGGCCCATCTGGGTGACGCCGGTGCCCACCGTCTGCAGTGCGCCCCGCAATTGCGTGGTCGCCTGGTCGGCGAGTTGCGGAATCTGCCCGGCCAGCGCCGCACCCTGGTCGAGCTGGGTGGCGGCAACGTTCAGCCGACCGGCCGCATCGCGCAGAATGGTGCCGATGCCGGTGTTCGGATCGGTATTGCTGCCGGTCAGCTGAGTGAGACCGGACAGTTGCGCATCAGCCTGGCCGGCGATACCGCGCAGTGCGTCGAGTTTGCCGATGGCATCGGCCAATCGCGGATCCGCGGCGAAGGGCAGGGCTCGCAACAGCGGCAGGACCTGATCCAGGCCGCTGCTCAATGCGGTTGCGCTGTTGCTGATCTGGCCGATGGTCGATCCGGTCGCATCGAAGGCACCGGCCAGATCGACGGCCTGTGTCCTCGCCTGTCCGAGTGTGGTGTGCACCGCACCGAGTTGTGCGGTGAGCGTGCTCGCTTCGGATTTCGCGGTATCCAGGAATCCCAGCATCTGGTCTGCGCTGCCGCTGAACTCGCCGGCGACATCGGACGCCGTCCGGACGCCCGCATCCAGCAGCTGTGATGTGAAGGCCGCCTGTTGCATCGATCCGCGGGCGGTGGTGATGGCGGCCAGGGTCTGATCCACGCCGGCGGCCGAGATCCGCTGGGTCACCGTGGTGACGGCATCATCGACCATCGATGTGTCGGCATGCGGATTCGTCGCCACCGTGAGTTGAGCGCGATGCGGTTGTGCCGAGGTGAGAGTCGCCAGCGACGAACTCAGGTCGGCGGGCAGGGTGATGACAGCGGCGTGATCGTCGGTGCTCGCGCCGGCTTCGGCGATCGTCCACTGGCCGCTGTTGTCGGCCTGAAGGGCCTTGACTATCCGCGCACCGGTCGGACCGGTATCGGCGTTGACGATCGCGATATCGCCGGGTGCGCCACCCCGGTGGGTGGCGACCACCGCGCCCGCCACGGCAGCGGCGACCACCAGGGTCGCCGCTGTGAAAACCGTCCATCGAAATCGTCTACGCGCCACGTCGTTCGACGCTAGCGACGGTGAATACGGTATCGCTGGCGGGAATCTGAGGGTTCTGTGAGGATCGCAGCAGTTCAGGGGATCGGTGGTACGGGACGATCCGGTAGCTCCAGGACCAGCCGCACACCACCGAGCGTACCGTCGTCGAAATAGGCTCGCCCACCATGCAATTGGGCCTGCTGCGCGACCAGGGCCAGTCCCAGACCGGAGCCGCCCTTGTGGGCGTTGGCGCCACGGATGAAACGGTCGAAGACCTGATCGCGTTCGCCGGCCGGAATTCCCGCACCGTTGTCGTCGACGGAGATCACGATCAGCCCGCCGGGCCGCCGATGTGCGGACACCAGGGCCTGGGTGGCGCCGCCGTGGCGCGCGGAATTGGTCAGCGCGTTGTCCACCGCCAGGCGTAAGCCGGTCGGTAGTCCGCGAGTGATCAGCTCCCGATCGGTGTCGATGCGCACAGTCAACTCGGGGAAGTGCCGCATCGCATCGTGCGCGGCGTGGTCGACCAGATCCCCGACATCGGTTTCGACATGGTCGCGTTCGTCGGTGAGCTCACCCGCGGCCAGCCGTTCCAGGGCGGCCAGCGTGGCTTCCACCCGGCCCTGACTGCGATGCAGATCGTCGAGGATCTCGGCACGCTGCTGCTCGTCCAGATCGAGGGTGCGCAGGACCTCGAGATCGGTGCGCATGGCGGTCAGCGGGGTCCGCAGTTCATGCGCCGAGACGGCGGCGAAGTCGCGTGCGGTCTCGAGTGCGGCGGCGGTTTCGGCCTGAGCGTCCTGCACTCGTTCGAGAAGTGAGTTCACCGCGTCGGAAAGTCTTTCGGCCTCCCACACACCCGATCCGTCGACGCCTACCTCGGCCCTGCTGGTCCCGCTGCGTCTGCTCACCTGCCGCGTCAGATCGCGGATGGGGCGGACCGCGCGGCCACCGAAGATCCAGCCCAGCCCGGCCGCGGCGGCGACGGCCAGCCCGGCCGCGAACAGCACCCATCGCCGCTGTGCGGACATGGTGTGATAAGCGTCGGT
This sequence comes from Nocardia sp. NPDC052254, assembly GCF_040679495.1. Taxonomy (NCBI): domain Bacteria; kingdom Bacillati; phylum Actinomycetota; class Actinomycetes; order Mycobacteriales; family Nocardiaceae; genus Nocardia; species Nocardia sp. NPDC052254. Next base: position 373,317 of record NZ_JBFAUW010000004.1, on the reverse strand, counting down.
CAACGGGATCGCGATCGAGACCGTGCGGCCCTCGGGTTGATTGTCGGTGGTGGTGAGGACACGAAACGGGGTGCCCTCCAACGTGACCGTGCGCGATCCCGGTTCCTCGGCCGGGATCCGGACGCTGGTCGAGGCCACGATGTCGCCGTGGTCGCGGACCGTCACGGCCATATCCTTGTTGGGGCTGACCAGCGACAGCACTCCGACCGCGATGATCGGCTGCATCAGCACTATGCGCGAGGCGATGGTCAGTTCCTGATCGGCCTGCGCCAGATTGGTGCGGCCCAATGCCACCACCGACACCCAGCTCAGCACGGCGGTGATGATGATCGCGCCCAGTGCCGCCGCCCCCGCCACCCTGGTGCGCAGCGAATACGACCGGCGCAGGCGGCCGGGCCGGGGGCGCCGAGGCTGAGCGTCGATCATGTGAATTCCCGTATCCGACAGGTCATTTCGGCATCCGAAGCACGAATCCGACGCCGCGAATGGTGTGCAGCAGCCGGGGAGTGCCGTCGGCCTCCAGTTTGCGGCGCAGATAGCCGACGAAGACGTCCACCACATTGGTGTCGGCCGCGAAGTCGTAGCCCCACACCAGCTCCAGCAGCCGCTCCCGGCTCAGGACCACCCCGGCATTGCGGGCCAGTGTGGACAGCAATTCGAATTCTCTTTTGGTGAGCTCGATTTCGTTGCCGTTGAGCAGGGCGCGATAGCCGGCCACATCGATGTGCAAGGGCCCCACGGTGATCGAGCCGGGGGCGGTGGCCGGTGTGGTGTCGGTGCGGCGGCGCAGCAGTGCCCTGATCCGCGCCACCAGCTCCTTCAGGACGAACGGCTTCACCAGATAGTCGTCGGCGCCGGACTCCAGTCCGGCGATGCGATCGTCGACCGAACTGCGTGCGGACAGTACGCAGATGGGCACTTCGTTACCCATCGCGCGCAGCGCCGTCACCACGCCCGCGCCGTCGAGCACCGGCATGTTCATGTCCAGAACGATGGCATCCGGGGACTCCTCTGCGACACTGCGCAGCGCGGCCGCCCCGTCGCGAGCGATGACCACTCGGAACCCGGACAGTCGCAGGCCGCGCTCCACCGAGGACAACACATCTTCGTCGTCGTCGACCACCAGCACCGTCGGAGTCTCGCTGCTCGTCACGGTGTGCAGTGTAATTTGGCCGCGCCGCCGCCGTGGCCTGCACGGCGGCGGCGCGCGATCGGGCGAGTCGTCGTGACGTGGCTCAGTAGTTGTGGCAGGTGTCGGCGACCTGCTGGATCGTCTGGCTCAGACCGGAGGCGCGCGGGTCCTGTTCGGCCTGCTGCGCCTCGTCGGGATGCTGGGCGAGGTATTGCTGGAATTCGGCCTGGCGCTGTTCCACCGGCTGATCGAATTTCGCCTTCAGCTCGGCCTTCTGGTCGGGGTTGGAGTCGAGGATCGAGGCCAGCTGCGGTGCCTGATCGTGCAGGGCGGCATCGACCTGGGCGAAGCTGCAGCTCGAATTCAGCAGTGGCCCAACCAGTCCGGTCGGATCCGCGGAGGCGGTGGTGGGAACGAGCAGGGCGGCCCCGGCGGCGAGGCCCGCCACGGTCAGGGCGGCTCCGGTGATCCGGCGGCTCATCGGACGAATTCGCATCATTCTCTCTCCCTGTGCATCGGCACGTGCGTTCGGGCACCGTATCGCCGGAGTCTGGGACGGCTGTGAACCGATCCTGAGAACATCATGAGCGCAGCGGAGCAGTGCCCGCTCAGGAGCCGATACTCGAACCGTCCGGCGTCGCCGTGTTCTCGGAGGTGGGATCGGTTCCGGCCAGCAACTGGTCCTCGAGGGCGATCAGCACGGCGGGATCCTCGATCGTCGCCGGCATCTCCCAGCTTTCGCCGGCGGCGATCTGGCGCATCGTGCGGCGCAGGATCTTGCCGGAGCGGGTCTTCGGTAGCGCGCGCACCACGGTCACGTCGTGCAGTGTCGCGATGGCACCGATCTGCTCGCGGACCCGGGCGACGAGCTGGGTGCGCAGTTCCGCCGGTTCGATGTCCACCCCGGTCTTGAGGACGACGTAGGCGATCGGCCGCTGACCCTTGAGCTCGTCCGGGACTCCGATCACCGCGGTCTCGGCGATCGCCGGATGACGGGATATCGCCGCTTCGATACCGCCCGCCGAGAGCCGGTGCCCGGCCATGTTGATCACGTCGTCGCTGCGGCCCAGGACGTAGAGGTAGCCGTCCTCGTCGAAATATCCGGAGTCACCGGTCAGGTAGTGACCGGGGTAGCCCGATAGATAGGACCGCGCGAAGCGATCGTCGGCGCGCCACAGACCGGTCAGCGATCCCGGTGGCAACGGCAGGCCGATCACGATGTTGCCCTCCGAGCCCGCCGTGACGGCATCGCCCTCGTAGTCCAGCACCCGCAGCCGGTAACCCGGCACCGGTACCGAGGCCGAACCCGGTTTGATCGGCAACTCCTGCAGTCCGAGCGGGTTCGCGCAGACCGGCCAGCCCGTTTCGGTCTGCCACCAGTGATCGACCACGGGGCAGTCCGGTAGTCCGGCGAGGACGGTCTCGCGGGTCCAGTCGTAAGTGGCGGGATCGAGGCGTTCGCCGGCGCAGAAGAGCGCCCGTAACGAGGACAGATCGTGGCGCCGCGAGAGGGCGGCATCGGGATCGGCGCGCCGGATCGCGCGCAGGGCGGTGGGCGCGGTGAACATGACGTGCACCCCGTACTGCTCGACCAGCCGCCAGTAGGTGCCCGAATCCGGCGTACCGATCGGTTTGCCCTCGAACAGGATCGTGGTGGCGCCGACCAGCAGCGGGGCGTAGACGATATAGGAATGGCCGACCACCCAGCCGATATCGGAGGTGGTCAGCATGACCTGCCCGCCGGCCACGTCGTAGATGTTGCGCATCGACCAGGCGAGCGCCACGGCGTGGCCGCCGTTGTCGCGGACCACGCCCTTGGGCTTACCCGTGGTCCCCGAGGTGTAGAGGATGTAGAGCGGATCGGTCGCGGCCACCGATACCGGATCGGCGGGTTCGGCGTCGCGCACCATGTCCTCCCAGTCCAGCCAGCGTGCGGCGATCGTCGCGGCGGAATCGGGCAGGGTGTCGGTGGCCGGCTGGGGCGGGGAGAACCGAATGGTGGGGAAGCCCTCGCGCTGTTTGACGACGACCGTGCGCGGTGCGGCGGTCTGTACCTGGTCGAGGGCCTGCAGCACGATCGGCGGATATTCCAGGCGCTTGCCGGGTTCCAGGCCGCCGGACGCGGTCACGATGAGTACCGGTTCCGCGTCGTCGATGCGGGCGGCGAGTTCGTGGGCGGCGAAACCGCCGAAGACCACCGAGTGGACGGCTCCGATCCGCGCGCAGGCCAGCATGGCGATCACGGCTTCGGGAATCATCGGCATATATATGACGACGCGGTCACCGGTGCGGACCCCGATCCGGAGCATGGCCCCCGCGAACTGCGCGACTTCGGCCAGGAGTTCGGCGTAGGTGTAGACGCGTGTGGCGCCCGTCATAGCGGAGTCGTATATTAGTGCGGGCTGGTCGGCTCGGCCGCCCGTTTTTTCGGAATTGACCGCTTCGGCGGTGGCCCCGGTATCGTCGATTGTCGAGTCCGGTTCCACTGTGAGATCGAGCACATGGCGATCGAGGGCGTTGTAGGAGGTGTTGAGGCGAGCATCGGGAAACCACCGTGCCGTCGGCCGCGCCGTGGTGTCGAGGATCTGAGTGGGCGCAACGTCCCAGCTGATCGCTTCGGCCGCGCTGCGCCAGAAGTCCGATGGGTCGACCAGGCTGGTCTGGTAGGTGGGCCGGTACTCCTGCATCGCGTTCAACCGTACGACTCCCTGCCTCGCCTCGATACCCGCCTCGATAGATCTGCCTGATTGTGGCAGACTTCACGCGACGTCCGGGCGGCCGCCGCGACCTTTGAGTTTGGCTGGAACAGCCAGGTCAACGGCTGATGGTTACCGAAAGGTCGCACAAGAAGTTATTGATCCGTTAGAATCGCATGTCACATATTTCGGCCGTCATGGACGCAATTTATCGGCCAGCCGCAGTTCCCGGCCCGTTCTGCTTATCGAGCCGCGCGTGCGATCGTGGAGGCTTGCTGTCGGCGCGTGGCTGGGGCCAGTTTGGAAAGTGAGTTGGAGATGCGTGACGCCGCTAGGCCCGTTGGGAGGCGCTGGGCGCTCGGCAACTGGGACCTGCGCTGGAAGGTTACGGCTGTGCTGGCCGTGCCACTGCTCGTCGCAGTGGTGCTCGGTGCTTCCAGGATCGCGTCGGAGTTCAGTGACTCGAGTCAGCTGAATCAGTCCGTCGACCATGTCGAGGCGATTCCGGCCGTCACCGGTCTGAGCGGTGCCTCGGCGACGGTCGCCGGTGAGCAGATGGCGGCGATCAGCCCCACCCAATCGCTGGTGCAGGACGCCGATCTGACCAAACTGGACGGTGCCATCCAGACCGCGAAGAAGGCCGCCGGCAAGCTCGACGGCGTGCCCGGCGCGCGCGATGCGCTCGAGCAGATGCTCGTCGGCGCGCAAGCGGTCCGAGACCAGGGTGCCAAGCCCTCGCCGATCATCGCGGACGCGATCAATCAAGAAGAGTCGATCCGGCAGAACAGCGTCCGCACGGTCGAGGAGATCGTGTCCCAGGTCTCCGATCCCGGTGTCGAGAACGCCAAGCTGCGCCTCGTCGACGCGCTGAACACCCGCGCGGTGGAGGTTTCCCAGGTCGCCGCGGCCGCCAAGTTCCTCACCGGTGATCCCAAAGAGGGCCTGCACGAGTTCCAGATCGCGGCCAACACCGAGAAGTACATGCTCGGCCTGCTGGCCAAGCGCTTGCCCGACGGCGATCCCACGATCGCCGAACTGAACAGCCTGCTGGACAAGCGGATCGAGATGACCAGCGGCCCGGAGGCCGAGGTCGGCCAGCTGCCCATTCTCGATATCCGGCAGTCGCTGATGGACAGCCTCGCCGGATACACCAAGATCGTCAACGCCTCCACCGGGGATATCACCAAGCAGGTCGATGACCTGGCCGGTAGCGCGCGCGCCGGTGCCATCCAGTACGCGGTCATCGTCGTGTTGACGATCCTGGCCGCCTTGATCTTCGCCGTTCTGGTGGCCCGGGCGATGATCGTCCCGCTGCGTAAACTGCGCCTGGCCGCGCTGCGCGTCGCCGAGCACGACCTCGGTTACGAGGTCTCGCGACTGCGCGACGGCGCCAGCCCCGAGGATGTGCCGCTCGAACCGATGCCGGTGCACACCGAGGAAGAGGTCGGTCAGCTCGCTCGCGCGGTCGACGACATCCACGGTCAGGCCCTGCGCCTGGCGGCCGATCAGGCCGCGATGCGTACCCAGGTCAACGATATGTTCGAGACCCTGGCGCGGCGGTCGAAGTCGCTGGTCGACCATCAGCTCTCGCTCATCGAGGCGATGGAGTACGACGAGAAGGACCCACGTCTGCTGGAGAACCTCTTCCGGCTGGACCACCTCGCCGCCCGTATGCGCCGAAACGGCGACAACCTGCTGATTCTGGCCGGTACCAGGCAGCGGCGCAGCAAGTCCGCACCGGTCGAGATCGCCGACGTGCTGCGTGCGGCCATCTCCGAGGTCGAGGACTACGAGCGTGTGAAGCTGGGCGCCACACCGCGTGGTGCCGTCACCGAACCGGCCGCATCCGACCTCGCGCACCTGTTCGCCGAGCTGCTCGACAACGCGCTGCGGGCCTCGCCGCCGGAGACCGACGTCAAGTTCACCTTCGCCCAGGCCCACGATCAGGGTCTGCTCATCGAGGTCGCCGACCGCGGTATCGGTATGCCGCCGGCGGAAATGGCCGCGATCAACAAGCGGCTGGAGTCGGCCGCCGAGGTCGGCGCGGACACCGCACGTCACATGGGTCTGTTCGTGGTCGGCCGGCTCGCCGAGCGGCACGGCCTCAATGTGCGGCTGCGCTCGACCTTCGACACCGCCCGTGATCCGGGTGTCACCGTCACCGTGCACGTACCCAAGGCGATCATCGTCGCCCCCTCGGGTGGAACGGTTTCGGTGCCGGAGCAGTCCGGTGAGCAGGCGGCACTGTCGGCACAGCGTCCGGCGCCGGCGCCGTCCGCACCGTCCTCGATGCAGATGCGCGGGGTCACCCGGACGCCGAGCGGCAACATGATGGTCACCGTGGATCCGGGGGTGAGCGGACCGATACCGGTGTCGCCGCCCGCGGATTCGAGTGACGACCGCACGGTGCGCGCCAATGGCACCGCGAACGGTTCGGCCTCCGGTGGCCTGCCGCAACGTCAGCCGGGTGCCGCGGTACCGGGCGGACTGCCGCAGCGCCAGCCCGGTACGAACGGCCCGTCCACGCGGCATCCGCTGGCCGATGCCGAACCCGGGCAGCGTGGCGATGCCACCGCCCGGATGTCGGAATCGGGTATGTCGGGGCTGCCCCAGCGTGAACCGGGCGCCAACGGACCGCAGGCGCCGACGGCGCAGCCGACCACGAGTCTGCCGCAGCGCGGTGGATCGACGCCGCCGGCGCCGACCTCGGGCCTGGCAGCCAACATGCTCAAGCGCCAGCCGGGTGCGGCTGGCCAGCCACAGCGTCCGGGCCGCCCGACCGGCCTGCCACAGCGGCCGCCGAGCGGCAGCGGGCTGCCGCAGCGTGATTCCGGATCGCGCGTGCCTCCGCGTGAGCCGGGAGGCGGTCTGCCGCAGCGCGGTGGATCGGGCCTGCCGCAGCGTGGCGCGGGATCGGCCGGTGGCGACGAACAGTCCGCACCGAAACCGCCCGCCCGTGAGCTCGGTGCCAACGGTCTGCCGCAGCGCACGCCGGGAACCAACGGCGCACCGTCGAGGGACGCTGGTCTGCCGCAGCGCGAGTCCGCGAGCGGCGGTCTGCCCCAGCGGGAGTCGTCGAACGGTAACGGCCTGCCGCAGCGTGGTGACGCCACCACCCGGATGCCCGACGCGGGTAGCGGGGGTCTGCCGCAGCGCATGCCGGGAGCCAACAGCGTGCCCGGACGTGACTCCGGCGTCACCGGGCTGCAACGTGACTCCGGCACCGGGCTGCCGCAGCGTGGTTCCGGAAATGGTCTGCCGCAGCGTGATTCGGGCGGTGCCCTGCCGCAGCGGGATTCGGACAGCGGCTTGCCGCGGCGCGACGCGGGCAGCAGTCTGAGTAGCCTGAGTGGTCTGCCACAGCGGGATTCGGGCAGCAGCCCGAGTGGCCCGAGTGGCCCGAGTGGTCTGCCGCAGCGGGAATCGGCGGACGGTGTGCCGCCGCGGGATTCCGGCAACGGTGGTCTGCCGCAGCGCGGTTCGGCCGCGGGCGGGCTGCCCCAGCGTCGGCCCGGTGCGGATCTGCCGCCGCGTCCGGAACCCACACCGGGGCTCAGCTTGCCGGGGCGCGCTGCCGCCCAGGACGAAAGCTCCACGGAAGAGGCGAACTCGGGGGCCGTCGGCGGTGACGGTCGTGAACGCGGTCGCCACAGCTACCGGTCCAACACGGAGAAAACAGCCTCCTTCTTCCAGACCCGGCTGCAGCCCGCAGCCGAAGCCGGCCCGTCGGAAGGAGGGAGCCCGATTTTCGCCGAGATGATGTCGGCGTGGCTCTCGGATCCGAATCCGGACCGGTCCCAAGTCGCCGCCGCCTTCGAATCCCCAGGTGACGAAGGTTGGCAGGCTGCCCGGCGGGCGGTGGAGGTCTCGTCGGAGAAACGGACGTCGGCCGGATTGCCTCAGCGCGATCCGGGTAACCGATTGGTTCCCGGTGGTGTCACCGGAAGGGCTGATCGGACGGCGAGCCGCGACCCAGAGTCGATCAGGTCAAGTCTGAGTCGTCACCAGCAGGGCGTCCGGGATGGCCGCGCAATGGGAGCAATGAACCTAACCGGAGATAAAGGAGACCGATGAACCCCGATCTAGGTGGTACGAACCGTCAGCTGGATTGGCTGGTTTCGAACTTCGCCAACGAGGTCCCGGGCGTCGCTCATGCCGTGCTGGTTTCGGCGGACGGCCTGCTGATGGCCGCGAGCGCTCAATTGCCCGTCGACCGTGCCGAGCAGCTGTCGGCCGTGACCGCAGGTTTGGCCAGCCTCTCAGTCGGCGTCTCGAACCTGTTCGAAGGCGGCACCGTGCTGCAGTCGGTGGTCGAGATGGAACACGGCTACCTACTGCTCATGGCAGTCGGTGACGGTTCCTATCTGGCCGTACTGACCAATACTTCCTGCGACATCGGCCAGGTGGGCTACGAAATGGCACTACTGGTCGAGCGGGTGGGCCAGACAGTCCAGGCCACACCTCGCGTCACGATGGGTTCCTGATAGTGGGATGGACATAGACAACCAGCACGTGGGGAGCGCCGAGCCCAGCCTCGTCCGGCCGTACTCGCTGACGGCCGGACGTACCCGGCCGACGGTCGAGTTGGCTTTGGAGGCGCTTGTCGCATCGCATCCGGTCGCTTTCGAGCGGCAGTTCGAACTGACCAATATCGAGACGTCAATCGTGGAGTTGTGCCGAGAATCGCCCTCAGTTGCGGAACTGGCCGCCCGACTGGGTATTCCGATCGGGGTGGCTCGAGTGCTCGTGGCCGACCTCATCGAGGCGGGACATGTGCGAGTTTCGGCGACATTGAAAGACGATTCGAGCGACGATGAACGTCGCGAGCTGATCGAAAGGGTTCTCAGTGGACTCCGGCGTATTTGATTCGACGGCCCAGGTCGATACCCGTAGCGCCAAACCGACTTCCGCGAAGATCGTGGTCGCCGGTGGATTCGGCGTGGGTAAGACGACTCTGGTCGGTGCCGTATCGGAGATCGTTCCGCTACGCACCGAGGCCTTGGTGACCAACGCCAGTGTGGGCGTGGACAGCCTGGCAGCCGTGCCGACTAAGGCCACCACCACGGTGGCCATGGACTTCGGCAGGATCAGCCTCGCCGATGATTTGGTGCTTTATCTGTTCGGCACCCCCGGCCAGTACCGATTCTGGTTCATGTGGGACGACCTGATTCGCGGCGCCATCGGGGCGGTAGTGCTGATCGACACCAGACGGCTCGAAGACAGCTTCGCTGCCGTCGACTACTTCGAGGCTCGTGGGCTGCCGTTCCTGGTGGCCATCAACGAGTTCGACGACGCACCGCGGTATCCCCTGGAGGACATCCGCCAGGCGCTGGCCGTTCCGGCGGACGTGCCGATCATGTCGATCGACGCACGCCGGCGCGAGCCGGTGAAGCAGGCGCTGGTCTCGGTCACCGAGTACGCGTTGCGCAAGGTGGTCCAGGGCTACTGAGTCGCCGATGACCGGCCGCATGCGTGGCGGTCGCGTCGGTGAACGATGCCACGGCAGCGGTCGCGGGGGCTGACGTGGTTACGCTCGGAGCGTGAAGATCTCCGCGCGTGAGTTTTTCGACGGTGTGCTCGATCCCGGTTCGTATCACAGCTGGGATCGAGAACCGATCGAGATCGCCGTCTCGCTGCAGTACCGTTCGGAACTGGCCGCTGCCGCCGAACGCGGTGGCACCGACGAATCGGTGCTGACCGGCGAGGGGCTGTTGCGCGGCCGGCGGGTCGCGATCATCGCGTGTGAATTCGGTTTTCTCGCCGGCTCCATCGGTGTGGCGGCCGCCGAGCGAATCGTCACCGTCATCGAGCGGGCCACATCGGCGGGCCTGCCGCTGCTGGCCTCGCCCACCTCCGGCGGTACCCGTATGCAGGAGGGCACGATTGCCTTCGTGCAGATGGTGAAGATCGCCGGTGCGGTCGCCGCGCACAAGTCGGCAGGCCATCCCTATCTGGTGTATCTGCGCAATCCGACCATGGGCGGGGTGTTCGCGTCCTGGGGTTCGCTGGGGCACATGACCTTTGCCGAACCGGGGGCGCTGATCGGCTTCCTCGGTCCGCGCGTGTACGAGGCCCTCTACGACCGGCCGTTCCCGGAGGGGGTGCAGGTCGCCGAGAATCTGTATCGCAACGGAGTCATCGACGGGGTCGTTCCGGTGCGGGTGTTCCGGCGGATCGCGCACCGGGTGCTGAATGTGACGGTTTCGGCTGCGCGCCGGGAAGTTTCACTCGCCGGCGAATCGGCGGGAAGTGAGCGTGCGGCCGTGGAGTCGATATCCGCTGTGATTCAATCGGATTCGGCCGTCACGAACGGTCCGGGGCCGGGGTCGGTCGATGAAACCGGCTCCGCTGACGCCGATTCCCGGTCGGACGCGGCCTGGCGGTCGGTCCGCATCTCCCGTGATCCCACTCGTCCCGGTATCCGCGAGCTACTTCGGCAGGTCACCGATCGCGTGCCACTCAGCGGCACGGGCCAGGGCGAATCCGATCGCACGGTGGTGCACGCTCTGGCTCGGTTGCGTGGCGAACCGTGTGTGGTGTTCGGCCACGATCGCTCAGGCCGGAACAGTGAGAACACCATGGGTCCGGCCGCATTGCGCGAGGCTCGCCGCAGCATGCATCTGGCCGCGGAGCTGCGTCTGCCGCTGGTTCTGGTGATCGACACCGCCGGTGCGGCCCTGTCGAAGGAGGCGGAGGAACGCGGCCTCGCCCCCGAAATCGCGCGCTGTCTGGCCGATCTCGTCACCTTGGACACCCCGACGGTGTCGGTGCTGCTGGGTCAGGGCAGCGGCGGCGGGGCACTGGCGCTGTTGCCCGCGGATCGAGTCCTGGCCGCCACGCACGGCTGGCTGGCTCCGCTGCCACCCGAGGGAGCCAGCGCCATCGTGTTCCGGGATACCGATCATGCTCCCGAACTGGCTGCGGCTCAACGCATCCGGTCCGCGGACCTGCTGGCCGACGGTGTGGTCGATCGTGTCGTCCCGGAGTATCCCGATGCGGCGGTGGAACCGATCGATTTCGCGCGGCGCATGGTCGCCGTCATCGCGGCGGAACTGTCCGCGCTACGTGCGGAGCCGGTCGAATCCCTGCGGGCCGACCGTCGCCACCGCTATCGGCGGCTGGGACTTCCGGGGTGAACGAGGGCGCCCGTCCACGATCCCGAATCAGGGGACGTACAGATACCACTCCGTGAACGGTCCCTGTATCGGCCAGGTATCGGCCATGATTTTGGCCGGTCCCATTCCGATCCACAGATCCACCGTCACCGTCGCGCCCGGTGCGGCGTCGGTGCGTACATACACATCCTGGTGCCGAGCCCCGGCCGAACCCACCCAGCCGAACATCACGTGATTACCGCACGGTCCCCGCTGATATCCCAACGGGGTGACATGTGCGAGGACATGACCCGGCATGCCGGGGGCGGCTTCCACCCCCACCGCGATGGTTCCCGTGCAGAAATTCGCGTCACCGAAGGTGTACAAGGTCGTTCCGAACGGCGCCCACTGCGGCAGCGGATCGGCCTGTGCCGCGGTCGCCCCCATTCCGAAGCACAGCACTCCGGCCACTGCCGATACCAGGAATCTCGCTATCGTCCGCCGCATCGTCATCTGCTGACGTCCTTCCCGCACAACGCCCCCGCGGGCATCCACTCTGCCGTCCAGTAGACGACACTATCGAATCCGTTTGACCGACAGCTGCTTACGTTTCTCGTGGCTGGAAAGCGCGTTGCTGCGGGCATCGCGAGCTGTGCCCGGCCGCAGACCTCGTCGTGGATGTCGCGAGCGGACACCGTCTGGCCGGTGGTGATCATCTCGGCGGCTCCGGATGGAAGTCCTGCTCGGCGCCTGTCGCTACCCTGCGGGCAATGGGGGGCAACGGCCGTCCGAATGGCAACGAGCGCAGCTCGGGCCTGGTGGGAGACGGTTGGGCGCGAACACGCCTCACCTCGTCGTTGACGCTTCGGCCCAGCGCTTCTACCGTCGGAACGGTGACCTTTCGCAGCGAGAGCGGCCCAGTCCCGTCGGTGATCCTGAATGACGGTCATCTGATTCCTCGGTTGGGGTTCGGGGTGTTCCAGGTACCGGAGGGACAGACCTTCGAGGCTGTGACCTCGGCGTTGGCGGCGGGGTATCGCAGTATCGATACCGCGGCGGCCTACGGGAACGAGGCCGAGGTGGGGCGGGCCATCGCCGAGTCCGGGTTGCCCCGGGACGAGGTGTTCGTCACCACCAAGTTGTGGAACGCCGATCAGGGGTACGACTCGACGCTGCGGGCGTTCGACGCCAGCATGGCGAAGCTCGGGCTCGACCATCTGGATCTCTATCTGATCCACTGGCCGGTCGCGACGGCCGACCGTTACGTCGATACCTTCCGCGCATTCCAGACATTGAAGGCACAGGGGCGGATCGGGTCCATCGGTGTCTCGAACTTCCAGCCCGAACATCTGAAGCGGGTGATCGGTGAGACCGGTGAGGTGCCGGTGGTCAATCAGATCGAGCTGCATCCGGCGCTGGCGCAGACGACACTGCGCACATTCCATGCGGAGAACGGCATCGCCACCGAGGCCTGGAGCCCGCTGGGGCAGGGCCAGGAGCTGAAGGATCCCACGGTCGGCGCCATCGCCGCGCAGATCGGCCGCACACCCGCGCAGGTGCTCATCCGCTGGCATCTGCAGCTGGGCAACATCGTGATTCCGAAGTCGGTGCACGCCGACCGGATCCGGGAGAACTTCGATGTCTTCGGATTCGAACTGGACGCCGATCAGATGACGACGATCAACGCGCTCGATACCGGAACCCGGGTGGGGCCCGATCCCGATACGTTCGCGGTCGGCCTGGACTGACCTGGTCGTCTAGCTCCTGGCGGGCGGGGAGTGTCCCAGCCCGAGATGGCGCGTGAGCTCGACCGCGGCCGCACGGCCCGCGCGGTTGGCGCCGATGGTGCTCGCCGAGGGGCCGTATCCGATCAGGTGGATGCGCGGATCGGCGGCGACCTGGGTGGCGAGGCGACCGGTCATGGTGATCCCGCCGCCGGGGCCGCGCAGGCGCAGCGGTGCCAGGTGGTCGAGGGCGCTGCGGAAACCGGTCGCCCACAGGATCACCTGGGCAGGCCGGAAGGTGCCGTCGGACCAGCGCACGCCGTCGGGTTCGATGCGGTCGAAGATCGGATGCCAGGTCAGCACGCCACGGGCACGGGCGGCACGGATCCGGTCGTCGACCGGCAGTCCGGTGACCGACACCACCGATCGCGGCGGCAGACCGCGTCGCACCCGATCCTCGACCAACGCGACCGCGCGCCGGCCGGCATCGGGATCGAACGGGCCCTCGCGCCAGCCCGGTTCGGTCCGCGACACCCATGTCGTGCTGGTGACCTGGGAAATCTCATCCAGTAGCTGGACAGCGGAGATACCCGCGCCCACGACCACGACGTGTTTGCCGGCGAATTCGGCGGCGCTGCGGTAGTCGTGGGCGTGCAACTGCCGCCCGGCGAAGGTCTCCGCGCCCGGGTAGTACGGGATGAACGGCTTCTCCCAGGTGCCGGTCGCGTTGATCAGCCCGCGGGTGCGCAGTGTCGTGTCGCTCGTCACGTCGTCGGACGGTGCGCGCTCGGTGAATTCACCCGATCCACTCGGTGCCAGGTCCGCCGGATGCGTGCCGGGCTCCGGAGCCGTTGCCTCGGGGCGCTCCACCGGTACGGAAGCCGTTGTTGCCGAAGGCTTTTCGCCGCCTTCGGCCTCGACGTGCAGCAGGCCGTCCACCTGGCCGTCCGGACACGTTGCGCTGGTGGCCCGGTCGCACACCACCCGGACCGAAACCGGGCGCTGAACCCGCAGGTCGAACTGCTTTTCGTACAGTCCGAAATAGTGTGGCACCGCGGTCGCGGCCGAGACCGAATCCGAACCGGGTGGCAGGGTTTCGGTGAACGACATACCCGGCAGGTCGTGAACCCGGTTCACGGTACTCAAAGTCAGTGAGGGCCAGCGGAATTGCCAGGCACCGCCGGGGCCGGGGGAATGGTCGACGATGACGAAATCGCGTTCGGGTCGCAGACCGAGCCGGCGCAGGTGATAGCCGACCGACAGACCGGCCTGGCCGGCGCCGATCACCACTATCTCGAAATCGGGTGCGGTCACCGCCGTCACAGTACGCGTCGGGTGCGCTGCGGCAACCGCGCGACGCATACAGTGGATACCGACCGGCGGGTGCGTATCGAGTGCCGCCGGATCGAACACACCGCGCGAATGGGGAGAGGTCAGGATGCTGGCAGTGAGCCGGGATGGTGACGTGGTCACCATCGAATTGCAGCGCCCGCAGCGCCGCAACGCCCTCAACGACGAGTTGGTGGCCGCACTGCGGGAGGCCGTCACCGCGGCGGCGGTCGATGCGCGGGTGATCGTGCTGACCGGGCAGGGGCCGATCTTCAGCGCCGGCGCCGATCTCTCGGGCGTGTACTCGCAGGATTTCCTGGACTCGCTGCGCGACCTGCTGGCGACCGTCGAAACGGTGCCGGTGCCGGTCGTCGCCGCGATCAACGGTGGTGCGCTGGGCGCGGGTGTGCAGTTGGCGCTGGCCGCCGATCTGCGGGTGATGACCCCGGACTCCTATATCGCGGTACCGGCCGCGAAGCTGGGCATCTCGGTGGACGGCTGGACCATCCGGCGGCTGACCGCGCTGATCGGCGGTGGCCCCGCGCGCACGATGCTGATGGGCGCGGAGCAGGTGACCGCTTCCGACGCATACACTTTCGGCTTCGCCAACCGCATCGGCACCCTCGCCGACGCGCAGGAATGGGCGAAGTCCATCGCTGAGCTCGCGCCGCTGTCGCTGCGGCATCTGAAACTGGTTTTCAACGACGACGGCACCCGAGTGGCGGACACCGTCGAACAGCGAGATGCCCTGGAGGCCGCATGGCGCAGCGCCGACGCAGAGGAAGCTCGGCTGGCACGGGAGCAGAAGCGCTCGGCGAAGTTCGTGGGGCGCTGATGGGGGCCACCGGAATGGTCGCCGCGGCCCGCCGTGCCGCGCTGGCAGCGGCCGGGGTGGTCGGACTGCGCTGGGTGGCCCGCGCGGCCTGGCGGATTCCCGCTGAGATGGGCGCATCCGCCGCCGCCGTCGCGCCGCTGGCCGCCGGATCGGCGAGCTATCGCAATCGGCAGTTCCACAACACCGAGCCGAGTTCGCAGATCGTCGCCGGCTCCGGGCTGTCGCTGCTGCTGTCGGCGCTCACCCGGCGCGATGTGGGGCGGCCACCGGCCGATATCCCCCTGGCCACGGCCGGTTATCCGGAACAGGCGGCGGATCTGGCCGTGACCTGGTTCGGCCACGCCACCGCACTGATCGAGGTGGACGGCTATCGCGTTCTCACCGATCCGGTGTGGAGTGAGCGGGTGTCGCCGTCGCCGCTGGTCGGCCCGGCGCGGCTGCATCCGGTGCCGGTGCCGCTGTCGGCGTTGCCGCCGGTGGACGTGGTGGTGATCTCGCACGATCACTACGACCACCTCGATCGCGAGACCGTGCGCGCGCTGGTGACGAGTCAGACGGCGCCGTTCGTGGTGCCGATCGGCATCGGCGCGCATCTGCGCAAGTGGCGGGTGCCCGAATCGCGCATCATCGAATTGGATTGGGGCGCATCGACATCCATCACCCGGCCCGGTCGTGAGGAATTGACCGTGACGTGTACCGAGGCACGGCATTTCTCCGGCCGGGGCCTCACCCGCAACACCACGCTGTGGGCGTCGTGGGTATTCGCGGGGCCGAATCGGCGGGCCTACTTCGGTGGCGACACCGGCTACACCAAAGCCTTCGCCGAGATCGGCGCGACCTACGGTCCGTTCGATCTGACCCTGCTGCCGATCGGTGCCTACGACGTGCACTGGCCCGATGTGCACATGAATCCGGAGGAGGCCGTGCGCGCTCATGCCGACGTCTGCGTCGGCGACGCACATCATGGGACGCTGGTCCCCATTCACTGGGCAACCTTCAATCTGGCCTTCCACGGTTGGTCGGAACCGGTGCGCCGGCTTGTGTCGGCGGCCCATGCGGCGGGTACTCCGGTAGCAGTGCCGATTCCCGGGGAGCGGATAGATACCAATGCGGTATCACCGCAGGTCCCGTGGTGGGAAGATGTGCGTTAGAAACTCAATCTACGAGTGGAGGAGTGGGCCTCATGAGTTTGATGGACACGCTGAAAGGTCTGGTGGGTAAGGGGCGCGATGCCGCCTCCGAGAACGCCGAGAAGATCCACGGAGCCGTCGACAAGGCCGGCGGTTTCATCGACGAGAAGACCGGTGGTAAGTACTCCGACAAGATCGGCAAAGGCACCGACGCCATCAAGAAGGGCATTCCCGAGCAGGGCGGCAGCACTCCGCCCGCCGAACCGCCCGCCGCGCCGCCACAGACTCCACCCGCCACTCCGCCGCAGGCACCGCAGCCGCCGGAGGCGTGAGCGAGGCGGAGTCGCCCCACCGATTCATGACGGGTCCCGTTTCGGAGGTTCATTCCTCCGGCGGGGCCCGTTGTCGCTTTACACTGCGGATATGGCGGCGCGCCGCGATTACGGGGGTATCGAGGTCGGTCTGACCAACCTCGACAAGGTCCTGTATCCGGCGACCGGCACCACCAAGGGGGAGGTGGTCGACTACTTCACCACCATCGCCCCGGCGCTGCTGCCCCATATCGCCGATCGCCCGGTCACGCGCAAGCGGTGGCCGAGCGGTGTGGACGCGTCGTCGTTCTTCGAGAAGAATCTGGCCGCGCACGCCCCGGCCTGGCTCGCGCGCCGCCAGATCCAGCACTCCGATCGCCGGGTCACCTATCCGCTCATCGATTCGGTGGCGGGGCTGGCTTGGATCGGGCAGCAGGCGGCGCTGGAAATCCATGTACCGCAATGGCGTTTCGCCGGCGCTCGCCCCGGGCCGGTGACCCGGCTGGTGTTCGATCTGGATCCGGGGCCGGGGGTGGGACTGGCCGATTGTGCGGTGGTGGCCCTGTGGATTCGCGATACCGTGCGCGATGCCGGACTGGACGCGTATCCGGTGACCAGCGGGAGCAAGGGGATTCACGTCTATGTGCCATTGGATCGGGTGCTGAGTTCCGGTGGTGCGTCCACGGTCGCCAAACAGCTGGCCACCGGTTTGGCGCAGCTGCATCCGGAGCTGGTGACCGCGACGATGGCGAAGGCCGCCCGGCCCGGCAAGATCTTCCTCGACTGGAGTCAGAACAACCCGTCGAAGACCACCATCGCGCCGTATTCACTGCGCGGCCGCGAGCATCCCACCGTCGCGGCGCCGCGCAGCTGGGACGAGATCGAGGATCGGGAACGACTGCGCCACTTGACCTTCGGTGAAGTGCTCGAGCGGTGGCGCGCGGACGGCGATCTGCTGTCCGGTCTGGATCGGCCGCCGGATGCCGATGCCGAGCCGCCGGATCCGCTGGGTACCTATCGCTCGATGCGGGATGCGGACCGTACCCCCGAACCGGTTCCGGCGGGCCGGCCCGATCCGGGACCGGGGGATCGTTTCGTCGTGCAGGAGCATCACGCACGGCGGCTGCACTGGGATGTGCGGCTGGAACGTGACGGTGTGCTGGTGTCGTGGGCGGTGCCCAAGGGCCCACCGACGGTGCCGTCGGAGAACCGCCTGGCCGTGCACACCGAGGATCATCCGCTGGAATATCTGGACTTCCACGGCGATATTCCGCGCGGTGAGTACGGCGCCGGTCGGATGACGATCTGGGATTCGGGCACCTACGAGACCGAGAAGTGGCGTGCGGACGAGGTCATCGTGCGATTCCACGGCCGGCGGCTGAGCGGGCGGTACGCGTTCATCCGCACCGGCGGTACGCAGTGGTTGATGCATCTGATGAAGGCGCAGGTCCACGACCCCGGTGACGTCGTGGGCCACGATGCGCCCGCCGACGATGCGGAGGCCGTGGGCGGTGGGACCGGGACGCGCGGCGGCGCCCGTGCGGCCGCCGCCGCGATGCCGCGCGGTCTGGCACCGATGCTCGCGACCCCCGGTGATGTGACGAAACTCGATGGGCGCGAATGGGTTTTCGAGACGAAGTGGGATGGATTCCGGATCGTCACCGAGATCGACCGAGGTGCGCTCGTGGTGCGCAGCCGGGCCGGGAACACCGTGACCGATCGCTATCCTCGGCTGGCAGCGCTCGGCCGGGAGCTCGGTGAGCACCGAATCGTCCTCGACGGTGAGGCGGTGGTGTTCGACGAGCGCGGTGTCGCCAATCTCGCACTGCTGCAATCGAATGCGGCGCAGGCGGTACTGGTCGCGTTCGATGTGCTGTATCTGGACGGCACCTCGCTGCTGCGCAAGCGCTACACCGATCGGCGGCAGGTGCTCGAGGCCCTGGCGAAGCGCTCACCGGCGCTCTTCGTTCCGCCGCAGCTGCCGGGGCCGGGCGTCGACGCGCTGGCGTACAGCCGCGAACACGGGCTCGAGGGGGTGGTGGCCAAGCGCAAGGATTCGGTTTACCTGCCGGGGCGGCGCGGGCAGGCGTGGATCAAGACGCGGAACTGGCGCACCCAGAACGTTCTCGTGGGCGGCTGGCGACGCAGTGCCGCAAGGGAATTCGCCTCGCTGCTGGTCGGCGTGCGGCACGAGGGGCAGTTGTACTACATCGGCCGGGTCGGCACCGGATTCGGCGATCGCGAGATGGCGGAGCTGAGTGCTCGGCTGCGCGAGATGCGCCGTGACACCAGTCCGTTCGCCAATGAGCTCACCGCGGACGAGCGAAAGGATGCGGTCTGGGTGACTCCGCAGGTGACCGGCACCGTGCGGTACATGAATTGGACGGAGTCGGGGCGGTTGTGGCATCCGGCCTGGTTGGGCACGGACAAGGAATCAGGTCGGTAGTGGCACGGCGCCGCGTGGACGCCGTGCCGGTCGCCGGGCGGGCAGCTCAGTAGGTGAGCCCGCTCCACTTACTCGTTCCGGGCGCCGCGTTGAGCGTGTCGACGAGGTCCATGGCGGCGATGACCAGGGTCGGTCCCCCGACCACGACGGTCCCGATGATGGCGCCCACACTGGCGCCGGTGATGAATCCCGGAATCGCGCCGATTCCGCCCGCCAAGGCTCCGACCACCAAGCCGATCGCCGCGCCGATCGCCGTTCCGACGAATCCGCCGATGGCGGTGGCGATCCCGAACTGTGTCGCGAACGCGTTCATCGCGCTCTGGTTCTCGACCAGTGATGCCACCGGTGTGAGCTGCACGGGATGGGCTCGAGCCGAATCCTTCACCGCTGTCAGATCGAGGACCCGCGCATCGTCGCGAATCTGGTGCGGCAGTGGGTATTCCAGTCCATCCTGCCGGAAGGACAGGGGAAGGGTGACCAGAGCATGGCCGGCGGTATCGGTGATATCGACCGTCCGGCCGTCGGTGCCGATCCGGAAGAAGCCACCGTCCAGCGTGGTTTCGACGGTGTTCCCGATCAACTCGGTCCGGTAGTGCACCGAGGGGGTGCCGCTATCGGCGTGGACGGTTCCTGCCCCGAGGGCAACGGCCACCACTGCCGGCAGAACGACGGCAGCGAACTTGCGCAGAATCATTCCGGTTCCAATCTTCATCAGAAAGAACATTCGGGCAGCCGTAGACGACGCGCGCAGAGAACCCACAAACCCCCGACGTCAACACACAAGTGCGCGTGAAACCGTGGTCCGGCTAACTCACGGAGGTAACCGTACCTTCACCCGGTCATAAAGTTCAGCGAATTCATGTCTCTGACTAGGTGATTCGAAAAGTCGAGCGAGTTTGCCCGTTTCGAGCGTTGATCGCCGACTGTTTGCGGGTGGCTCGATTACAGCAGAACAGCCAGCGCCGCGGCGCCGCCACAGACCACGATCACCACGGTCAGAGCCACGAAATCGGCGCGGCCGGGCGTGGCCGGATGGGCGGTGAGCTCACCCGTGCCGCCGCGGGCGGTGATGGCCTCGCCCAGCTCGCCCGCTCGGCGGGTCGACACCGCCATGGCCGCGGTGAGGATGTCCACGAGCGGATTCGCCGATGCGCGATTGCCGTCCTTGGGGCGTAGCCGGCGGGCCGCGCGCAGAATGCGGATCTCATCCATCAGCAGCGGCAACCCGCGCAGCGTCAGCGCCACCACGACGGCCCACTCGTCGACCGGGATTCGCAACCGGCGCAGCGGCGCCCCCAATTTCGCCAGGGCGGGCGCGATTTCGCTCATGGGTGTGGTCCAGGTGATCAGGAACGAGGTGCTGAGCATGATCAGCGCGAACACGGTGATCTGGACATAGCGCAGCACTCCCGCGCCACCGGTGGGGAGGGTGAGCAGACCACCCAGCAGGATCAGCGCCCAGAACCACCACGGGAACCGGGGCAGTGTGCCGAGCGGCAAACGCGCCAGCACAGCGATCATCACCACGAACGCCACCATCACGCCGAGTACCGGCCACGAGGGCAGGAACATCAGCAGTACGCTGATTCCGAACGCGGCGATCATCTTGGTACCGGCCCACAATCGATGGATCGGGCTGTCGACCGGAACCACCCGCAACAACACGACGCTCATCGCGCACCTCCCAGTGCGTCGCCGCGCTCGCGGCGCGGGGTGACGGGCGGTGCCGGAACGGGGTCCGTGGCGGCCATCGTCTCGAGAATCTGCCCCGACCGCAGGTGAACCGTGCGGTCGCAGACATTCTCCATATCGGCCACGTCGTGTGAGATGACGATCAGTGTCAGTCCCGAATCACGTAGCCGGGCAAGAAGTTCCACCACTTCGGTGCGGCCCTGCGGGTCGAGTCCGGCGAGCGGCTCGTCCAGTACCACCACCTGGGGGCGGCTCGCGACGATCGCGGCGAGCACCACCCGTTTGGCCTGACCGCCGGACAGTTCCTCGATCGAACGCGATGCCATCGCACGGTCCAGTCCCACCGCGTCCAGCGCGCGGCCCACCGCACCGGAGCCGGTGCCGTGGCCGCCCCAGTCCTCGATCTCCGCGCCCACGGTCTGGCGCTGCAGTTGCAGCCGGGAATGCTGGAAGGCCAGTTCGACCGAGCCGATGCGTCTGTGGACCGGTCGCGTGCCGGAATGATCGCGCACCCGGCAACCGCCCGAGGTCGGTACCACCAATCCGGCCATGATCCAGGCGAGTGTGGATTTACCGGAGCCGTTACCGCCCACGACCAGCAGTGTCTCGCCGCGATACACGGTGAGGTCCACACCGCGCAGAGCTGTTTCGGCCCACGGGGTGGCTCGGTTGTAGGTGTGGGTGACCCCGCGCAGTTCCAGCACCGGCTCGCCGATCGGGCGGCTGCGCAGGCTGTGGGCCGGACGTGGCCAGCTCGGCAGGCGCTCGACCTGGCGCCCGCCGGACAGGTGGATGACCCGATCCGCCGCGGCCGCATCGGCCTCGTGATGGGTGACCAGGACGACAGCCATCTCGTGCCGGGCCGGCAGACCGGACAGCAGCGATACCAGATCGCGGCGGCCGTCCGGATCGATCATGGAGGTGGCCTCGTCGGCGACCAGCAGTGCCGGATTGCGGGCCAGCGCCGCCGCGACCGCCAGGCGCTGCTGCTGACCGCCGGACAGCGACGTCGTCTCGGCACCGCCGAGGCCGCCGAGCCCGACCTCGCACAGCAGGGCGTCGATATCGACCGCGCGGGCCTCCTCGGGTGCCAGCCCCCACACCACATCGTCGGCGACGAGGACGCCGAGCGTCTGGCTCTCCGGCCGCTGCAGGACCAGAGCGGTGCCGCCGATCCGGCCGAGCCCGGCCGAACCCGGGCGTTCGACGACGCCACCGGTCGGCGGGCGCCCGGCGAGCAGCCGGGTGAGGGTGGATTTACCGGACCCGTTGTGGCCTACCACCGCGACGAATTCCCCGTTCTCGACGGTCAGATCGACGTCGGTCAGTGCGTCGGCGTGCGCACCCGGATACCGGAACGAGACACCGCGCAGCCGCACGGGCAGCGGTGCGATCGGCCGATCGTCCGCGGGTGCGTCCAATTTGTCGCGCCCGGGCAGCCATTCCAGGCGGTCGAGTACCGAGCCGAGAACGAACCAGGACAACAACGCGGTCAGCACGATGCCCACGAAGACGGCCACGCCGATGTAGAGCCACCACCAGGCCAGCACGCTGTCGGTGACCGTGATGACCAGCCGGCCCAGCGATTCCAGGTGGGCTCGCTGGGTCAGTACGTGGTCGATGCCATCGGCGATGTTGCGGACATTGTCGAAGACCAGCCGCCGCGACGCCGAGAACAGGAACAACATCCCGACCGAGAACGCTGCCCAGCACAGACCGGCCAGGGTGGCGGTGAACAGCACCATGAACAGCCCGCGGTGCCGGCGTTTCACCGTGCCGATGATGCCGCCGATGGTCGCCGCACCGACCAGGGTGGCGGCCGGGACCAGCCCACCCGCGACGAAACTCACCAGAGTGGCCGCGATCGTCGCACCGACGGTGGCTCGCAGCCGGTATCGCTGGGCGAGCAGACCCATCGGCACCGCCGCGACCATGTTCAGCGCGGCGGCATAGGGCACCACCGAACCGATTGTCACCAAACCGACGGTCACCCCGCCGAGGACCGCCGCGGTGGCGAGTTCGATGGGGCGTAGCGAGCCGTGATGGCGATACGGCTCGTCGCCGGTGCTGGAGGGCGCGGTCACGGCTCAAGTCTGCCAGCACCGGCAGCGCCGGGGACGGGTCATCGGATGCCGATCGAATCGGGGAGGCCGGTCAGGTAGTCGGCCGGATCGAGGGTGCGGGTGCGCAGCCGGTAGGCGGTGACGGTGCCCGGCCAATTGTTGGTGATGCGGCCGGCGGCATTGCGATACCAGCTCGAGCAGGCGGTCCACGGGGTACGCAGCAAGCGCCGCTGGAGCTGTTCGTCGAATGCGGCGGCCGTCTCCGGGCGGACCTCCAGCCGGGAGTGGGGGTGGTCGCTCAGATAGCGCACGGCCTGGCGGATGTAACGAGCCTGACATTCGATCATGTAGAGGATCGAGCCCGTGCCCAGATTGGTATTCGGGCCGTACATCAGGAACATGTTCGGAAATCCGGGTACCGCCATGCCGAGATAGGCGCGCGCACCCTCGTCCCACATCCGGTCGAGCTCGACGCCCTCGCGCCCGAACACCTTTATCGGCCAAAGGAATTCACTGCCCTTGAAACCGGTGCCGTAGACGATCACATCGGCCGGGTGGACGGTGCCGTCGGCGGTCCGGACTCCCTCGGGCACCACCTCGGCGATATGTTCGGTCACCACGTCGACATTCGGGCGTACCAGTGCGGGGTAGTACTCGTTGGAGAACAGCACCCGTTTGCACAGCACCGGATAGTCCGGGGTCAATTTCTCCCGCAGTCGCGCATCGGGGATGTCACCGCGCAGGGCCCGGGTGCCCAGCCAGGTCGCGATGCGCCGGATCGGCGGGATGGCGGTCAGTCCCAAGGAGAAGAATTCCAGGAAGCACCACACCCACAGCCGCTGGGCCAGCCGCAGTCCGGGCACATGCCGGAACAGTGCGTGATGCATCGGTCGATAGTTGCGGTCGGTGCGGCGCACCACCCAGGCCGCGGTGCGCTGGAACAGGGTCAGCCGCTCGACCTCCGGCGCGATGGCGGGCACGAATTGGATTGCGCTGGCACCGGTTCCGATCACCGCGACCCGTTTGCCGGTCAGCTCCACGCTGTGATCCCACTGTGCCGAATGGAAGGAAGGACCGGTGAACGTGTCGATTCCGGCGATATCCGGCATCCGCGGCCGGGAGAGCTGACCGACCGCGCAGATCAGCACATCGGCGGTGCGGTCCGCGCCGTTCGCGGTGCGGACCGTCCAGCGCTGCGCGGATTCGTCGAACCGGGCCTCGGTGACCTCGGTGTCGAAGACGATCCGATCCAGCAGTCGATATTTCACCGCCACCGTGTGCAGGTAGCCGAGAATGTCGGCCTGCCCGGAGTAGCGATGCGGCCAATCCGGCTTCGGTTCGTAGGAGAACGAGTACAGCGTCGACGGCACATCGCAGGCGGCGCCCGGATAGGTGTTCTCCCGCCACACCCCGCCCAGATCGGCGGCCCGTTCCAGGATGGTTATCTTGTCGAATCCGTTGCGCTGCAGCTCGATTGCCACACCGAGGCCACCGAAGCCTGCTCCGACGACGATGACCGACGGCGTGGACATACGCGCTCCTCGAGCTCGAGAAATGTATCTCTCACTGTAGGCGCGTGCCACCGGCCGGGAGGCCGGTTCAGCAGGGCTGGACCGCGATCCGCCCGCCCATCGGCACGGTCCGCACGACGGTGGTGAGCCGCCCGTCGTCCACGGCGTGCAGCAGCACCGAGGGGTCCGGCGCGTAGTCGATCGGGACCTCTCCCGGGGTGCGGACCTCCCAGGCGCCGCCGATCGCCGAGGCGACGCTGGGCGCCACCACCAGCGGGCGCCCGCCGAACAGGGTGGTGCCCATGGCATGCATGTGTCCGGCGAGGACACCGAGGATCCGGCGGTCGTTCGCGATCAGGTGTTCGAGTCGCTGCGGATCGGCCAGCCGGATCGGATCGACGACCGTGGAGAACATCGGCATCGGCGGATGATGCAGCGCGATCAATACCGGGGCGTGTGCGGGTGTGCGGTCCAGCAGCCGGTCCAGCCAGGCATAGGTCCGTTCACCCAGCGCCCCGCCCCCGGAACCCGGAATGGTGGAGTCCAGCATCGCGACCGTCAGTCCGCCGACCTCGACGGCCTGGTTGATCGGCCCCTCCGGCGCCGGCGCATCGAGCAGGCCGAGGCACAGATTCGTGCGATCGTCGTGATTGCCCGGCAGTACGTACATCGGAATATCGGTGCTGAGTACCTTGCGGGCCTGTTCGTACTGGGCGAGCGTGCCGGAATCGGTGAGATCGCCGGTGACGAGGACAGCGTCCGGCCGGCGCGGTAATCGCTCCAGGTAGCCGAGCACCGTGGCGACACGTTCGGCATTACGCGGGGTCAGATCGAAATGGGTATCGCTGATCTGTGCCAACAGAATCATGGCGTCCGCTTTCTCGTGGGATCGCACCGTTGCGCCCGTCACCGGGTTGCGGCCGTGCGCGAACCCGCGTGAAATCCCTGCGGCAGCGGCTCTGAGCCGTTCGCATCGGTCGCCTGTCGTGCCACCGGGGCACCTATTCAGGGTAGAAGCATCACGGTGTGTAGTCTGCATGACGCTCGCCACGTCTTATAGCGGTGAAGTATTGCTGGATCACGCTCGCGTTCCGGTGCCGCTCTGCCGTGCGAGCACGTCTTCGTACGCGTCGGTCAGCCGGGTGGAGGCCGGCTGCTGCTGGGGGTGGGGGAGTGGAACGCCCAGGTAGATTTCGCGAAGCTCATCCATGAGGTCGGCGGTCAATTCCGGTGAATCGGCGAGAAGCTGTGCGCGAATCGTGAGCTCGGGTGTGGTGTCGCGGTACTGCGCGCCCCATCGTCCCAGTGCCACCATGATCGGCACGGTGTCGATGCCCGCGGCGGTGAGCCGATAGGCGGCCTTCTGTCCGCGTACCGCGTCGTCGCGGGTGAGCAATCCGGAGGCGGCCAGTCGCTGCAGGCGATCGGCCAGGATGTTCGACGCGATGCCTTCGTCGTTGCGGGACAACAGTTCCCGGAAATGCCGGCGTCCGCCGAAGATGATGTCGCGCAACACGATGATCGTCCATTGATCGCCGAGTACTTCGACGGCGGCATTGATCGCGCAGCCCGAGCGCGGGCTCCGGAACATCTCTCCACCTCCACAGTGATTGCGAAACACAACTCCACTACCCTATGCTCCGTAAAGCGATTGTGAAACGCAACCACTTAGGGAGAACCATGTCGCGCCGCCCCAGAGTTCGTGTCGATCTGCTCAACGTCTCGCTGGACGGTTACGCCGCCGGCAGCACCGTCACTTTCGATGAACCGATCGGTGGCGCGAGCGAGTTGTTCGGCACATTCGACGGCCGGGTCATCGCGGGCGTCCACACCGCGGATGCGCCGATCACCGCTGATCGCACCTTCACCAGCGTCTGGGGGCAGGGTGTCGGCGTGGAGATCATGGGCCGCGGGAAATTCGGGCCGCAGCGCGGTCCGTGGCCCGCCGACGGGTGGCGTGGCTGGTGGGGTGACGAGCCGCCGTTCCGGACTCCCGTCGTGGTCCTCACCCACCACGCCCACGAACCGATCACCTTCGACAACGGGACCTCGTTCCACTTCGTCGACGCCGATGCCGCCGGGGCACTCGACCACGCGACCGAACTCGCCGACGGCGGCGACATCCGTATCGGTGGCGGGCCGTCGACCGTGCGCCAGTTCCTGGAATCGGACCTCGTCGACTTCATGCACCTGGCGATCGTGCCGGTGGTTCTGGGCGGTGGAACCTCGCTGTGGGCAGGGCTCGGCAATATCCACGAGCGATTCGACATCGAGTCGGTGGCAACGCCGAACGGGGTCGTGCACCAGTTCTGGAACCGTCACGGACGCAGTGGCGAATAGCGTTCCGCCACGGACGGTGTCGGCATCGTGCCCGGCGGCCGCGGGATCGACCTTCAGGCCAGGAATTGGCCGATGATCTCCGCGGTCTCGTCCACGTGGCTCAGGTAGAGATCGTGTCCGGCGCCGTCGATCACCGCCAGTTCGGTGCCGGGTCGCCGCCGGATCATTTCCCGGGCGTGCTCCGGCGGTACCACCGGGCTGTCGCCGCCGAGTAGTAGTAACGCCCGGTGTGAGCTGCCGGTCCAGTCCGGCCACCAGTCGCCGGTGACGCCGCGCTTGGCCGCCCGCATATCCGGTGCGTTCCACAGGAAATACCAGCCGCGCTCATCTTCCACGGCGCTTTCCTGGAAGTGCGGTATCGCGTCGGGCCGTCGCAATCGCCCTATGGCGTCCCGCATTTCGGTCAGGCTGGAGAACCGGTCGGGAAGCTCGTCCAGCCAGGGATCGTCGAATACGCCCGCGAACGCCGGAAAGTCCAGGGCCACAAATGATTCGACCAGGTCCGGGCGCTGTGCTGCCAGCTGGTAGGCGTTGATGGCGCCCAGGGAATGGCCGATGATCGGCACCGGGCCCAGGCCCAGTTCTTCGATGACGGCCGCGGTGTCGGCCACGAATGCCGTGCGCGAATAGTCGCCGGGCTTGTCGGACAGACCGTGGCCGCGCTGGTCGACGGCGATGATTCGGCGGTTCAGCCGATGCGCCAACGGCATCCAGCCGCGCCCCCGGCCGTAGACACCATGCAGTGCCAGCACCGGACTGCCGGGCCCGCCGGAATCGACGTAGGCCAGCCGGACGCCATCGGGGGTGGTGAAGTAATCGCTCATGCGACTAACTCTAATCGAGACTCTCTAATCGAGGCAACTCTTTTAGAGATATGTCGATTAGAGAGTAGGGTGGGCGCATGCTGGAGCTGAGCATCTTGGGCTTTCTCTACGAGCAGCCGATGCACGCCTACGAGCTGCGGCAACGCATCTCCGGATTGTCGGGGCACATCCGGCCGGTCAGTGACGGTGCGCTCTATCCCGCCATCAACCGGCTGCGCGCGGCCGGAATGGTCGACAAACAGGCAGACGCCGGAAGCGCCAGGCAGCTGCTCGTGCTCACCGAGGCCGGGCGCGCGGAGTTGTTGCGGCGGCTGCGCGACCCGTCCGAGGTGGAGATCACCGATCGAAACAACTTCTTCGTCCTGCTCGCTTTTCTCGGCTACCTCACCGATCCGGCCGAGCAGGTGGCGGTGCTACGGCGGCGGCTCACCTTCTACGAGCAGCCCGCCAGCTGGTTCTACGAGCAGGGACGGCCACTTCGGGCGGCCGATATGACCGATCGGTTCCGGCGCGGCATGCTCACCCTCGGCGCCGCCACCCGCCGCGCCGACAAAGAGTGGTTGCGCACCCAGATCGCGGAGCTGGAAGCGGAAATCGATTGACGCGGGCGGCTTTTCGGGCTGTTCCCGGTCCGCGATTCGATGGCGTGCCGGCTGGAGCGGGCGCCGCGGATCAGCGGTCTCCGGATCGGTGATTCCCGGCCACCGCACCGAGGTCGTTCGTGATCCCTTCGAGCAGGGCGGCCGGGTCGTCGACGATCGGGCCCGCGGGAGTGCCGAAGAAATCCTCGCCCGGGGTGGCGAGCAGGGTGAGGTTCGGGTCGGTGCGCCAGGGGGCTTCGAGGCTCAGTGACCAGGAGTGCAGGTGGGTGCGCGAGTAGGCATCGGATTTGTCGAACAACGGATCGCCGGCGATGGGGTATCCGATCCAGGCCAGGTGCACTCGGATCTGGTGGCGGCGGCCGGTGATGGGGCGGACCAGGACGAGCGTGTGCCGGTCCGTGCGGGCGATCGTGCGGAACTCGGTGCGGGACGGATAGTTCTTCCCTGCCAGCAGATCGCCGTCGGCAACCGTCCAGGTGTCGTTCTCGCGGCGGATCGTCTCGCGCGGGGCCGCGATGCGCACCCGGTTCTTGCGGCCCACACTCAGCGGCAGGTCGATGACGCCGGTATCGGGTACATCGGTGGCGGGGGTGATCACCAGATACCGCTTCTCGGCGGTCTGCTTGTTGAACTGCCTGGTCAGGCTGCCGTGTGCGCTGAGCTCCTTGGCGAACAGCACCAGGCCCGAGGTGACCTTGTCGATCCGGTGCACCGGATACAGCGTGCGGCCCTCGGCCGCGGCGAGCTCGACCATATCGGTGTCGTGCCGTTCCCCGGTCACGGCGATGCCGGCGGGCTTGTTCAGCGCGATGATCGCCTCGTCCTCCTCGACGAGGCACTGCTGCGCCAGCTGCGTCCATCCCATCTCCACCAGGCCAGACTAGAGGGCGTCGCAATGTCCGATTGTCGCCAGGAGGCGGTACGGCGACCGTGCCGATGTGCTAGAGCCAGGCGTCGTCCAGGTCCAGGGTGGTGCGGTCCATTCCGTCCAGAAGATCGAAAAGTGGTGCGGTGCGCGGCAATTCCCAGTGATAGAAGTAGCGCGCCGCGACCCGCTTACCGCGATGGAAGTCCTCGGTCCCGCCGCTCGCGGCCACCGCCTGCTCGAGCCAGATCCAGGCCAGCACCACATGTCCGAACGCTTCCAGGTAGGCCGACGAATTGGCCAGCGCCGCTTCCGGGTTCGCATCCCGCCAGACCGTCGCGGTGGTGGTGGCGATCCGGCCGGCCGCCGCGGCCAGCGCATCGGCGAAGTCGCCGAGTTCGGCGTCGCCGGTGGCGCGGGCCCGATCGACGGTTTCGCCCATGGTGTCCAGCAGCAGTGTCAGCGCCGCCCCGCCGTCGGCGGTCACCGCGCGACCGAGCAGGTCCAGGCTCTGAATACCGTGTGTCCCTTCGTGAATCGGGTTGAGCCGGTTGTCGCGGTAGTGCTGTTCGACGTCGTAGTCACGGGTGTAACCGGCGCCGCCGTGCACCTGGATGGCGAGGTCGTTCGCGGCCAGGCACCACTGGCTCGGCCAGCTCTTGGCGATCGGGGTCAGTACCCGCAGCAGCAGGCCCGTGTACTTGGTCTCCTCGGCGTCGCGGGCGCTGCGCTGCCGGTCGATCAGGGTGGCGCAGTACAGTTGCAGGCCCAGCGCGCCCTCCGCATAGGCCTTCTGCGCCAGCAACATTCGCCGGACATCGGGGTGCGCCACGATGGGGATCTGCCCGCCGCCCTTCGCCGCCACCGCCCGGCCCTGCGGCCGATTGCGGGCATAGTCGAGGGCCTTGAGATATCCGGTGTAGCCCAGTGCGGTGGCGGCCAGGCCCACGCCCAGCCGGGCCTCGTTCATCATGTGGAACATGTAGGTGAGCCCGCGATTGGGCTCGCCCACCAGATAGCCGATCGCACCCGATTCGCCACCGGGGGTGAAGGCGCCGTCGCCGAACACCGGAGCGGTGTTGACCGTGCCCCGCCAGCCCATCTTGTGATTGATCCCGGCGAGCACCACATCGTTGCGCTCGCCGAGCGAACCATCTTCGGCGGGAAGGTATTTCGGCACGATGAACAGCGAGATGCCCCGGGTGCCGGTATCCGAACCCGGGATGCGGGCGAGTACCAGATGCACGATGTTCTCCGAGAGATCGTGATCGCCCCCGGAGATCCACATCTTGCGGCCGAACAGCCGGTAGCTGCCGTCACCGGCGGGCACCGCCTTGGTGGTGATGTCGGCCAGCGACGAGCCGGCCTGTGGTTCCGACAGCGCCATCGTGCCGAACCAGCGTCCGGTGAGCATCGGGCGCACGAAGCGGTCGATCTGTGCCGGATCGGCGTGCGCGGCCAGCAGATTCGCATTGCCGATGGTCAGCAGCGCGTAACTGGCGGTGGCCACATTGGCGGCATAGAACCAGGACATGCAGGCGGTGAAGACGGTGTGTGGCAACTGCATGCCGCCGATCCGCTCGTCCATCGCGGCGCCGACGAATCCGGCGTCGCCGAACGCCGACAGTGCCGCCGCCACCTCGGGGATGATGTGCACCTTCTCGCCGTCGAAGGTGGGTTCGTGCAGGTCACCCTCGCGATTGTGCGGGGCGAAGTATTTCTCGGCCAGTTCCCGGCTCAGTGCGAGGACCTGGTCGAAGGTCTCCCGGCTGTGCTCGCGGTAGCGCTCGCGCTCGGTCAGCCCGGTCACGTCGAGCCACTCGTAGAGCAGGAAGTCGAGATCGCGCGCGGACATGATGAGCGAATCCATACCACCAGCCTCGTGGGCCGGGACGCCGTGCGCAAGGGACCGGGTGACGCCGATTCCGGGAACGGCTTCCTGCCGGTCAGCGGTGCGGGACCAGTAGCGGTGCGAGGAAAAGCTCGAGCATCGCACGTTCCTCGCTCTCGTTCTGCCCCGGTACCGTGAGCAGTGAGACGATGATCCGGGTCAGCCAGCGTGCCAGCAGGGCCGAATCACGTGCTCCCGGCAGAGTTTCCGGATCGAACAGGGATCGGCCCATGGCCTCGATGACCTGGGAGGTCTGCGCCATCTCCAGCGTTCGCCCGGCATCGTCGGGCCGGAACCAGGCGATCAGCAGGGGATCGGAGCGCACCGCGCGCAGGCTCGCGAGCACCCCGGCCACCGCGCGCTCGCCCGGATCGCCGATCGTCGCGATATCGGCGGCCACGGTGGCGCCCACCCGCCGTGCCTCGCGGTGCACATAGGCCAGCTGAACCGCCTGCCGACTGTCGAAATAGCGGTACAGCGTGGCGCGTGAGCAGCCCGCCGCCTTGGCGATGTCGCCCATCTGGGTAGCCGCCACACCCTGCTCGGCGAACAGCCGGGCCGCGGCGTCGAGAACACGTTCGGCGGCCTGCATCGACCGTGGCTGAGCCAGCCAGTCCCGCCCGCCGGTCATGCGCCCGGGACGAACGGGACACTGACGGGCCAGCGCACGTAGTTGCCCTGGGTGTAGCGCACCGCGTCGAGGTCCACCGTGAAATCCGGGCAGCGGGTCAGCAGTTCCCGCAGTGCGACGGTGGATTGCATACGCGCCGCCGCCGAACCCAGGCAGTGATGGTTGCCGTTGCCGAAGGTGAGGATGTTCCTCGGATTCCGGGTGACATCGAGTGTGCTCGCGTCCGAGCCGTATTCGTCCTGGTCGTGGTTCGCCGAGGCGTACAGCATCAGTACGCGCCGGCCCGCGGGGATGGTGACGCCGTGCAGTTCCACATCGCGGGTGGTGGTACGGGCCAGCCCCTGCACCGGTGAGGTCATCCGCAGGAATTCGTCGACCGCGCCCGGGATCAGGTCCGGATCGTCGAGCAGGCGCCGGCGCTGTTCCGGTTCGGTGGTCAGCAGTTGCACCGCGCCACCCAGGTTGCCCGTGGTGGTGTCGTTACCGCCGGTGATCATCGTGAAGGCGAAGCCGATGATCTGCAGGATCTCGCCGACATCACCGTCCGAGCCGAGACCCGAGGCCACCAGGTGGGAGACGGTGTCGTCGGCCGGTTCGAGTTTGCGCTTGTCGATCATGGCGATGAAGTACTGCGACAGCTCGCCGATCGCGTCCTGCGCGTGCGCGATACCGCCGGTGGCCGACGCCGCGACGATCGCCTCGCTCCAGCCGTCGAACTTCGCCCGGTCGGCCTCGGGCACGCCCAGGTAGTGCGCCACCACCATGGTCGGTAGTGGTTTGAACAGCTCCACCGAGATATCGCCGCCACCCGCCGCGCGCAGACTTTCCAGCCGCTCGATCACGAACTTCTCGACCGCGGGCCGGATCTCCTGCACCTGCCGGGGCGTGAATCCCTTGGCGACCCGGCGGCGGAAGACCGTGTGCTCCGGCGGATCGGTGAAGACGAAGGGGCGATTCTCTCCGAGCCCGATCTCGCTGAGGTTGTTGTAGTCGACCGTGAGCCCCTGCGCGGAGGAGAAGGTCTCCGGATCACGCACTGCCGCATACACATCCGCGTACCGGGACAGCACGTAGTAGTCGTCCTCCGGCCGCTGTGCCGGCACCACACGGTGGACCGGGTCGGATTCGCGGAGTGCGGCGTACATCGGCCACGGGTCGCGCCAGGTGTCCCCGGAGCGCAGCGTGAAATGAGCTGGATGAGACATTGCGGTGCTCATGTATCGAATGTAAGACAAATCAAGGTATATGTCTAGAACTTGTTTCAGTCAGATGGCATCGAGCCCGGGATGCCGACGTCCGCTCGACCGCCGCGCGACCCGGGACGGCCGTGGGTACTGTGAGTCCATCCGCGCCGCCCGGAGGACAAGGAGCGCCCATGCGAAGCGGCCCCGCTCTGCGAGAATTCTTCCGGCGCAAGCCGATCGACCAGATCACCGAGGAGGCCCCGGCGAATCTGCGTCGCACGCTGGGGTTGTGGCAACTGACCGCGATCGGTGTCGGCGGCATCATCGGGGCCGGGATCTTCGCGCTGGCGGGTTCGGTCGCCCACGACACCGCGGGGCCGGCGGTACTGCTGTCCTTTCTGATCGCCGGTGTGGCCAGTGCGGCCGCCGCGCTGTCCTATGCCGAATTCGCCGGCCTGATCCCGCGCGCCGGATCGGCCTACACGTACGGATACGCCGTTCTGGGTGAGCCGGTGGGCTGGTTCATCGGCTGGGATCTGCTGCTCGAGTACACCGCGATCGTGTCGGTGGTGGCGATCGGTATCTCCGGCTACATCCAATTCCTGTTGGGGCAGTTCGATGTCGCGCTCCCGGACTGGATGCTGGGTGCGCCGGGAACCGGGCACGGACACGTCGTGGATCTGTTCGCGGCACTGCTGTGCCTGCTGATCGCCGCACTGCTCAACCTGGGGATCCGGGCGGCGGCGCGGTTCGAGACCTTCGTGGTGGGCATCAAGATCGCGGTCGTGCTGGTGGTGATCGCGGTCGGGTTCTTCCACATCGATACCGCGAACTATCACCCGTACTTCCCGTTCGGTGCGTCCGGCGCGGTCACCGGGGCGGCGACGGTGTTCTTCGCGGTCTTCGGTTACGACGCCATGTCGACCGCCGCCGAGGAGGCGGTGGACGCGAAACGGCATCTGCCCAAGGCGATTCTGCTGTCGCTGGCCATCTCCATGGTGCTCTACGTGCTGGTGTGCCTGGTGCTGACCGGGATGCAGCGCTACACCGAAATCGATCCGGAGAGTGGACTGTCCTCGGCCTTCGCCTCGGTCGGCCTGCCGGGACTGGGCAGCCTGATCGCCGCCGGTGCGATCGTCGGCATCATGACGGTGCTGTTCACCTTCATGCTCGGCGCCACCCGCGTCTGGTACTCGATGAGCCGAGACGGGTTGCTGCCCGCGTGGTTCGCCAAGACCCACCCGGTCCGGCAGGTGCCCACCCGGATCACCTGGATCGTCGGGGTCGCGTCCGCGGCGATCGCGGGCTGGCTGCCGATCGGCCAGGCCGCCGAGCTGACCAATATCGGAATCCTGCTGGCGTTCATCGTGGTCTGCGTCGCGGTGATCGTGCTGCGCTACCGCCGGCCCGATCTGCCCCGCGCCTTCCGTACCCCGGGGATGCCGGTGGTGCCACTGGTCGGCATCGGGTTCTCGATCTGGCTCGTCACGTATCTGCAGCCGGCCACCTGGTTGCGATTCGCGATCTGGTTCGCCATCGGGCTGGTCGTCTACTTCGCCTACAGCCGCCGGCACTCGTTGCTGGCCGTGCGTGCCGCGGACCGGCCGGAAGCCGCTCTGGAT
Source organism: Nocardia sp. NPDC052254 (assembly GCF_040679495.1). Classification (NCBI taxonomy): domain Bacteria; kingdom Bacillati; phylum Actinomycetota; class Actinomycetes; order Mycobacteriales; family Nocardiaceae; genus Nocardia; species Nocardia sp. NPDC052254. The sequence goes on along the minus strand of NZ_JBFAUW010000004.1, from coordinate 339,395 downwards.
CAGGGATTGTATCGAGATACAAGAGAAATCTGACAGTTTTCTCATATTTATCGGTTCGTTATACGAATTGGTGTGTTCGTATTTGGTTTACGCGCGTTCCTGGCGAATCATTGCTCCCCGGATTCGACGATCGACTGATCACCGTGGTGTTTGCTCAATCTGCTCTCGATACGAGATTCGGAGGAACGCATCATGGCAGGAACCGATGAGGGTCGATGTACCCGTATTGCGCGTCGTTTCGCCTGGTCAGCAGCGGCAGCGCTGATCGTTCTCCCCGGCGTGACGGGATTTGCGGGCGCGGCGCAGGCGGATTCACCATTACCCGCCCCGGTCATACCCGGAATTTCTCTGCCGCCCGGCTTCACAATTCCAGGACTGTTCCCAGGAAATCCGCCGCCGGCAGCACCGATTCAATCGATCGGTGAGCGAGCGCTCGCGGCGGCGGAGACCAAGCTCGGATCGGCCTACATCTCGGGTGCGGCCGGCCCCGACTCCTTCGACTGCTCGGGTCTGGTGCAGTGGGCATATCGGCAGGTGGGGGTGGACCTTCCCCGCACCAGCTACGACCAGCTCGCCGCCGGCACGCCGGTGGACACCGATGCGCTGCGGCCCGGCGATCTGGTGTCGTTCTACGGGGGCGGTCATTCGGCGCTCTACGCCGGTGACGGGACCGTGGTGCATGCCGCCGGAAGCGGTTCCGGCGTGGTGCGTTCACCCATTTCGCAGATGCCGGTGACAGGGGCCCGGCGCTACTGAACCGGTACGGGGTCCGGTACGGTCATGCCACGCGGGCCGGGTATGAGATCTACGGTTCGAATCCGTTGCGGGGATATGGTGCGCGACAATGTGACGCGAGGTTACTCATAATTGTCCCGCAGTATCTGTCGGCACCGTTTGCCCGGCAACGCGAATCGTGGAGGAGGGCCGGTGGCCGACACCCCGGTGCACGGCGACGACGACCCGTTCGGACCGATCCGTCCCTCGGACGCGGTCGACGGATGGGACCTGGCCGGTGATGCGTCGAAGTGGTGGCTGGTCAAGGATTTCGGTTCCGCTCGCGGTTCGGTCCAGCCCACCACTCGCACGACGTGCGCGTGGCGGATCACGGATTCCGATGGACGGATGGTGCGCGAGGTCAGCGCGCGGTCGGTCGCCGATGCCAGATCGGCTGCCGACGAGTGGATCCGGAAAACGGCCGGCTGAGCTGCCCCTCCCTCGTGGTGCTCGGCCGGCCGCCGGATGTCGTGGTTACCGGTGCGGAGTCCGCCGCTTCGAATTCGCCTGCAGGCTGAACGCGGGTGCCGGACGCGCCGCGGGCGCATCCTCGGACTGCGCGCGCGGCCAGGCGCGGCCGCTGTCGGCGAGTTCGAGATCATCTGTCGCCGTGTCGGATTCGCGACGCGACGGGGCGTCGATCTCGGCCAGGCCCACCAGCACGATGAGCATCATGGTGACCAGCGTGACCACCATGATCAGCGGGGTCAGCAGCTGAACCGAATCGACGCCGGACTGCTCACCCATACCGTCCATCCGGTGCGCCTGCATGGATGCCATTCCGGTGTAATGCATTCCGCACACCGCGATACCCATGATCGCCGCCGCGCCGAAGGTCGCGGTCAGTCCGCGCACGTGCAGGACGAACCACAGCGCGGCGGTCGCCGCCACCACGGCGATGACCAGCGACAGTGCCACCAGGCCGGTGCGGTATTCGATGTGCGCGCCGGAGTGCATGGCGTACATGCCGAGATAGTGCATGGCGGCGACACCGAACCCGGTGATCATGCCGCCCAGCGGCAACGCGATCACCTCGCGGTGTCCGCGTACCACGATCGACAGTCCGGCCCAGACGACGATGATCGCGATCGCCGCGCTGAGCAGGGTCATGGGTACGTCGTAGCGGATGCTCGCGCCGTGGATCGAGAAGCCGAGCATGGCGGTGAAGTGCATGACCCAGATGCCGGCACCGCCGAGTGAGATCGCGGCGGCGATGAGCCAGCCGCCGGGCCATCGTGAGGCCCTGGCGTGGGTGGCGCAGCGCAGTGCCAGTACCGATCCGATGAAGGACATGACGTAGGCCAGGACCGGGGTGACCCAGCCATGGTTGAAATGGTCGAGCTCGAGCACGAGGTCTCCATACAGCGAGAGAGGGGGTTATCAATTCGTGACCGGACGATAGTTCACCTGGCACATGATCGTGGGGGATGCCGGTCGGTATCCGGGTCGTCCGGTGGTGCCGCACTGATGGTAGATGCCGTGGTGACTCCGTTCACGGGGTGTATGCACGGGGTTTGCCGGGCGGTCCACAACAGGCTCGTCCGTGGATGGGTTCTGGCGCACTTGTGTCACCGCGAAGTCCGGTGTCCCGACGCTGTGCGAGACCATACTGTTCGGATATAGTATGGAAATCATAGGATATGGTTCTCGAAACAGCGGAGGTCTGGAGATGGATGCGGAGCGGTATCGCCGGATGGTCAACCGGTTCAATCCGGTGGTCGTGGGGCTGCAGCGGCTGGGGCTCGGATTCGGTCCCATGCGCTTGCTCACGGTCGCCGGGCGGCGCAGCGGGCAACCGCGGACCTTCCCGATCGCGGTGAATGAACTGAGTGGTGGGCGCTACATCGTGCAGGCGTATCCGAAGGCGGCATGGGTGGCCAATGTGCGGGCGGCGGAATCCGTCACCCTGGGTAGCGGGCGGCGGGCCTCGACCGCGCGCCTGGTGGAGGTTCCGGTCGAGCAGCGCCGGCCGCTGTTGCGGGAACTGGTCGCCGCGGGGCCGGCGAGTGTCGGGAATCGGTTCGTCACAACCGGTTTGGCGCAGGACGCCACACCCGACGGGGTGGCGGCCGCCGCGGAGCGTATCGCGGTGTTCCGGGTGGAATCGCGACGCTGAGAAATTGCTGCTCCGGCTCGGGATATCATACGAAAGTCGTATGAACCGACCCGGAGGGATCGATGGCCACACAGGCGGACCCGGCGGCACGGCGGCGGCTGGCCGTCGCCGTCAAGGACGCGCTGCGCGAATTGAACATCCAGCTGTCGTTGCTGAATCGGCGGTTCGGCGGGCGGGTGGAAGTCCGCGATGCGGATTGGACCTGCCTGGATCTGATCAACCGGCGGGGTTCCATCTCGCCGAGTGCACTGGCGCGGCTCACCGGACTGCATCCGGCCACCCTCACCGGCATTCTGGATCGATTGCAGAAGGGGGGCTGGATCGTCCGCGAGCGCGATCCCGAATCCGGCGATCGCCGCGCCGTCACCCTGCGAGCGGTGCGGGAGCGCAATGCCGAACTGTTCCAAGTCTTTTCCGGTATGAATCAGCGGATGGACGAGGTGCTCGAACGGTATTCCGATGCGGAGCTCGAGGTGATCGCGGACTTCCTGCGGCGGACCGGGACCGCGGGATCGGATTCCGCGGACGAACTCGGTAGTTGATCAGCCGTGCGGCCGGACCGGTAGTTCGGTCATCCCGCGGATCAGCAGGCTGGGCTGCCAGCTCGGAGTGAAATCCGGTGCCACGGCCAGCTTCGGGAAGCGGTCCAGCAGCGCGGTGAAGGCGATGGTGGCCTCCAGCCGAGCCAGTGGTGCGCCCACACAGAAATGGATCCCGTGCCCGAAGGCCATGTGCCCGGCGATATTTCGGGTGATATCCAGTTCGCCCGGCGACGAGTAGCGATCGGGATCGTGGTCGGCCGCCGTGAGGGCGATATAGACCAGTTCGCCCTCGGGGATGGTGGTATCGCCGAGGGTGACGGGCTCCGCGGTGTAGCGCAGGGTGGCCCAGCCGACCGGTCCGCTGATGCGCAGGAACTCCTCGATCGCGGTGGGGATGGCATCCGGATCCGCGCGTAGCGCATCGAATTGGCGGCGGTCGCGCAACAGTGCGTAGGTGCCGTTACCGATCAGATTGACGGTGGTCTCGTGCCCGGCGACGAGCAGGAGGAACGCCATGGCGACCAGTTCGCCGTCGGTGAGCCGGTCGCCCGCGTCGGATTCGTTCGCCAGGCCCGAGAGCAGATCGTCACCGGGGTGGATCCGCTTGTCCGCCAGCAGCTTTCTCAGATAGCCGGCCATCTCGGTGGAGGTGCGCCGGCGATCTTCCGGCCCGCCGACCGCACCGACCAGGATCTTGGTCCAGCCCTGGAAGTCCTCCCGATCGCCGTACGGGACGCCGAGTAGTTCGCAGATCACCGTCACCGGCAGCGGAGTGGCGAAATCCCGGAGCAGGTCGGCCTCGTCGTTGCCTGCCATCCCGTCGAGCAGCTGTGCGGTGATCTCCTCGATGCGGGGACGCAGTGCCGCCACCCGCCGCGCGGTGAACGACTTGTTCACGAACTTTCGCAGCCGGGTGTGATCCGGCGGATCGGTGTTGAGCATGTGGTAGTTCAGTGACTGCATATCGGAGAGCAGCAGTGAATGATTGCCGTTGCGCTGGAACAGTTCGGCCGCGCCGAGGGCATCTTTGCGCAGCCGCGGATCGGTCAGTGCCGCGCGCGCCTCGGCGTATCCGATCACCACCCAGCACGGAACCCCGTGCGGGTGGGTCAATTTCACGTGGTGGACCGGTCCGCCGGCCCGCCACCGGTCGTAATACTTGTGCGGGTCGTCGTGAAAGTCCCGGTCCACCAGCTCGAGCTGGGTGGATGTATCGGTTTCGGCCATGACGTTCTTCCTGTTACCCATCCCGGCGGACGCTCCCCACGGTGTCGGACGGATGCAACGTTGACCAGATCCAACGTACCCAAATTCCGGAGGGGCGGCAGGGGTGTCCGGTTTGTGTGGAAATCCGTTATCCGCAAACAGGTTTCGCCGAATCGGCCGGCACGCGGCGACGGATGATTCGCTGAGTGCCGGCGAGCAGTCGCGGGACCACCACGTACACGGCGGCCGGGACGACGAATGCGGTGAGTACGAGTGTGCGCAGCACCAGAGGCCAGCCTGTGGTGAAGGGTGCCATCACGGACATTCCCACGGACACCATCGGGAAGATCGCGCACCACGTGACGACAGCGCGCAGGTGGACCGACGGGACGGAAAGGGTGGAAACAGTGCTGGTCATGTTCGAATCCTCAATTCCAACTAATTGGTTGCACACTAGTGGACACCACATCCGGGATATTTGCAACTGCATGGTTGGAGATTTGCTAGGGTGAGCGCATGGCCTGGGACGTCGAACGCACCAAGCGACTGCTGCTCGATGCCGCCGTCGCGGAGTTCAGTGCCTACGGCCTGGCCGGGGCCCGGGTGGACCGCATCGCCACAGCCGCCGGAGTCAACAAGGAGCGGATCTACAAGTACTTCGGAACCAAGGATCAGTTGTTCGAGACCGTCATCGACCGGGAGATCGGCGATCTCGACGATGTCGTGCACCTCGAGGGCGAAGGGGTGGCGGCGGTGGTCGACTATGCCGAGCGGTTCTTCGACCATGTCTGCGATACACCCACGCTGGCGCGGTTGTTGCTCTGGGAAGGGCTGGAATTGGGAGTTCCGGTCGCGGAACCCATTCGCCGCAAGGGGATGCACCGCAAGGTGACCGATATCCACCGTGCCGTCCCGGAATTATCCGAATCTGCCGCGCGCGAAGTACTTCTGACGATTCTGTCGCTGTGCTACAGCTGGCAGGTCCTGCCCACCCTGGATCGGCTCGCCGCCGGGGACTCCACGCCGGGTGGCACTCGCCGAGCCCAGCGCCGGGCCGCGGTCGGGCGGACGGTCGCCGCTGCCGTCGACGCCGAACAGGCAGCCGAACACGCGGACCGAATCGAAGTCCGGCCGCGCGCCGGACGGCGCGGTGTCGCCGGCTCCGGATGACGCGGAACAGCGAATGCGGGCCTAGGACCTGCCCGGCAACCACCGCCGCAGGCCCGACGGCCGCCGCCGCGTCGCGGCGGAAGAATCGAACCATGTGGGCAGTGGTTCCCGGGTGGCCAGCCAGGTGTGCGGGATTCCGGTGACCGGCTGGGGGTGGGTGCCGGTGTAGGCGGCGACTATTCCGCCGACGATGGCGCCGGTGGTGTCGATGTCACCGTCCGCCGCGAGGCATGTGGTGACGGCGGACGGGTAGTCGGCCAGGTGGGTCGCCGCGATCCAGATGGTCAGTGGGACGGTGTCCTGGGCGGTGACCCGGGAACCGTTGCCGAGTTCGGCCGCCGCCACCTCGGCCGGTGCGCCGAGTAGCGTGCGGGCATGCCGGATCAGCCGCGCTGTCTCGCCGTCGCTCAGGTGCCGCAGGATTTCGTCGATGAATTCGGCCGGGGCAGGGCGTATTCCGCGCATTCCGGCCTCGGCGGCGGCACCGGCGGCGAGAGCCACCGCGACCGCGCCCGCGACACCTTCGGGATGCATGTGGGTCACCTGTGCCGACCGAACAGCCTGGGCGACAATGGTTTCGGGATCACCGGCGAAACAGGCCCCGAGCGGCGCCACCCGCATGGCCCCGCCGTTACCGCAGGAGCCCTGCCCGTCGTACACGGCCCCCGCGGCCTGCTGCCAGGGCGTCCCTCTGCCGATCCGGCTCAGCGTGTCGACCGCGAAGAACCCGTAATCACGAGTGCGGTCGAGCCGGCGCGCGAAGGCCCCCGCGAGCCGATCCTGATCTATCTCACCGTGTTCGCACAGCTCACCCGCCACACTGCAGGCCATCTCGGTGTCATCGGTCCAATTCCACTGCCGCCCCGCGACCCGCCCTGCCAGCAACTCCGGCACCGAGGTGCCCAGAATCGGGAACTGCGCCCCCAGCGCGTCCCCCACCGACAGTCCGTTCAGCGAAGCGAGCATCACATCGATATGCATCGCTGTCGATGATAAGGATGCCGCCGGGGCCGACGCCCCGATGCCGCCGCCTCCTGATGCGATGCCCACATCGATGGTCCCTAGCCCTCGGACCAGGTCACCGGCAGCGCGTGCACGCCGTAGATGTTCATATCGCTGCGCAGCGGCACCTCCTCGGCGGCGACGGCCAGGCGCAGCGTCGGGAAGCGGCGGATCAATCCCGCGAAGCCGGCACGCATCTCGACGCGGGCCAGTTGCTGTCCGAGACACTGATGCACACCATGGCCGAAGGAGACCAGGCCCCGGGCGGTGCGATGCACGTCGAGGGCGTCGGGGTCGGTGAAGCGCAGTGGGTCGTGGTTGGCGGCGAGCAGGGAGACCACGACGGTGGAACCCGCGGGGATCGTTTCGCCGCCGAGTTCGATGTCCTCGGTGGCGTAGCGGTAGAAGATGTCGGCCACCGACAGATAACGCAGCAGTTCCTCGACGGCGTTGGGGACCAGGTCCGGGTCCGCGTGCAGTGCGGCCAGCTGATCCGGATGTTCCAGCAGTGCGAAAGTGCCCAATCCCAGCATGTTCGCGGTGGTTTCGTGGCCGGCGAGCAGCAGCAGGAATGCGATACCGGTGAGCTCGTCGATACCGAGATCCTCGTCGCGGGCCAGATCGGAGAGGATGTCCTCGCCGGGCTCGGCGCGCTTGCGGGTGACCAGTTCGGCCAGATAGCCGGTCATCGCGCCGTAGGCGGCTCCCTTCTCTTCCAGGGTCTGCTCCTTGAGCATGAATGCGGCCGAATTCTTCTGGAACTCATCGCGATCCGCATACGGAACACCGAGCAGCTCGCAGATCACCAGGGAGGGCAACGGCAGCGCGAACTCGCGGACCAGATCGATCGGCGGCGCCAGTTCCGCCATCGCGTCCAGCAGTTGCTCGGTGATCTCGACGATGTGCTCTTCGAGCATCTTCATCCGCCGGACGGTGAACGCGCCGGTCAGCTTGCGTCGCAGTCGCGTGTGATCCGGCGGATCCATCGCGATGAACAGTCCCGGGATCTGCGGGGACGGTTCGGTCGGGGCGGGCATGCCCGGGGTCTCGTAGGGAACATGGACCACACCGAGATCCAGGCGGGAGCTGAAGCGGTTGTCGGCCATGAGGGTGCGGACGGCCTCGTATCCGGTGACCAGCCAGCCCTCGTGTCCGTCGGGGAACAGCAGCGGGCTGACCGGACGCCGGGTACGCAGCTCGGTGATCTCGCGGGGCGGGTCGAAGGGGCCCGCGGTGCGCTGCATGGGCAGGCCGTCGGGGACGGGAACGGTTGTGGTCATGGGGAATTCCTTGTCCTGCTCGTGGGGCTCACGGTTCGAGGGTGAGTACGCCGGCCGGGCACAGTTGCACGGCCTCGCGGACGGCCGCGTGGTGTTGCGGAGCGGGCGCGGTGTCCGCCACCACCCGGCCGTCGTCGGGGTCCTGGTCGAATACGGCGGGAGCGGTCAGTGCGCACATACCGGCGCCGATGCACCGCTCCCGGTCGATGCCGATTCGCATCGCGCTCACGCGGCCACGGCGTGCCGGAGGACGACATTTCCCATCGCGCTGCGCGCGTACACCCGGACGATGTTCTCGTCGTCGGCCGTCTGATCGACCGGTTGCATCAGGTTCTGCACGGTGCCCTGCTGCGCGTTGACCTCCAGCCGTGCCGCGCTGCCCGCGCGGATGCCGACATCGAGCTGACCCATGGAGGTCTCCAGCCGCAGTTCACCGCGCGCCGCCTCGCCGATGCGGATATCGCCCTTGGCGACCTTCGCGGTCACCGAACCGCCCGGCCGCTCGACGACGATGTCGCCCAGGGAGACCGTGAGATCGCACGGTCCGAGATCGCCGGCGCCCAGCAGCCGGCCCACACCGGTGCCGGCGGTGAGCCGCGAGCCGGCGGGAACCTCGATGGTCACCTCGATGGTGGGGTTACCACCGAACGGGGTGTGGGTGCGCCAGTCCCTGGGCGTGTTCACCGTCAGCGTGCCGTCGGTGAAATCGACCGTGGTCTGCTCGGCGGCGCGCACATCGGCCTTCTTGGTGGCGTCGGCCGGGGAGATCGATACGACGGTGTCGCCGCGGTCGCCGGCGATCACGGTGACATTGCCGGACAGCACCTCGACGGTGACGGCGATGGGCTCGGGGGTCTGGAACGTGGTCATGGTGTGCTCCTTCGGGTTCCTGCTCTGAGTTCTGCGGTCGTCGGCGTGATCAGCGGATCCGCCTCCGATGACGGCCGGGTCCGTCGTGCCCGGGGCCGGTCGGTTCCGGCTCGGAGGCTCTGGTGCCCTGCTGTTCACGGGAGTAACTGTCGCGGGCGGTGCTGATATCGGGCTGACACCGCTCTGACACCCCTGCTGACACGAGCTTCTGCCTGTTCAGGAGGTGTTTTCGGGGAGGGTTGCGCCGTTGCCGGCTCGCCCCGGTATCAGCGCTGCGCCCATGTCCGGGGGCACGGCACAATGGTCGGGTGCAGATCGCGATGCTTGGACCGCTCGACATCCGAGCAGATGACGGTGAATCGATCGAGCTGCCGGGTGCCCGGCTGCGGGCGTTGCTCATCGCCCTCGCTCTCGAACCCGGTCGCGCGGTCCCGAAAACGACACTGGTCGATTGGATCTGGGGTGAGCTACCACCCGCCGACGCGGCGAACGCCCTGCAGGCCCTGGTGTCCCGATTGCGCCGGGCGCTGCCGGACGGATCGCTGGACGCGCAGCCGGGCGGATACCGGCTCGCGGTGGTACCGGACGCGGTCGATGTCGTGCGTTTCGAGCAGCTGCTCGACCGGGCCCGCGGTGGTGCCGACGCGCACCGGGCCGAGTTGTTGCGCGAGGCGCTGGATCTGTGGCGCGGGGCGCCGCTGCTGGACGGCGGGCTCGGGGAGAGTGCGGCCGCCGAACCGGTGATCACCCGCCTCGAGGGTTTGCGGCTGGTCGCGGCCGAGGATCGCTACGAAGCAGAGCTGCGGCTGGGCCGCGGGGCCGATCTGGTCGCCGAGCTGACCGAACAGGTGGCCCGGAACCCGTTGCGGGAGCGGCTGATCGCGGCGTTGATGCGCGCGCTGGCCATGGCGGGCCGCGGTGCCGAAGCGCTGGTCGTCTACCAGAACGCCCGCGAGGCGCTCGCCGACACCCTGGGGGTGGACCCCGCCGCGGAACTGTCGGAACTGCATGTCGCACTGCTGCGCGGTGAGGTCGGTGGGGGTGAGTCGGATCGCCGGACCAATCTGCGGGCCGAGCTGACCGAATTCGTGGGCGGCCATGCCACGGTCGCCGCCATCCGGACGCTCATCGCCGGGCACCGCCTCACCACCCTGACCGGGCCGGGCGGTTCCGGAAAGACCAGGCTGGCCTCGGAAACCGCGCGCACACTGCTCGACGATCTGCCCGACGGCGCCTGGCTGGTGGAGCTGGCGCCCGTCGGCGCGAGCGGTGACATGGCGCAATCGGCCCTGGCCGCGTTCGGTCTACGGGACGCATTGCTGGGCGACGCGTCCAATGCGGAGCCGATGGACCGGCTGATCGCGGCGATCCGCGACCGCGAGGCGCTGCTGATCCTCGACAACTGTGAGCATGTGATCGAGTCGGCCGCGGCGTTCGCCCACCGGATACTCGGGGAGTGCCGGCAGCTGCGGATCCTGGCGACCAGCCGGGAGCCGCTCGGTATCACCGGTGAAGCGCTGTGGCAGGTCGAACCGCTGGCGCTGCCCGTGCCGGACGCGAGTGGCGCGGAGATCGAATCCGCACCGGCCGTGCGGCTGTTGCGGGAGCGGGCCGGCGCGGTGCGCCAGGATCTGGCCGCCGATGCCGGTTCGCTGGCGGCGATGGCACGTATCTGCCGGGCGCTCGACGGGATTCCGCTGGCGATCGAACTGGCCGCGGCCCGATTGCGCACCATGTCGCTCGAGCAACTCGACACCCGCCTCGACGATCGGTTCCGCCTGCTCACCGGTGGCAGCCGCACCGCACTGCCCCAGCACCGCACGCTGCGGGCGGTCGTGGACTGGAGCTGGGAACTGCTCACCGGCCCGGAGCGGATCGTGCTGCGCCGCCTCGCGGTGTTCTCCGGTGGCGTGAGTCTGGAAGCGGCGGAACAGGTGTGCGCCGCGGCGCCGGTGGACGCGGCGACCGAGGTGGTCGAGCAGTGGGAGGTGCTCGACCTGCTGACCGCGCTGGCCGACAAATCGTTGCTCACGGTGATTGACGAGGTGGTGCGCGCCGACGGGCCCGCGGCGCCGCGGTACCGGATGCTCGACACGATCGCGCGGTATGCCCGTGATCGGCTGGTGGAATCGGGCGAACAGGATTCCGTGCGTCGCGCCCATCTCGAATATGTCACCGAACTCGCCGACACCGCCGAACCGCAGCTGCGCCGCGGCGAGCAACTGCATTGGCTGGCCCTGCTCGAAACCGAACACGACAACATCGCCGCCGCCATGCGAGCCGCGCTCGCGGCGGGCGACACCGCCGGATCGATGCGATTGGGTGCGGCCGCCGGGTGGTACTGGTGGCTCGGTGGCCACAAGGCCGAGGGGATGGAATTGCTCACGGCGGCAGCCGATCTGCCGGGTGAGGTCGACGACGAGATCCGTGCCCGGGTGTACGCGCTGGTCATGCACTTCGTGAGCTCCGGGCGTAACGATCAGTATCAGATGGAGACCTGGATCCGCCGGGCCGCCCGGCTGTGCGGTGACCGTCCGGCGGACTATCCGCTACTGGGATTCGTCGGTGCCCTGGAGCGGATGCTGCAGGGTCCGCAGGCGTTGCCGACCGCATTCGAGCCCCTGCTCACCGACGCGGATCCGTGGGTTCGCGCGATGGCCCGGCTGCAGATGGGCAAGATGCGGATAGTGCTGGGCCACGACGGGCCGGAGGCGGACGCGTACCTGGAGTCGGCGCTGGCCGAATTCCGCGGGATCGGTGAGCGGTGGGGTATGTCGTTCGCCCTCACCGAACTGGCCAACCGCCTCGCGATGCGCGGTGAGTTTCTCCGGGCCTGTGCACTGTTCGATGAAGCCATCGCGGTGGTCACCGAGGTCGGCGCCATCGAGGATCTTGTGGTCATGCGTGCCCGGCAAGCTCAATTGTATTGGCTGGCAGGTGATTCGGAGTCCAGTGCCGCGGTGCTGGCGCAGGCGGGGCTGTGCGCGGACCGGACCGCCTGGCCGAGCGCACTGGCCGAATTGGCCCTCGCGCGAGCGGAACTGGCCCGATGGGCCGGTGACGCCGCGCGGGCCCGCGAGCAGCTCTCCGCCGCCGCGACGATGCTCGGTGCCGATGCCGAACAGCCGAATATCGCTGCGATGCTGCACAGTACGCTCGGCTGTCTCGCCGTCGACCTCGCGGAGGCCGCGAAACAGCACGACGCGGCGCTGCGGTCGGCTGTCGAGGCGGGGCATGCCGTACTGATCGCGCACGTCCTCGTCGGTATCGCGGATCTGGCGCTGCGCGAGGAGCGTGACGAGCAGGCCGCCATGCTCCTGGCCGCCGCCGTCCGGGCGCGCGGGCTGGCCGACCGCTCGCAACCGGACACCTTCCGGATCGAACGGACGGTCCGGCAGCGACTCGGCGACGAGCGGTTCACGCTCGCGACAAGTCGAGGCGAACAAGCGGATTGGCAGGAACTCGCGGAAGCGGTGCTGTCCGACCGGCGCTGAACTGGAGTGGTCCGGAGGTCGACCGCAATCCGAGGGCGGTACGCGGCGACGCCTGGCCGGAGTGATCGGCGCACTCCGGCCAGGCATCCGGCGTCAGCGGTCGGCGGCGATCAGATCGGCGGCCTTCTCGCCGATCACCACCGACGGTGCGTGGGTATGGCCGCGGATGATGGCCGGCATCACCGAGGCATCGGCCACCCGAAGTCCTTCGAAGCCACGAACTTTCAGTTCGGGGGTGACGACGCTGTCGGTGTCGGTGCCCATCCGGCATGTGCCCACCGGATGGTAGAGGGTGTGCGAATACCAGGTCAGCGCATCCTCGAGGGTCTCCTCCAGGGTGGGCTGCTCGCGCTTGGGCCGCAGCAGAGCGCCCAGTGCCGGCGCCAGTGGGCCGGTTCCGGCGATACGGTGCGAGATACGCAAACCCTCGAGCATGGCCGCGCGGTCCGCTCCCTCGCTGTCGGACAGATAGTTCGGATCCACCAGAGGTTTGGTGTCCGGCTCGGCGGAGGCCAGCGACACCGTGCCGCGACTGCGTGGCTTCAGCAAGATCGGACCGACCACGACCGCGTGCCCGGGCGGGTCGCCGATGCCCTCGTCGAAGAAGGGCGCCGGGGCGAAGATGATCTCGAGATCGGGCAATTCGAGTTCGGGCCGGCTGCGCACGAAACCATAGGCCTCGCCGACATTCGACGTGAGCATGCCACGGCGGCGGACCAGATAGTCGAGCAGCTGACGTGGTTTCTCCGCATCGAACAATGTCCCCGAATCGGCGGCGAATCCCAGGACCGACACCAGATGGTCCATGAGGTTGCGGCCGACCTCCGGCAGATGCCGGCGCACCGTGATGCCGTGCTCGCGCAACTGCTGCTCGTCACCGATACCGGAGAGCATGAGCAGCTGGGGTGTGTTGATCGCGCCGCCGCAGAGGATGACCTCCTTGCGGGCGTGCAGCGTGAAAAGCGTGTTGTCCCTGCGATATTCCACCCCCACCGCACGGGTGCCGTCGAACAGGATCCGTTCGGCCTGCGCGCCGGTGTGCACGGTGAGGTTCGGGCGGCGTCGTGCCGGTTTCAGGTAGGCGTCGGCGGTACTCCAGCGAGCGCCGCGCTTCTGCGTGACCATGGTTTCGGTGAAGCCCTCGGGCTGAGCGGAATTCGCCCGCTCGCGTTTGAATCCCGCGAGTTCGGCGGCGGCGAGGAAGTCGCGGGTCCACCGATTCGCGCTGCGCTGCCGGGAAATCTGCAGCGGCCCGTCGCGCCCCTCATCGGGTCCGGTCGCGCCCTCGACGGATTCGATCTTGCGGAAGTAGTCGACGATAGTGGCGAACGACCACGAGTCCCCGGCGGACCGGGCCCATTCGTCGTAGTCGGCGGCGTAACCACGCACCCACATCATCGCGTTCATCGATGACGAACCACCGAGCAGTTTGCCCCGCGGATACAGGATCTGCCGGTCGCCCAGGGCGGGCTGCGGGGTGGTCAGATAGCCCCAATCGCATTCACTCTGAAACAGTTTCGAGAACGCGGCCGGAATATGGGCGTAGCTGTTCTTGTCCTCCGGCCCGGCCTCGAGAGCGACGACCCGATTCGCGGGGTTCGCGCTGAGCCGGGCGGTGACCACCGCTCCGGCCGACCCGGTCCCGACGACGATGTAGTCGACGGTGGCCGCGGTGGTGGCATCGGCATTCATATGTGTGCGCTCCGTAGATCGAGTCAGCCGCGCAGGGCGGAGGCGAAGATGGCGGGCAGGCGGGTCCAGCGCGGATCGGTGGCGAAGCCGGTCAGCAATTTGCCCGTCTGCGCCGCGGTCCGGTTGTCGACGAACCAGGGCGGTTTCGGTGTGAGCGCCCATTCACCGTGCAGGACCGACCGTGGTGCGGGCCGGAACGGCCCCCGGACCACGGTGCGTTCGATCCGGTCGATCAACCAGGCGTTGTGCACGACACCGATTCCGCTCTGCACGTCGTCGAGTGTGTGCCCAGGATAGGCGCCCCAGCTCGCGGTCGGGGTCAGATAGCCGACCGCCGTCCACGCATTCACCGCGACGGTGCCGTATCGCAGCCGCTCGATCATGCTGTCGAACTCCTCGCCGAGCTCGGCGACGGTATCCGGATGCGCGACGATGTTGACACCCAGTGTGCCGGTGAGCTTTTCGTTGGCGGTGTCGACCGCGGCGCGGGTGAAGGCGGCACCGGTACCGGGCAGTTCCACCACGCCGAGTACCGGCGCGAAGTACTCCGACGAGTACAGCGTCTCGTCGGCCCCGGGGTCGAGTCCGGTCACCAGCAGCCGTTCGCCGTGCTCGCCCAGACGCCGCGCCTCGGGGTAGCTCGCGCGTGCCGTCGCGACCCGGTCGTCGCTGCCCGGATAGTAGGCGTCCCGGGCCGGTGCGGTGTCGATCGCGGCGGTCAGTGCGGCGAGGAACCGGTCCTTCTGCGGCCAGTCCGCGGAGATGATGATCGCCTGTGCGGCAACACAGTTGTAGCCGCCGTTGTGCAGGCGCTGGGTCGCCAGGTGCCGGGCCTGGAATTCCAGGTCGCCGGCACTCCAGTCACCGGGGACGACGATGGTCGGTGACACTCCGCCGAGCTCACTGCTGATGGGTTTGTTCAGTTTCGGCGTCCCGGCCGCCTTGCGCCGGGCGCCCTCCGCGCCGGCACCCCAGACGATGGCGTCGTGGGTGACGGCGCTGCCGGTCATGTGGACGTGTGCGATGCGCTCGTCCGCCACCAGCCGTCCGCCCAGCTCCGCACCACCGGTGAGGATGCGCACGACGCCCAGCTCGGACAGTGGCGCGAAGATCTTCTCGAAGACCGGGAGCAACGGGTCGGTCACCGGGTTCAGCTTCAGCGCCACGACCCGGTTGTGCGCGATCAGTTCGTAGAGGGCGTCGAGCGGCGCGATCGAGGTGATGTTGCCGGCGCCGAGCACGGCTCCGATGCCGTGGGTGTGCGCGGGTTGCAGCTGGGCCAGGCCCGCATTCGCCTTCGCGGCGGCCGAGCTGACGCCGCGCTGCAGCCAGACCTCGGCGCGAAATCCGCTCAGCAGCAGCTCGTCGTACCGGGTCGACGGCAATGCGCGCACGGTCACATGTTCTCCGGCGCAGGAGAAGGTCGCGTCGGCGAGTGGACTCCTCCCACCGGCGAGCGACTCCAGCGATCGCGACAGCGCGGTCAGGCTCGCGGCGAAAACATAAGGGCCGGACAACCATTCCTCGCCCACGAGCGGGGCGGCCGGGTCCAGCTTCTTGATGCGCACGGCCGCGTCCACCCACTCCTGCGCATGCCGCGCGGTGAGTTCGCGCATCCGGTCGAGCAGGTCGCGCCGGCCCGTCAGCGGTAACCGCGCCCATCTCCGCTCACCGTCGGCGAGCGCGGTGAGGGCGGTGTCGAGGACGGCGGCGTCCGCGGCTGTCTGTTCTGTTTGCACGTACGCACACTCCGTAGCTGAGAATCGGCCCGATCATCCGAATACTGTCAGTGTGACTGTGCTCACGACCGAAGAAAATGTGTGGGCGTTGCGCATTTCCGGTCACCCCTTGTGCGCACGCACAAGGTGACAGTGTTGCGCGTCACATATCGAGTTACACTGCCCCTATGAGTACGCCCGCACTCGACCGTCCGGCCCGGCCCGCGTCGGCCCTGGCCGCCTCCCTGGCGGTGGAGGTCGAGTCGATGACCGATGAACTGGTCACCCGCATCGCCGCCGCGGATTCCTCCTACGCGCAGACCGGGCTGCTGACCGAGGAACAGCTGCGGCTGACCTGCTTGCAGAATCTCACCTCGATCATCGACGCACTCGCCGGCTCCGGCCCGTTGCGGTTGCGGTCGGCCCGGGACGCGGGCCGGATCAAGGCCGAACAGGGCATTCCGGTCGCGAGCCTGTTGCACGCCTACCGGCTCGGCGCCCGGCTCGTCTGGGAAGAACTGATCGCCCGCGCGGACGGCCCGGGCGACCCGCGATTGCACGATCTCGCGACCGGGCTGTGGGAACTCATCGACCTGTACTCCGATGCGGCCGTCGAGGCATACCGTGAAACCGAGGTCCTGCTCGCCCACGCGGACGCTCAGGTGCAGGCCAGACTCGTCCGGGCGCTGTTCGCCGACCACTCCGCCAATCCGGCCGGGGTGCTCGATGTGCTTCGCACCCTGGGGGTTCCGGAGCGCGGCAGCTTCGCGGTCG
The DNA here is from genome assembly GCF_040679495.1 of Nocardia sp. NPDC052254. Classification (NCBI taxonomy): domain Bacteria; kingdom Bacillati; phylum Actinomycetota; class Actinomycetes; order Mycobacteriales; family Nocardiaceae; genus Nocardia; species Nocardia sp. NPDC052254. The sequence continues at coordinate 322,757 of NZ_JBFAUW010000004.1, read as the reverse complement.
TCGCCATCGATACCGAGCCCACCGCACCGCTGCCCACGAAACTTGCCGCGGCACTGCAGGATTGCGGTGTGCGTTCGGTGTGGGATGCTCAGATCGATGCGCATATCGGCCTGATCTCGGCGTCGTCGCAGGAGGTGATCGAGCGCGGGTTGGCGGCGATCTCCACCTTCGTCACCGACCGGGTGGGTTCGAGCACCACCTTCTGTACCCCGAACGCCATCGCCGCGGCGGCGGCCGAGGCGCGGATCGCTTTGCGTTCCGCGCCAACAGGTTCGGCTGCCACGACCCGATTCGGCGACGTACCGATCGCCCACCTTCTCATCGCGGTGCCCGAGGCGGGGCGCCGGGCCGCCGCCCAGATCCTCGGTCCGCTGCTGGATCTGCCGACCGTCGAGCGCGGCGATCTGGTCGAGGTTCTGGAGGCGTGGTATCGGTGCGGCGGCTCGGCCGCGGCGGTCGCGGACGTGATGCACTGCCATCGCAATACGGTGCGCTACCGCTTGCGCAAGATTCGCGATCTGACCGGGCGCGACACCACCGATCCGCGCCAGTCGGCCGAGCTGTATCTGGCCTTGCAGGCGCTCACGCTGCTCGGTGACCGGTCGTGAGACCGGATCAGTTCCCGATGGTGGAATTCGCCCAGTCGACGACCGCCGCCTGATAATCGGCGGTGTTGCGCGCCAGATTCACCGCATGTCCGCTGCCCGGCAGAACGAAGCTGCGCAGCCGTGCCTCGGGCGCGAAGAACGGCGCCTCCTCGGCCTGGAGGGTGGCCGAACTCGCGCAGGTGGCGTAGTCGATTCCGCACAGCATGCGGTCACGGCCGCCGACCACGATCATCACCGGCGCGGTGAGGAAATTGGACATGCCCGGCAGGGTGGAAAGCATTCCGTCCGGATATTCCGTCAGCGAGAAGACCTCTTTCTGCCGCTCGTCCAGTGCGAGGACCGCGGGATCGACATCGCCCGGATCGTAGAAGTCGTGCATCCGAGTTCCGGGCCGGCTGGTCAGATATCCCGGATCCAGTCCGCGCCCGGCGAATTCGGGATCGTCGGCGGCGGAATGATAAGTGGCGATGACGCTGAGGGTTTCCGGGACGTTCACCGCGTGCGAATAGCCGGTCAGCAGCAGACCGTCCACATCGTGATATTGGGTGGCCTCCATGATGGACGTGCCGGAGGTCAGCGAATGCCCGACGGTGACGACCTTGCCGAACGGCGCCGCACCGCCGATGCCGTGCTTCGCGGCCTGGACGATGTCGTGCAGATTCTGCGCGGTGGCGGTGGCCGACAACGTCTCGCTCGGCGGGTGGGTGCTGGTGCCGTTGCCGAGCCGGTCCACCACGAGTGTCGCGTAGCCGGCCGCGTTCATCGCGCGCCGGAAATTGTAGGTCTGCGGCTGGTAGGAGAAATCCCAGTACGTGCCGTTGAAATTGGATCCCGACATCAGCACCATGACGGTGCGGGCCCCACCCGCCGGCGTGCACAGGGTCGCCGCCAATTCACCCTGCGGTACCGCGAATGGAAAGGACCGGCAGTCGGCCGGTGCGGATTCGTTGTCGGCGGCGGCCACACCGGTCGCGAATCCGCACATGATGATCGCTGTGAAGATGACCCGTGCCCATATCGAGACCCGCATGTGAAATGCTTCCTGTGCTGATATATCCGGAGCTGAGGACCACCTGGCGAATGGCCTCGGTCGATCTGTGATGGCCGCAGGTTATCGCTCGTCCGGTCGATATGCAATAAGTTCGCCGGTATCCCCGACGATCCGCTGGGGTGTGGGCGTAATCGCCTGCACAACATTCTATTTGGTCTCGTCGTCGGGAGTTGCCGGGAAAATCGGCCGGCGGCCGGGAGAATTACAGCGAGCTGTCCACTAACATGCCCGGCATGGCCGAGCGAGCGGTGCATTTGGTCGGTAGTTTTCCGGCCGAGAGCACCGAGGATGCGATGCGGGCGATGGTGCGCGAGGCGGGTGCGCTACTACGTACCCTGCCCACCGGAGAGGTGCGGCGCCATCGCACCTACATCGAGCCCATCATCGACGATCTGGTGGGCCAGGGTGTGCTGGAGGTGCGGCGGGTGCGCGCCGGCCGCACCGTGCACCGCGTCCGGCGCGGCATCGAATCCGGCAGTGGCGCAGTGAGTCTCGGATACACCGCGGAGGCGCGCGAAGCCCTGCCGATTCGCGCCGAGTTGCGTGCGCCCTCGGATCCCGCACTCCAGATCGGGATGCCGACCGCGCTCACCCTGGCGTTCGTGGCTCTGGGGCTGCCCGGGGCGGTGTCGCACCGGCGGGTGTTCGCCGATGCCACCACCGCCGAACTCGCGTCCGTGCGTGCGGTGGCCGGTGACGATGTCGTCGTACAACTGGAGGCGCCCGCCGAGCTGGTACTCACCGCCAAGACGGCGCCGCTGCACCGTGCGGTGGACGCGGTGCTGGGGCTGAGCCGCGGAATCGGCGACCTCGCGTCGCGGGCACCGCAAGGTACTCGCTTCGGCGTGCATCTGTGTCTCGGCGGCAAGCGCAACAAGGCCCGGGCCGTCCTGCGGGATGTGCGGCCGCTGGTGGATCTGGCCAATGCCGTCGCCGCACACTGGCCACCGGGCCGGACGCTGGAGTACCTGCACGCACCGCTGTCCGCGGGTGACATACCACCGTCGGACCGCCCAGATTTCTATGCGCCCCTGGCCGAGCTGGAGCTGGGGGAGCGGACCGCATTCCACGCGGGATTCGTGCACGAGGTGCCGACCGAGGCGCAGCAGATACGGACCCTGCACCTGATCGAGGAGGCGCTGGGCCGTCCGGTCGACGGGGTGGCGAGTCCCTGCGGTCTGGGTCGCTACTCGCGGGTGACGGCCGAGTCGCTCATCGCACGGGCCGCGGCTCTCGCCGTGACGACCTGAGGGTCAGGGTTTGCGGCAGATTCCGCCGATGACCACCATCCGGGTTTCCGGGAGGTCGTCGCCGAGCCAGTGCTGAATCGGCACGACGCCGGGCTCGAGCATGTCGAAGCCGGTGAATATCGCGGCCACATCGGCACGGGAACGGAAAACGAACTGGGCTGTACTGCCCACGGTATCGGTGACGGTCTGGGTCACCCAGGTCTCGTCGCTCTCGGTGGCGCCGTGGGTGAAGGCCACCTGGCTGCCCGGCGCCATCACCTCGTGGAAGCGGGCCATCACCTCGGCTGGCCGTTCCTGCTCGAGAATGAAGTGCAGCACCCCGACGAGCAGGATCGCGATCGGCTGCGACAGGTCGATGCCCGCCTCGGTGGGCAGCCGCGCGATGATGTCGTCGGGATCGCGGAAATCGCCCAGCATCGTCGTGACGCCGGGGATGCCGTTGTACATCGCATTGGTGTGCGCGAACACGACCGGGTCGTAGTCGATGGCGGCCAGCCGCATCCCGGGATCGATCGCCGTGACCGCCTCGTGCACGCTGGGCGAGGTCGGGATGCCCGAGCCGATGTCGACGAACTGCCGGATTCCGGACTCGGCCGCCAATTTCGCCGAGCCCGTGAGGAATTCGCGACTGAACCAGGCGACGGTCCGATTGTCCGGTGCGATGGACAGCATGCGTTGCGCCACGACGCGATCAGCTTCGTAGTTGTCCTTGCCGCCCAGCAGATAGTTGTAGATCCGCGCGGCATTGGGTTTGGTCGGATCGACGCCACGGGGTGCCGGCCGGTCGTCTGACACCACACCTCCTCGGAGTTCCGGTCAGGGTAGCAGTCGTCCCGGAACGGCCGGTGATGAACGCCTGGGCGCCGGCTTGCTGTGCGGCCGCTTCGCGGTGGGCGGCAATTATGTTGCACGACAACATTTCACCCGCGACCGGACGCTGCGGTGGCGCGGCGCCGGCAACGGTGCGCGGCTCTTGTCAGCTCACCTTCGGGAGCAGCGGGGCCAGACCGCCGGGGGTCATCAGCGCGGTGTTCGAGGTGACCTTTTTGCCGTCGATCGTCACCGTGGGGGTGGAGTTCACGCCGCCGGCGAGTACGGCCTGGGTCTTCGTGCGCAGGTAATCGTCGTAACTGCGATCGACGATGCACTGCGCCACCGCGTTGTCGGTGTAGCCCGCCGATTTCGCGATGGAGATCAGCTCGGCGTCGGTGAGCCCTTCGCCGCCTTCCTCGGGCTGCTTGTCGAACATCGATGCCAGCCACGCCTGATAGTGCTCGGTGCCCGAGTTCGCGACACAGAACGACGCGTTCCCGGCACGAGAGGAGTATTGCGTACTGCTGGCGCGGTCGAGGAAGGTGATGACGCTGTACTCGACCGCGGCGGTGTGGTCGCGCACGGCACTCTCGAGCACCGACCCGTTGGCGGCCTCGAACATCTTGCAGGCCGGGCACTGCAGATCCATGACGACGCGGACGGTGACCTTCGCATTCGGATCACCGATCCGGACGGCACCGTCGTCCAGCACGTTCTTCGCCGACGATGCGCCGGTCGCCACCGTGGGCGTACCCGGAACCTCGTTCGCGAAGGCGTCGCGAGCCACCAGGCCGATACCGGTCGCGATCGCGAGCGCCACCACCACCGCGATCGGCACCAGAACGGTCAGGTACCCCCTCCTCGGTGCGGGGCTCGGTGCCGGGCTCGGTGGCGGCGGCCATCCACCGGGTTCGATGCTCATGTCAGGGATCCCCCGTTCGTCGGATGCTCGGTGGCCAGCTTAGGGGGTGCCGGCGGCCGGTCGCGCGGGCCGCGGTGGATGCGCGGCTGGACTCGGAGGTCGTGGGACTCGGACCGCGGCCACCTCGAATCAGCGCGGCGTCGGATGCGCTCGGAAGAAGTCCCAGATCAGTTGGTTGGCGTTGATCGAGGTGGTGGTGGTGCCGGTGAGCGGGGCCGGGCTGGGCAGCGGGCTGCCGGGCCAGGTGTGGCCGCCGTCGCGCACCGAATAGAGCTCGACCTCACCGGCCGCCGGACACGAATAGCTGGTCAGATCGACATCGGGGGTGATCGGCCGCTGCGCGGGGGCACCGGAGCAGCCGTTGCGGCGTGCCCATGCCTCGGCGTTGGCCGGAACACTCTGCGGCCCGGGGCCGTGCACCGCCGGTCCACTGTGCTGGTCCGTGACCGATCCGCTGCCGTCCGGCGACGGCAGGAATCGGGCGTTCGGGCCGCTGCCGCCGGTGTAGGAGACGATGGGGTCGCCGGTGCCGTGGAAGGCGATGACCGGCACCGGCCGGGTCGGATCACACCAGGGGAAGTCCTGTAGTCCGGCCACCGGGGCCACGGCCGCGATGCGATCCGAAAGCTGGCATGCCAGTGACGAAGTCGTGAACGCGCCCATCGACAGTCCGGCCACGTACACCCGGCGCTGGTCGACGCACATGGTCGATTCGACGTGCGTCAGCAGATTCGACAGATAGTCGATGTCGGCGCTGCCGGGGTCGAAATCCCATCGGGGCAAGCCGGGTTCGTCGAGTGCCGGAGTGATGGTGGCGAATCCGTGCGTGCTGCCGAAGTCGGCGAGGCCGGAACTCATGCGCTCGATCTCGGCCGGTTCGAGATAGCCGTGCAGATCCACGACCAGCGGAGTGGGGCCGTCGGCGGCCGGTGGGACGTCCAGGATGTAATGACCCGACCGCGCCGCGGTGGCGAACCGCTGATCGGATCGGCCCGGATCCGGTTGTGCGATACCACATCCCGGCGATGGTTCGGCTGCGCTCACATCCGGCTGTGCCGTGGCGTCGGTGGCGGTCAGTACGCCGACGACGGCGATGGTCAGTGCGGCGGTCGTGGCGATGCGGCGCAGCGCGCGTCCGGATGTCGCTGTCGTAGCGGTGGTTCCGATCACGGAAATGATTTTGTCACAAAAAGGACCGGAAGCATGGCCTTTGTTACAGGTCACATGCCGAGCATGCGCCGGGAATGCGGTGTCCGTTGACGGCGCCGCCGGCCGGGGGACACTGGCAATGAGAAACTGGTTGCCGAATGGAAACCTGTTGGGATATGTTCGGTCGGTGCAAGATCCGCAGACTCCACAACAAGCGCTCGACATCGCCGCCGCCGCCACTCGGCAGGCACGTGGTGCCGCCGCTCTGCTCAGCTGGGGGCCGGTGGCGGCCGGTGTGTTCGGCGGGCTCGCGGCCTCCCTGCTCTGTGTAGCGGCCGACGCGGCCATGGACAGCCCGCTCAGGTGGGCGGTCGTCGTCCCCGGAATCGCCGGATTCGTCTCGGGGGCCGTGTTCTACCTGCTAGGGCGGTGGCTGCGCCACGTCCGGCGTGCGCGCGGAATCATTCCTCTGCCGCCGGCGGAGTGGAAGCAGATCGTGGCGCTGCTGGCAGTGGTCCTCGTAGTGGTCTCACTGAGCTCGGGCTCGGGCTCGATATGGCTACGAGTTCTGTCCGGTTCGATCCTGGCCGGATGGATCTGGTTCCAGTTGGCCAGGCCGCAGATCGGGTTCGGCACGAGGCGACCGTGGACCCGGGCATGGAAGAACTGAACGAACTGTTCGGCTCGCTGCCGCGCCTGAAACTCGTCGCATTCCTCGACGGCTGCAGCGAAGCCGAGTTCCTGGTTGTCACCGACCTCTGCGAGCTGAACAAATCCACGCTCTCCAAAGCGATGACCCTCCTGGAGAATGCCGACTACCTCACCGTGACCAAGGGGTATGTGGGTCGCAAACCGAAGACCTGGCTGGCGCTGACCCCCAAGGGCCGCACCGCCTACCATGCCCACCTCGCTGCCCTCACGGCGCTCACCCGCAAGGCCGCGGAGAACGCGCCGCGGCCCTGACCGGCATTGGGATGGTGCGGCCCAGCGGAACGCCCCTTCCCGAATCCGGCCGGCGAGCACTTCGGTCCGAGTGTGGATGACTGCGCGCCCGGTCAACCGTGATTCGTTGTGCCGTAGCGCAATCCGTCGTACAGGAGGGTGGCGCACCGCATCCTCGTGTCAGCCAACGGTGCGCATTCCGCAGATGCCGCCGAGGTGTTCACCGAGTGGCGGCAAGCACTGCGGCGAGGCCTTCTCGCAGGTCCTCGACGAAATACTCGGGAATCTCCAGCGACGGGAAATGTCCCCCGGTTGCGGGCTCTCGCCATCGAACGATCTGCCGGTATCGCTGCTGGGCCCAGGGGCGTGGACACTTCTCGACGTCGCGGGGGTACATGGTGAGTGCCGCCGGGACGTCGACCCGGAGTTCGGGGTCGAGCGAGTTGTGGCTCTCGTAGTAGATGCGGGCCGCCGAGGCGCCGGTGCGTGTCAGCCAGTACAGGGTGACGTCATCGAGAACGCGATCGATGCAGATCGTCTCGAACGGGCTGTCTTCGGTGTCCGACCACTCGGCGAACTTGTCGAGAATCCAGGCGAGCAGCCCGACCGGTGAGTCGACGAGCGAGTAGCCGATGGTCTGTGGCCGGGTCGCCTGCTGCTTCGCGTACGCCGCGCGGTGCCGCCAGAAATCGCGGGTTTCCTCGGTCCACGCGCGCTCGACGTCGGTCAGCCCGTCCGTTGTCAGCGCGGGCGGCCCCTCCGCGAACGTGGTGTGGATGCCGAGCACGTGCGCGGGGAACCTGCCTGCGAGAACCGTGGTGATATTGCCTCCCCAGTCACCACCGTGGGCTACGAACCTGTCGTAGCCGAGCCTTCCCATCAGTTCCACCCAAGCGGCCGCGATCTTTTCGGTTCCCCATCCGGTGGCGGCCGGCTTGTCGCTGTAACCGAAGCCCGGCAGCGACGGCACCACGATGTGGAAGGCCGGCGCGCCCGCGTCGCTCGGATCCGCCAACTCGTCGATCACATCGATGAATCGCACGATGCTGTCCGGCCAGCCGTGCGTCATGAGCAGCGGCGTGGCATCTGCGCGCGGGGATCGGCGGTGCAGGAAATGGATTCCCAGATCGTCGATGGTCGTGCGGAACTGACCGATCCGGTCGAGGCGCTGTTCGAACGACCGCCAGTTGTACCCGGTGCGCCAGTAATTCACGACGTCGACGAGGTCGGCGAGCGGAACGCCCTGATCCCATCGGTGCGGACCGGGCGCCGCGCCCTGGACCGTCTCCGCCTCGGGTAGTCGCGCGGCGGTCAATCGTGCGCGCAGATCATCGAGTTCGGCGTCGGTCGCCTGGGCTCGGAATGCGTGCACGTCGCTGTTCGGACGGGGCATGAGACCTCCTGGCGATCGCGGAACCGGTCACCGCTTTTGCGAACCGGCTAAGACGGTTCTAACACGTCCTCATGCCTGCGGGCAACCGGCTAAGGTGGTTCCATGCCTGCTGGGTTTCCCGACTTCCGCCTCGGAAGTGTGCTCGCGACCAGCTTCACGGCGACGCTGACGGAGCGCTGTGGCGACGCCGTGGAACGCATCCCTACGCCGCAGCGACTCGTCGACTGGCTGGCGGTGAACGGACTGGCCGTGGATTCCTGCACCACCGCGCAGCTCGAACTCGCTCGGGCACTGCGGGAATCGATACACGCCGCCGCGACAGCGGCCGCGATGCACGATGCGCTGCCCGCATCTGCTGTCCAGGCCATCAACGACTGCAGCATTCACGGTCGGGCCGCGGCCATCCTGACCCCCGAGGGCGATCGGCAGTGGCGACTCGGCTCGGCGGCGCGCGTGGAAGATGCCCTGAGCGTCATCGCCGCCGACGCGGTCGACATCATCTCGGGCGAACGAGACGGAAAACTGGCCTTGTGCGCATCGCCGACCTGCCGGGCCGCCTTCTTCGACACCAGCCAGAGTCGCTCTCGCAAATGGTGTGACATGAACACGTGCGGGAATCGTCAGAAGAAGGCGCGCTTCAACGCCAATCGGCGCGAGAACGCCAGAGACTGACGGCATTCTGCCTCGCCGATCGCAATCGGCGGGGCAGCGGGAGTGCGGAGGTGTCCGGGTCGGGCTGCCCGTGATCGTGGCGTCGTCGGCACTGTCGGCATCGGAACGCCGGGTCGACATCGCCGTGCGCCTCGGCCGCGAGAAGCGGCCGGCGCTCGAGGACTTCTTCCTGGTCATCGTCGTGCACCGTGAGCTCTGCTCGAGTGCGCGCGTAGTCGACTACTCGTCTCGGTGTGCGGGCATACCCGTCTTGCGACGATGGCGGCCAGGGCGTCTAATCGATGTGGGTCGGAGACGAACGAAATGTGGCAAAGCGGGACAGTCCGGCAACGACGCCTCGGCTGTTCGGGCGGCAGATGACCGCTGGTCGCGGTCGTGCCGATGTCATCGGCAGTCGTTGCAATCGAGTCTGCTCCGACCTGTGTGTAGTTTGCGCTCCGGGAACACCTCTGGTCCATTTCATTGCCATCGGCGTACGGGCACCGATCAGCTGAAATAGAGGTTTCGTTCCGTAACAAGGGTCGAGATTATGGTCGTCTGGAAGTGGCCGTTGGTCGGAAGGGATGCCGAATTGGCATTCATCTCGGCGGCCATGCGCGGCCGGGACCGTTCGCAACCCGGAGTGGTGGTTGCCGGGCCGCCTGGAGTCGGTAAGACCCGGTTGGCGCGCGAGGCCATGGCCAAGGCCGTGCGCAGCGGTGCCCGCGAGCGCTGGGTGGTGGGCACCAAGTCCGGTCGGTCGGTACCGCTCGGCGCACTGTCCAGACATCTGCAGGAAGACGGCAAGACGGGCGAATCCGGGTGGCCGGCGATTCCCGCCGCCCGCGCACTGGCCGCTCGCATCGATGGTCGCCGCGTGGTGGTCGGCGTGGATGACGCGCATCTGCTCGATGAACAATCCGCGATGGCGGTGCACCAGCTGGTCCTGTCGGGCACGACGCCCGTGGTCATGACCGTGGGGGCCACCGACAGCGCACCGGACGCGATCACGTCGCTGTGGAAGGACGGGGACCTCGAGCGGCTCGACCTGCGACCACTGTCGCTGCGGGAGGTCACGGCTCTGCTGGAAACCGCGCTGGGCGGCGAGGTGGAGCGTTCGAGCGCCGAGCAGCTGTGGCGACTCGCCGGCGGTACCGTCTTGTTTCTGCGGCTGCTCGTCACCGCCGAATGTGAGGCGGGCCGGCTGCGGTTCGAGTCCGGTCTGTGGCGATGGTCCGGTGACATGGGGTTACCCACCACGTTGACCTGCTTGATCGAAGCGCAAATGGGCGCCCTCGACCCGCACGTCCGCGAGGTTGTCGACATTCTCGCGATCGAGGAACCGCTCACAGTGCGTGCGTTGGAAGAACTCACGGGACGTCGAGCGATCGAACAGGCCGAGGAACGTGGACTGGTGACGGTGCGACTCCGGGATGGGCAAGGTTTGTGGGTGCGCCTCGCCCATCCGCTGTATGGCGAGGTCCGGCGCGATCGGACGGGAACATTGCAGGCTCTTCGCCTGCGCGGAAGGGTCGCGCAGGCGCTCACCCGGCCGCGGCGCACCTCCGCCGCCAGGTTTCGAGCGGCCGTACTGACCATGCAGTCCGACCTCCCACCCGATCCGGAGCTCTTCATGGACGGCGCGCGCATCGCCCTGGCGCGCGGGGATGCGGAACTGTGTGCGCGGCTCGCCGGTGCGGCAGCGACCGCGGGGACCGGTCTTCCGGCGCGATGGTTGCGCGCGCACGCGTTGACGATGACCGGGGACGGCGCACGGGCAGAGCACGAGCTGGCGGCGTTGGCGGAGGTGGGAGACGACGCTCAGCGCGTGCGGGTCGTGATCGACCGCGTGGCGAACATGTTCTGGAGCCTGGGCCGGGTCGATGACGCGAAGCTGATCCTGGCACAGGCGCGGTCGTCGATCACCGATGGTGACGCACAGCAGAGCTTGATCGCGCTCGGTGCCGTCCTCGATTTGTGCCGTGCCCGTCCACGCCCCGCCGCCCGTGCGGCACGGGCAGTTCTCGACAGCGGCTGCGCGGACCCCGCCGCGATCGCGCAGGCGTGCTACGCGCTCGTCGGCGCACTCGGGGTCCTCGGTAGGACAGACCAGATCGGTCCATTCGCCGACCGCGGTGCCATCGCGGCGCGCAGTCACGATACGAGTATTTCACCTATCGCGGTACACATCGAGCATGCCAATGCCCTGGTCAATGCCGGATATCTGCATCGCGCCCAGGCATTGGCCGCCGAGGTCCGCGAGCGGGGCACCGACGCTCCGGCCCCGATCCGGATCGCGGCGGTGTTCGTGGACGGGAGGGTCGCACTGCGCTGCGGTCGCCTCGCCGAGGCGTTGCGCGCGCTCCGCGAGGCGACCTCCGGCATGGGTGGGTGTGGCACGTTCGGACTGCGATACGCCTGTCGCGTTGCGCTCACCCAGGCCCTCGCGCTCACCGGTGACGCCGACGAGGCGTCGAAAGCGCTGGCGGCAGCGGAGGCTTCCCGGCACCCGGGCTACTCGTTCCTCGACCCCGAGTTGATTCGGGTTCGGGCATGGGTGCTGGCGACGGGGGAGCGGCCCAGCGCCGACGCGATCGCCGTCGCGCACGAGGCAGCGGACTTGGCCGCGAAGAACGCCCAGTTCACGCTCGAAGTCCTCGCGCTGCACACCGCGGTCCAATTCGGCGATGTCTCCTGTGCCGAGCGGCTGTCACGGCTGGCGTCCTCGGTGGACGGTCCACGAGCTCCCGCCGCGGCTCGCCAGGCCGCTGCGCTCACCGACCGCGACGGGGCTGCCCTGGATGAGGTCTCCGCGGAATTCGAACGATACGGCGACCTGCTGGCCGCGGCGGATTGCGCTGCGCAGGCAGCGAGCGCCCACGCGTACCGCGGGATGCGGGTGTCCGCGTTCACATCGGCGGCACGCGCGCGCCGGATGGCCGCCGAGTGCGGGGCGCATACGCCCGCCATCCGAGCGATTGTCGCGATCGACGCCAAGCTCACCGATCGGCAGCGCGAAATCGCGACCCTCATCGGACAAGGCCTGACGAACCAGCAGATCGCGGACCGGCTGATCGTGTCGGTCCGCACCGTGGAAGGCCACATCTATCGGGCCGGACAGCAACTCGGTGTCAATACCCGTGAGGCACTTGCCGCCATCGTCTGCGGACGTTGACCGACCGGCCGCGGATCGACGTCGCGTACTGCACTGCCGTCGCTGAGGTAGTCCACTACGTGCGTCATTGTCGTCGGCCTGGTCGAAAATCGACTCTGACACCCGTGGCGGATGAAGGTTCGGGGGGATCGGTTCATCGGCCACTTGCATGGAGCGCGGGGTCGTCAGCGTCGCCGTATTCAGCGTCTGGAGGGATCGCCCATGCCCGAACGGTTCATTTCGCGTCACCGGCGTGACTCACGGTCGCGTCTCGGCATGAGCGAACCGCGCGTGCGTCGTGGTGGGCCGCAGGAGCGAACCGAGCGGAATGTGATACGCGACAGCGAGGGGGATTCGACCGCACAGGCCGCGCCCGGCCGGCAGCCGCAACTCGGTCACCGCGCTGATCGCCGGGTTGCGGCGTGGCAGTCGCGCGGCCTCACGCGCGGTCAGGTGGAACGGCATGGGCGGCCGGGTGGAGTCAGTGTCCTGGTGGGAGTGCCTGCGCAACCAGCCCGGAATCGTATCGAAGATCATCTCCCCGCCCGGAAAGGCGTGCGCGCACACATCGATCAAGCCGAGCGCCTCGGCGGGCTGCAGGTACCCCAGCAGCCCCTGCGCGGTGATCAAGGTCCCGTCCTCGGCATCGACGCGCTCGATCCAGCGGGTGTCCAGCACCGAGCACCCCAGCACCTCGGCTCGAGCGTCCTGCGGCATGACCTGCTCACGGACCCCGATCACTCCGGGCAGATCCACCGACAGCCAGCGCAGCGAATCGGAGTCGCTACGCCAGAATCCGGTTTCGAGCCCGTCGCCCAGCGCCACGACGACACCTCGCGGATGCCTGCGGGCGAAGTCGGCGACGGCACGATCGAAGCACAGCGGCCGAAGCGCGTGCGATTGCCGTATCCGGCCGAATTCGCTGAAGTCGTAGTCGATTCGCCGATACGCCTGAACAGCGACCGGATCGACGATCAGTGGTCGCGGCCGCATCGCCGCATGTGCGCGGTCTCGCAACGTCCACAGGGTCGTCGCCGAGAGCTGGTCGAGTGTCACCGTCACCTTGCGTTCGGACATGAGTTCCTCGCTGGTGCAATCGAACCGTCGGATATGTCGCGGATCCCGGGAAGACAACGCCCGGAACAGGGGGCACGCGCAAGCACCTCGGTCGGCGTGTTTCGGAGTATTCCACAATCGCCGAACGCGCAACCTCGGGACGGTTCAGGTTTCGAGGCGAGGGGATGAGCGCGTGAACTGCGAGGATCCGACTGCGAGCGCGGCGACGGAGTCCGCTCTGCCCCCGGGAGCATTCGAGCTGTCCCCGGCCCAGGCAGGTCTGTGGCATGCCCAGCAACTCCTGCCGTCGGTGCCACTGTGCGTCGCTCAAGTTCTCGATATCGACGCCGAGCTCGATGTGGACCTCCTGCAACGGTGCGCCCTGGCCGCCGGGCACGAGCTGGGTTCGCCGTTTCTCACTTTCCTGCGCCACGACGGCCGGGTCGTCCAGCGGGTGGACCACAGCGTGCCGCGCGTGATTCAGATCGACGATTTCAGCGAAAACCGTGACCCCACCACAGCCGCCCGGGCGTGGATCGACGCCGACCTCCGCGCGCCCATCGACCTCCTCGCCGATGAACCGGGGTGCTCGCACCTGCTCCGGATCGGCCGCCACCATCACTGGTGGTATTCGCGCGCACATCACGTGGGCATCGACGGCATCGGCGCGATGATCTTGTTACGCCGTACCGCTGAGCTGTATTCCGCGGCGTGCACCGGAATCGAAGCGCGGGCATCGGGCGCCCTCGCCCTGCCGGACATCGCCGACGGCGAGCGCGCCTACCGGCGCTCCGCACGCGCCGAGCGTGACCGTATCTACTGGCGGGAGTCCCTCACCGGCCTTCGTTCGGTGCCCTCGCTCAGTGACCGGGTCGCCCCGCCGTGCGCCGTCCCGCTCGCCGCGCGTGCCGTCCTGCCCCCCGATTCCGAGGACGCGTTGTCGGCGGCTGCCGATCGCTTCGACGCGCAGGTTCCGGTGCTCATCGTGGCGACGGTGCTCGCGTATCTCGCCCGGATGACGGGGGCGCACGACGTCGTCGTCTCGCTTCCGGTCGCTGCCCGGACCACCGCGGCATTGCGTCGCTCGGCGGGCATGGTGGCGAACACCGTCCCCCTGCGCGCACACGTCGGTTCGGACACGACGGTCGGCGACCTGGTCCGGCAGGTGCGTCTGGCGGTGACCGGGGCGCTGCGTCACCAGCATTACCGGCTCGAGGACATCCGGCGGGACCTGGAGCCGGCGGTCGCCGGCCATGGGGCTCTCGGTCCGGTGATCGACCTGTTGCTCGTCGACGAATCGCTGCGATTCGGTCCCGCCACCGCCGACGTGGAGGTGCTGTCCGTGGGTGCCGTCGAAGACATGGCACTGACCGTCTACCGATTCGGCGCGCACGCTCCGTTGGGCATCGACCTCTCGGGCAATCCGGCCCGCTATACCGATGCCGTCCTGACCGACCACCATGCCCGGCTCCTGACACTGTTGAACGCGGTGGCGGCGGCAGAGGCCGATGCGGTGGTGTGCACCCTGCCGCTGCGCACGCCCACAGACGAGGCGAACCGCCACGATCGCGCGATCGCGCACGACGAAACATCCTCCGCTGCGGTACTTCCCGACATCCTCGCCGAAGGCGCGGCACACGCACGCACGGGCGCCGTCGAGGCAGACGGTGTCCGGTGCGCGTACGCCGAACTCGATGGCCGGTCCTCGCAATGGGCCCGTGAACTCATCGCGGCGGGGGCGGGACCCGAAACCGTGGTGGCGGTGCTCGTCGATCGGTCCCTCGCTGCGGTGCTGGCGTTCTGGGCCGTCGCCAAGACCGGCGCGACGTGGATGCCGATCGACCCCGCGACCCCCGGGGAGAGGGTTGCCCGGATGCTCGCCGACGCTCGTCCGGTAGCCGGGCTCACCGTCGGTGGACGATCGGGCGGGTTCCGGTGGCTGGTCATGGACGACCCGAGAACCTGCGACCGGGTGAGCGCGCGTCCTGCCACGCCCGTTCTCGATTCGGAGCGGACCCGCCCCTTGCGCGGCACACACCCCGCCTACCTGATCTACACATCCGGGACCACCGGTAAGCCCAAAGGAGTGTCGATCACCCACCGCGGACTCGCGAATCTGACTCGATACGCCGTGGAACACTATCGGGTGCGGCCAGATTCACGTGTGTTGCTGGCGCATGCTCCCGGCTTCGACGCGGCATTGCTCGAACTCCTCGCCGCGTTCGGCGCCGGTGCCACCATGGTCGTCTGTCCGTCCGATGTCATCGGCGGCAGCGCACTCACCCGGCTGCTTTCGGGGCGGCGGATAACCCATTACCTGTCCACCCCGGCGGTGCTCGCGACAGTGGATCCGGCCGCGCTGCCCGAGCTGGAGACGGTCGTCACCGGCGCCGAAGCGTGCCCGCGAACCATCGCGGCGGCGTGGAGCGAACATCACCGGCTGATCAACAGCTTCGGCCCGACCGAGACCACCGTGGTCGCCACCCAAACCGAACCGCTCAGCCCGGATGGGCCGATCACGATCGGCACACCGGCCGCCGGTGCGGACGTGGTCGTGCTGGACCGGAGGTTGCAGCGGCAGCCGCGCGAAGCAAGCGGTGAACTGTATGTATCGGGTCCGGGCATCGCCCGTGGGTATCACCGTTCCCCGGGGCTGACCGCCACCCACTTCGTCGCCGATCCCCATGGTCCCGCCGGTAGCCGGATGTACCGCACGGGCGACCTGGCCCGGCGGCGCCTCGACGGGTCCTTCGACTACCACGGCCGCGGTGACGGCCAGATCAGCCTCCGGGGTGTCCGGGTGGAACCGCACGAAATCGAATCCGCGTTGGCGGACGACCCGCGGGTCGCCCGTGCGGCGGTGGCGATCCATCCCGGTCCCGCGGGTGACGTGCTCGTCGCCTACCTCGTCCCCGCCGGCGCCGAACTCGCCGCCGATTCGGTGCTCTCGCGCCTGCGGCGAGCGCTGCCGCAGGCGCTCGTCCCGTCCACCGCGATCGTGCTGCCGGAACTGCCGCGGACCGCCAACGGCAAACTGGATCGCGCCGCGCTGCCCGCTCCGGCGCTGACCCCGGCGCGCCACCGGGCGCCGCAGACCCCCACCGAGGAGACGGTCGCGGCCACGATCTCGCAGCTGCTCGGCATCGCGGAGGCAGGGCGCGACGACGACTTCTTCGCCCTGGGCGGCCACTCGCTGGCCGCTACCCAGCTCGCATCACGGCTGTCCGAATCCACCGGTGTGATGATCGGGGTGGGTGACGTTTTCGAGTATCCGACCGTCGCTGCCCTGGCACGTCGTATCGATGACGGATCCGAGGGCGCTGCGCTCGTAGAGCTCACCCGGCGAGATCCACACCAGGGACGTATCCCGCTCGCGCCCGCACAGCGACGATTGTGGATCGCCAACCAGCTGGATCCGGACAGCCCCGCGTACAACATGCCGTTCGCGGTCCGGCTCGACGGCCCGCTCGACACCGGTGCGCTGACCGATGCGCTGCGCGATGTGCTGGACCGGCACGAACCGCTACGAACGCTGTTCCCCGCCGATGCGTACGGACCGACTCAACGTGTCCTGCCGGTGAACGAGATTCAGCTCGAACTGTCCCCCCAGCCGATCGCACCGGAGGATCTCGACGCACGGCTCGAGGCGCTGGCATCGGCGGGTTTCGACGCTTCGGTCGAGCCGTGCTTCCGGGTCACCCTGCTCCGGTTGGCACCCTCCGCGCACGTGCTGGTGCTCGTCCTGCATCACCTGGTGGCCGATGGCTGGTCGATGGGGCCGCTGGCGAGCGATCTCGGCGCCGCCTACGCCGCTCGCTGTGCCGGGGACCCGCCCGGCTGGTCGCCGCTACCGGTCTCCTATGCCGACTACGCCCTCTGGCACACACAAGTCCTCGGTGATCCGTCGGACCCCGAATCATATGGCGCAGAACAGATCCGCGGCTGGCGGGAGCGGCTGGCGGGCCTGACACCGGAGCGTGTGCCGGCGTCCCGTCCCGGCGCGATCCGTCGCACCGATCGTGGTGACCACATCACCTTCGCGGTGGACCCGGTGTCGTGTCAGCGACTGTCCCGCATCGCGCACACCGTCGGCGCGACGGATTTCATGGCCTACCAGGCATTGACCGCGGTGTGGCTGCAGCGGCTGTCCGGCGGCGGCGACACCGTCGTCGCCACACCGACCAGCGGTCGTGGCGATCGCCGGCTCGACGGACTGGTGGGCATGTTCGTCAACACGATTCTGTTGCGCGCGCAGGTGTGCCCCCTCGACAGTTTTCGCCGCGTACTGTCGCGAGTCCGGGACTTCGACATCGCCGCGTTCGCGCAATCCGACGTTCCGTACGAACACGTCGTGTCGGACATCGGCGAGTCCGATGTGCCGCCGGCGCAGACGATGCTGATCGTGGAAACGGCCGTCGACGCGCAACGATCGCTTCCCGGGTTGCGGCTCACCGAGGTTCCCCTCGAATTGTCCGTCGCGCGGTTCGACCTCGACGTCACACTGACGCAGCGGCGCGACTCCGCCGGGACTCTGATCGGTGTCGACGCGCGACTCGGTTACGCCGCAGACCTTTTCAGCCGACGCACCGCCGAGGCGTACGCCCGGATGTTCTCGTCGCTGACCACGATGCTGGCCGAGGGCCCGGACATCGAGCTCGGCCGCCTCGAACCAGCCGCACCGCCGGTCACACCACTCGATCCGCCGCCCGTTCGAACGCTGCCCGAACTGCTCGCCGCCGGCGCCTGCCGAAACCCCGACGGGCTCGCGATTCGAGATGGCGACCGCGCCCTGTGCTACCGCGCCCTGGAAGCACAGGCGGCCCGCTTGGCGCGCGAGCTGATCGAACTCGGCGTGGGACCCGAGCAGATCGCCGCCATCGCGATCCCGCGCAGCCTCGAATCGGTCCTCGCCTGGTGGGCCGTCACCATGACGGGGGCCGCAACGCTGATGATCGACCCCGACCAGCCCCGCGGGCGGATCGCGGCGGTGATGAGCGACGCACGACCGGTATCCGGGGTCACGCTCGCACGCCATGCCGCGGTGCTGCCGCGACCCGCCCGCGGCTGGGTGGTCCTCGACGATCCCGCGACCAGGGCGCACATCACCAGCCGGTCCGCAGATGTGGTGACCGACGACGAACGCACGGTGCCACTGCACGTCGATCACCCCGCCTACGTGACCTTCACCTCGGGTACCACCGGACGGCCGAAGGGGGTCACGGTCACCCACCGTGGGCTCGCCGCCCTGGCCGCGCACCTGACCGACCGCTATCGCGTCGGAGCCGACGCACGGATAGCGCACGCGCACGCACCCGTCTTCGACGCCTCGTTGCTCGAGCTGTTCGCCGCATTGAGTTGCGGCGCAAGCTTGATCGTCGTTCCGCCCGGCATCGTCGGCGGCGGCGAGCTGACCCGGCTACTCGCGCGCGAACGCGTGACCCACTACCTGTCCTCGCCCGTCGTGCTGTCGAGTCTCGATGCCGGACAACTGACGGATCTTCGAACGGTGGTCACCGGCGGCGAGCCGGTCGACACCCGGGTGATCGAACGGTGGGCGCACCCGCGACGCCGTCTGATCAACAGTTATGGACCGACGGAAGCGACCGTGGTGTCCACCCAGAGTGAGCCGCTCACACCGGGCGGGCCGGTGTCCATCGGGGCACCCATACCCGGCGTGAGCGTCCTGACGCTGGACAGGTGGCTCGCCCCGCGCCCGCTCGATGTGCCCGGAGAGCTGTATCTGGCCGGCCCCAGCCTCGCACGCGGCTACCACCGCGCTCCCGCCGCCACCGCCGCCCGCTTCGTCGCCAATCCCTACGGCCCGCCGGGCAGTCGCATGTATCGAACGGGTGATCTCGCATGCCGGCGGGACAACGGGAGACTGGATTACCAAGGGCGGGTGGACAATCAGATCAACCTGCGCGGGCATCGCATCGAGCCGGGCGAGATCGAATCCCTCCTCGCCGAGCACCCACAGGTCTCGCGCGCGGCGGTCGCGATTTACCACCGAGGGCTTCCCGACGCGCGAATGGTCGCGTATCTGGTTCCCGAAAACGGCGCGATCGATTCTGATGACGTGCTCGCCAGGGTCCGCGAGTCGCTACCGAGCCACCTCGTACCCGCCAGTGCGTGCGTGGTCGCCACCTTGCCGACCAATCAGGCCGGAAAGTTGGACCGCGACGCCTTGCCCGCACCCGCGCGCGCGTCGGCGCGTCGTCCCGCCTCCGGCGATTCCGAGAAACTCGTCGTGCGGACCGTCACCGAGCTACTCGGCGTCGAAGACATCGCCGCGAACGACAACCTCTTCGCGCTCGGCCTGCATTCGCTCACCGCCACCGAACTCGCCGGGCTTCTACGCGCGCGCACGGCGACGCCGATCACCGTGCGGGATGTGTACACCCACTCCACACCCGAATCGCTTGCCGCACTTCTCGATCGAGGTGTGGCCGCACCGGAGGCGACCGACCCGGATGCCGCACTGCGCACCGTCCTGCCGATCCGTGCGGCCGGGACGCTACCGCCGTTGTGGTGTATCCACTCCGCGATCGGTCTGTCGTGGTCGTTCGCCGGCTTGACCGCTCATCTCGACCCCGAGACGCCGATCTACGGACTGCAAATGCCCCAACTCACCGATCCCGCTGCGGAATTCGACTCCATCGAACAGCTCGCCGACCATTATCTGACCGAGATCCGGGCACACCAGCCCCATGGGCCGTACAGCTTGCTGGGCTGGTCGGTCGGCGGGGTGATAGCCCATGCGATCGCCGTCCGGTTACGGGCCGACGGCCAATCCGTCGCGCTACTCGCGATGTTGGACAGTGCGGTGCTGACCCACGAGGCCCTCGCGAACGACGCACCGGACGCCGCTCGGATACGGCGCATGCTGAACCGGTTCGCGGTCCACACCGAATCGCTGGACGACCGACATCGTGAAATGTTGTGCCGCGGTGGTGTGCGCACGATCGAAACAGCTCGCCGTCACAGTCCGGCGCGCTTCCCCGGCGATCTTGTGTATTTCGGTTCCGCCAGGCGGTCGGACGCAGATCTCGGCGTGAATTCGTGGCGGCCTTTCATCGAAGGAACCATCACCACACTGCGCGTTCCCGCCGACCACGACGAAATGACAAGTGCCGCAGCACTGACATTCATCGGCCCGCGGCTACGGATGTACCTGCCGCGCCACGCGCACCTTGTCGATGGCCTCGACCCCGGGGAGACACCATGACTACGCCGATCACCACGCTGACCGGACCGCGCTCCGGCGTCGAATGGCTCAACCTCTTCGCCCCGGAACAGTCGGACCCCCGCGCGGCTCGGCTGGCGCAATGGTCTCGGGAATATCTCACTCAACCGCACGACGACCTCGGCAGACCGGGACCCGTATGCCCGTTCATCAGCCAAGCGATCGCGAAGTGCCTGTTATGGGCGACCTTCGTCGACGGTGAGGTGGGCGCACCGGAACTCGACATCGTGGTCGGCGATATGTACGACCGGTTCGTCCACCTCACCTCGATCTCGGATTGGAAGCGCCCGCACGCACTGATCACGGTGCTCGCGGACCTTTCCGATCACACCCTCATCGATGAGGTCCACGCTGCCCGGAAGACGCAATTCGTCGAGCAAGGATTCATGCTGGGGCAGTTCTACCCCGGCTGCTCACAGCCCGGCCTGTGGAATCACGACTTTCACCCGCTCGATACGCCCTGGCCGATGATCGTGGCCCGCAACATGATGACAACGGACCTGCCATTCCTGATCGCGCGGCCCGACTGGCTGCGGGCCTATTTCAAAACCTTCGCCCCCGCGCTGCCGACTGCCCTCCGGTCGCGTCTGGCCGATGATCTGTACGACCGCGGAGATGCGATAGCCGACATCACCGCCAACCACGCTCTCGTCGGCTCCGAGCGCGCCCGCTGAGAGACTCCGATCGACCCTGCGGAAGCGAGATGTTCTTCATACCAAGGTGTTTCGCGCCGGTGGTCGTCGAACGACCCGATTCATCACACCGGGCATGCCCGTGACATGGGCCATCGGCCCCGGCGGGCACGGAAAGTACCGCAAGGCAAGCGAAGTCCAGCCGTAGCCGATCGGGCACGCTCACCGTCCGACCGCGCGGCCGTCTCCGATCGAGAGCGCAGCGACAACGGCGGTGGCATCGAGGTACGCGGCTACGATGGCCGGCGGTTCCGGCCATCATGATTCGTACGATGCGAATCAGATGTCCTCCGCGAGTCGGTAATGATGACCTCTACCTCCGACACCCGCTGTTCGAGCCGGATCGAGCCGGCCTCGGCCGCCACCGCGCGCACCTGGTCGAGTGTGGTCCGGGCTGAGGCGGCGTTCCCGCTGCGGGCGTACGCCTCGGCCAGCCATGACCGGTACAGCGCGGCCTCTCGCGCCCTGTCGGCCGGGTAGCGCTCCATGACGGGAGACAGCACGTTCTCGGCCGCGACGGCGTCGCCGAGTCGTACCGCGCAGCGCGCCCTCATCACATCGACCTCGTCCCGGTTGAGCCAATAGGTCCAGTCCGGTTCTTCGTCTTCCGGTCGGCGGCGGTCGAATTCGTCGTCCACCTCCGCCAGCGCGCGCCGTGATGCTTCGGCGTCACCGAAATTCGCGGCCGCCCAGGCGACTCGCTCACCGAGGAGGGCCCGCACGACCGGCGGTGCTTGGCGGGCAGCGCCTTTGAGCGCCGAGCGGGCCAGCAGGAAGGCGTCCCGGGGATTCTCGGTGTTGGTGATCAGATAGCTCAGGGTCGAAAGCAATTGCCCGGCAAGTGGTCTGTCTCCCGCTTCGTTTGCCGCACTCACACCGTCGAGGTACGTCTGTCGAGCTTGTGGGTAGTGCCCAGCATCGGCGTAGACCCATCCGGCGAGTTGTGAGAGCTCGCCTACGACCCGCAGGAGCCGACGCCGAACCTGTGGCGTGTGCTGCCCTTCGAGCACCACAGTCCGCGCTGCTTCGAGATCAGATCGGACGATCGGGTGCAGGGCGGTCCCGCCCATCACGTCATCGAGGCGGCGCAGCTTCATCACGCGACGTTCCAATTCGTCGGCGAGACCGGACCCCACGCGACGACCGGCCGCACTGTGTTCGACCATCGGTGAGTCGGCCACCAGCCACTCGTGCGCGATGCGGAGCGGGTCGCCGGGCGGCGGTGTCAGCGCCCGGGCGTCGGTGCCAAGCGTTGCGGCATACGTCTGGGCGATATCCCCGGTGACCGGGCGAAGTCCGCGTTCGATCTGACTCAGATACGCTGCGCTCCAATGTGTTCGGCGCGCGAACTCGCGCAGCCCGATCCCGGCGGACACACGGGCGCCGCGCAGCGTTGCCCCCGATATGGGCGCGCCGTTCTCCTCGCTCATCACCAGCCCCTTCCCCGGCCGTGAACAGTGTTCGCGGGCATCGAACAGCCAGCTGACAGCAGCAACCGGTGTAAGCGTGCCCACCTCGAAAATACCCGCCTACCGTCCATTTTCGTGCCCCGCCGCCGGGTTGAACCGGGTTCCCCGGCGGCGGGTGCAGACCATCGGGAGACGACAGGGGATTCGTGATGTGGCCGATTGCGCTGGGGTGGATCGACTTCGAGATCAGTGTGGCGCCGGACTGGGATCGGGCGCAGGTGTGCAGGTTGGCGCGGCGTCTCGGTTATCGCGTGGTGTGGCCGGATGAGCGTGCGGTGCTGGCGGTCGCCGATCAGGTGCGAGCCGTCGGGGCCGATGCGGTGATCATGCCCGAGCCCGGCCATCTGGGCCCGCTGGAGTTGAACCGGGTGATGGACCTCGCCGATGTGGAGACCGTGTCGCCCCGGTTGTCCTTCGCCCGGTGGCATGTGGCCGGAGCATCGCGGTGACCGGGTGCTCACGTGCGTGCGGTCGTAGCTAAGGCCCCGGCGATGGGTGAGGTGTGGATTTCCGCCGGGTGGCTGGTTGTGATCGGCGAAGCCCGAGTCGGACATGATGCGGCCAACAAAAAAGCTTCGCACCCTGGTGGGTGCGAAGCTCTTCGAGGACTCGCGATGAATCAGATGGCGCGGACATCCACGGCTTGGGGTCCCTTCTGGCCCTGCTCCACCGAGAACTCGACACGCTGACCCTCATCGAGGGACTTGTAACCCGTGCCGCTCACGGCCGAGTAATGCACGAAGACGTCCGGGCCGCCTCCGTCTTGAGCGATGAAGCCGAAGCCTTTTTCACCGTTGAACCACTTCACACTGCCTTGAGTCATGCTGTAAACAACTTCTTTTCTGTAGTGAGTCGGGCAAATTTTGATAAGGAGCCCGTCCTCGACGTCCACTATGTCAGCCTCCGGCGATCCCTCGCATCGAGATGTCGCCCGAATCACTCGGAGAGGCGAATGCGGCAGCGACCGCAGGCGACACGGATGGCCGAGGTTCCACCGGCACCTCCGCGGAGCAATATGACGTTGCGGACGACCATTACCTCGAATAGAGGGTGGGTACGAACACCGCCATACCGCGGCCCGGCGGGGCGGACCGCCGATCGCAGTTGGCGTTCAGGACGCGCTGAACAGTCGGCGGACGTCGGTTACCTTCCCTGTTTCGGGGCCGCTGATCTCGAAGTATTCGGCGGGCGAGACATGGTGGAGAGAAGCGATGAGGGCGGCGGGAATCGATTCGATCTTTGTGTTCAATGCCCGCACATTGCCGTTGTACAAGCGCCGCGCCGCGGCGATCCGGTCTTCGATATCGGCCAGGTCGCTTTGCAGCGCTCGATAGTTTCGCACGGCGCCCATGGTGGGGTACTGCTCGGCGAGTGCCTGCAAGCTGCCCAAGGCCTTGGTGAGAGCGTTTTCCGCGGTCGCAACCTTCGTGACGTCCGGGGCTCGCTGTCCCGGGGCGGGCGCCGAAGTGCCGGCGCCATGTGCACGATCGCGTGCCTCGACCAGTGCTTTCAGGCTCCCGCATTCGAAGGCCGCTGCCTGCTCGACTGTTGCGATCAGATTCGGCACCAGGTCGTGGCGGCGTTGCAGTTCGACTCCGACCTGTTGCCAAGATTCGGCCACCAGGTTCCGCAACCGCACAAAATTGTTGTACACCGCGAAGTACCAGGCGATCACGACCAGCGTCACCGCCGAGGCAACGAGGATAGCGACGGTGCTGCTCATGCCACGCTCCTTTCCGGGGCGGTCGCTGTCGTGGTGCTGTCGGACCATACGAACCGCGGGATTCCTTCGGCGACCACCCGCATCGCGTCGAAGACCGAGGCGATCTCCCGGGGACGATTGCCGAGCGTGGTGACGCCGACCAAGCGATTCCCGGTGATTTCGAATTTGGTCAGCAGCACCGCTGGCCGGCGTCGGCCGAGGTCGATCAGCCGGTCAATGGTGCGCGGGGTGAAAACCGCATGTGCGAAAGCCGGATTCGAGGAGTACACCGCGAATTTGTCGTTGAAGTCGGCGGATTCGAACTCCACCCGAGTACCGGCGGTGGTGTCGAAGTTCGGGCCCATCGTCAACCGGGGCAGTGCCGTGGGAAGTTCCAGAACGAAAACATTCCGGTAATGGGTACTCACGTTGATCTTGTTGTTGTTGAGCCAGGTGAGATGGAAGAAGCTCGCCGGGTAGGCGCCGACTCTGCCTTGCATGGCGTCCCGAACCCGCATGCGCCGCGCCCGGCGGATTGTGAACGGCGGGAAGTTCCACGCCGGTACCGCCCAGCCCGCAGCACGTTGATACCTGAACCCGTGTTGCTCGGCCCACCGCGCGGTCCACCGTTTCCGGAACGACTTGACGATCAGCCCCGCGGGCAGGAAGGCGAGCAAGGGCGTGGCGGGCAACAGTACCCACGAGAACGGTTTCCCATGAGCGCGCCACCAGAGGCCCTGCACGATCACCAGGACCAAGAACGTAATGAACGTCAACGTGTTGAGAAAACGCGGCCGCGCCCAGATCGGCCCCCTCGCACTCTGATCATCGGCCATGCCACCCACTGCTCCTCCTTGCGTCTCACCGCGGGCGCGGATGCCTCAATGATCTGCACGAGCCTTGCGATGTTCTTATAAACGGCTGGCGGTCCGGGCCGGAAGCAATCCAGGGTCAGCCAGCATCTGCCATTGGTGCCGACGGGCGGTTCGACCGGATAGCTGCTCGACCTCTGAGCCGGGCTCGACAGTTGGAGCATTACGGCGGCGGGTCGGCAAGATCTGGTGCGGGTGCGGCAAACGCACTCGACTGTCGCGTTTCGAGTGGTGGCGACGATCTTCGTCGGGCGCGATCGGTGCCCTCGGCAGGATTCGAACCTGCGACACCCGCTTTAGGAGAGCGGTGCTCTATCCCCTGAGCTACGAGGGCGTTCTCGCTTGTGTGGCGATCGGCCGGGGTCAGTTTAGCGTGCCCCGGCTCGGTGGGCCGCATCGTAGGACAGTTGGGGCATCGGTGGTGGTAGCGGCCTCGCGATCAGAGGCGCCGCCCTCGATCCGAGGCGCTTGTTCTGATCTCGGTCGAGTCTGTCGTGTTTTTGCAATCGCATGCGGCGTCGGTATTGCAGGCTGGGCCGACAGCACATTTTTGGTACGGAGAGGAAATCCGATGGCGATTGCCACGTTGAAGATGCTGACTCTGGACAGTGCCGATTCGCGGCGGGACGCGGAGTTCTGGGCGGCGGCGCTGGGGTGGGAGATTGCCCACGTGCAGGACGAGTACGCCATGCTCACCGGTCCGGATCACGCGATCGGGTTCGGCACCGTCCCGGATCATCAGCCGCCGACCTGGCCGAATGAGAACGGCACCAAGCAGTTCCACCTGGATCTGGCGGTCGAGGACATCGAGACGGCCAGTAAGGAGTTGGTCGAATTGGGCGCTACGGTGCCGGAGTATCAGCCGGGCGAGACCTGGCGGGTGCTTCTCGATCCGAGCGGCCACCCGTTCTGCCTCACCCTCGCTGCCAACTGGGGCTAGCGGTGCAGGGCCGGCGGGGCCCTCATCGATCCGTGAAGGTCAGGAAGTCGTCGGTGCCGCGACGGGGGGTCGGCGGTGCCACGTAGTCGTGCGGTGCCGAGCCCAGGCGGATCACGGCCTGGGGGATGCGGCTGGGCTCGGGGAGCAGGGTGGCGATGGTGCGCAGGGCGGCGGGAATCTCGGTGATGTGGGTGAGGGGACAGGTGGCAAGGCCCGCGGCGGTCGCGGACAGGAGCGTGGTGGAGAGGGCCTCGCCGGTGGCCAGCCAGTCGGGTTCGGAGTTGGCAGCGGTGCTCAGTACGACGAGGGCGGCGTGGTCGGGCGCCTCGGCGCGATGGGGTGTGCCGGGCGGGACGGGGAAATCGCGGCCCACATCGACCAGGGCCGCCTCGCGTGCGGTGGCCAGTGCGGCCGGCGGTATTCCCTCGGCGAGATCGAAATTACCTGTCCACCAACGCAGTTCGGTCTGATACGGGGTGTCGTATTGATGCATGGCGGCGGTGTGACGGGAGGCGGCGGCCAGCCGCGGGCGTACGTCGTCGGCGATGGTGTCCAGCTGGACGCGGGGATCGGCGGCGACCTCGCGCAGCTGGTCGATCAGCTCCGGGCGATCCGGCGGTGACATCGGCAGCCGGTCACTGCGCCGTTCGCGGATGGCGGCGGCCAGCGCTCGTTCGCGATCCGATGGCGGCCGGGGCGTATCGAATTCGGCCACGGCGAGCAGGTCGTGGCGGCTCTCCTCCGGCGCGTAGTGCACCGTGATCGGATGTCGCTGTGCGGCGAAGGCGATGCGCGCGTGCTGCAACATGGCACCGCAACTGATCACTTCCTGCCGGCCACTGGGATCGGCCACGGTCAACTGCCGCTCGGCATCGCTGGACAGGTGCAACCGCGTGCCGTCGAAATCCCAGTGCCACGGCTGGGTGTTGTGCACGGACGGGGCGCGCGCGGCCAGCTGCAGTGCGGCGACGATGGTCGAGCGGTCGGGCACGTTGTGCATGGATGCCTCCCAGAGCGATGATTCGTCGGGTGCATGCGGTTCGAGTAGTGGTCGGGCTGTTCCCCAGTATCGCAGCTATCGCCCGGCGCGGCCGGAAAGTCGAATCCGGGCCTTCGACGGTTGGTTATCCGGAAATCGCACCGAAAGGTGGATGCCTGATCGTTAGCTGAGCTCCCTCTCGGCCGGTAGGGTGGGGACGTCTTCGCCCGAAGTGCCGCTCGTGATCCGCAGCTGAAGAAGGTGGGACCTCTCGTATGGCTACCAAGGCGCCCGTGGTGGTGGGAGTCGACAGTTCCGACGATGCGGTGCAGGCCGTGCGCTGGGCCGCGAATGACGCGGCGCTGCACAAGGTTCCGCTCGAGGTGATTTCCGCGGTGCCGCCGGTCCCCGGCGAGCGTGCCGAGGAGGAGGCCGCACTCGACTATCACGCGCGGCTGGGCGAGGAAGCCCGGCACGCGGTGGCCGCGGCGGCCCGGGTGGTTGCCGAAACCGCGCCCGCCGTCGAGGTCACGACGGCCGTCGTCGACGCGCCGATCATCCCCGCCCTGCTCGACTGTGCCGGCCGGGCGCGGCTGGTGGTGGTGGGCGCCCGGGGGCTCGGGGCGTATCAGCGCAGTCTGCTGGGTTCGGTCAGTACCGCCCTGGTGCGGCACGCGCGGGGCCCGGTCGCGGTGGTGCCGACCGATCCGATGCTCCGTTCCGAGCGCCCGGTCCTGGTGGGCTACGACGATTCCCCGTGCAGCGCCGACGCTCTCGCGATCGCCATCGGCGAGGCGAGGCGTCGCGGTGCCGATCTGACGGTCGTGCACACCTGGCAGCGTTTCGGCGACTATCCCTCCCCGGCGGCCTTGCAGGAGGAAGGCACCAGACTGATCGATGCCGCGCTGACCGTGCACGAGGACCCGGACGAGCCGGTGACGGTGCGCCGGATCGTGGTGGAGGACCGCCCGGTCCGGCGGATCCTCGCCGAATCCGCCGACGCCCAGCTGGTCGTGGTCGGCAGCCACGGCAAGGGCGGCTTTCCCGGTATGACACTCGGGTCCACCAGTCAGGCCCTCATGCACAGCGTCGAGTGCCCGATCATCATCGCCCGGCCACGCGGCTGACCCACGCGGTGATGTCGCCACCGCAATGTTGCCGCCGCCGTGCACCGTCGGCGCGATCGTCGGCCGCGCGCATCCGGCGGCACCGTCGTTGTCCGGGCTCGGAGATCGACTCGCCGGTACCATCCGTGCATGGGGAGTCGAGTTTCCGGGGTGGTCGCATTCGTTCTGCTATTGGTGGTGGTCGTCCTCACCGCATGGGAGCAGCAACCGCACGGGTATCGCGATACCGCCGCGCCCACCGGGGAATTCAGCGCCGAGCGGGCACTGGGCACCGTTCGTGACATCGCGGCGCGGCCGCATCCGATGGGTACCGCGGAACACGATCGGGTGCGCGATCGGCTCGCGGCACAACTGCGAGAACTGGGGCTGGACACCGATATCCGTTCCGGCGTGGGCCGGTGGCCGGGCCCGCCGGAGGGGGATTCGACAAACCTGGGCCGGACGGCCGATATCGTCGCCCGCTGGCCGGGGACCGCCGCGACCGGGACCGTTTACCTGGTGGCGCACTATGATTCGGTTCCGAATGCGCCGGGGGCCAATGACGACGGCGTCGGTGTCGCGGCCATTGTCGAGTCGATCCGCGCGCTGCGGGCGAGTGGGGAGCGGCCGCGCAACGATGTGGTCGTGCTGCTGACCGACGGGGAGGAGGCCGGTCTGCTGGGGGCGGAGGCATTCGCGGCCTCCGGCGCGGCCGATCCGCGTGGCGGTGTGGCGATCAATCTCGAGGCGCGCGGTGCCGGTGGTCTGCCGGTGTTGTGGCGGCTCACCCATCCCGACGGGGAGTCGATCCGGGTCTTCGCCGCCGTCCCGCATCCGAACACCGATTCCCTCTCGACAACGCTGGGTGGGCAACAGTCCACCAGCGGCAGCGACTTCACCGCCCTGGAGCCCACCGGACTGCGGGTCATGGACTGGGCCTTCACCGGACGAACTGCGTACTACCACAATCCCTTCGACGATCTGGATCATGTCGATCCGGCCGTCGTGCAGCAGTACGGCGACAACACCCTCGCCGCTGCTCGCGAATTCGCCGCCCGCGATCTGCGCACCGGATCCGACGCTTCCGACAGCGCCTACACCTCGCTTCCCTTCGGGGTGCTGCTGGTGCTGCCGCTGTGGCTGATCGTCGTTCTGGCGGTCGTGACCGTGCTGCTCGCGGGGTGGGTGGCGTGGCGGATGCGCCGCACCGGAGAGGTGTCGTACGGACGCGTGTTCGGTGCCGCGGCGACCGCGGTGCTGTCGGTTCCGATCACGATCGGCGCGGCTTACGGTGTGTGGCAGGCGATCACGCTGATCCGCCCGGAGTATCGCGAGCTGTTCGTCGACCCCTACCGGCCGCAGTGGTACGGCGCCGCGATTCTCATGGTGTGCGTCGCGGTGCTCGCGGGCTGGTACGCGTTGTCGCGCAGGTGGTTCGGGGCTCCGGCCACGGCGGCCGGAGTGCTGGTCGCGGTGGCTCTGATCGGCGCGGTCGTCACCGCGCTCACCCCGCCCGGGGCCGTCCTGGTGGTGGTGGCAGCCTTCGCCGCGGCACTCGGGGCGGCGCTGACCTTCGCGGTTCCGGATCGGTGGCGACTGCCGGTGCTCACCCTGTTCCTCCTGCCCGCGGCGGTACTGCTGGGTGTTACGGCGTATCCGGGGCTGCAGGCCGGGCTGGCCGGTGCGTACCAGCTCACAGCGCCGGTGGTGGCGGTGCTGGGACTGCTGTTCACCCTGACCCTCACCCACACCTGGCCGCAACGGCGCGGTGTGCTCGTTCCGGCGACGGCGGTGGTCGTGACGGTGGCACTGGCCGCCGTGGGCCTGGCCGTCGACCGGTTCGATGACCGGCATCCGATGACCGTGCGACTGTCCTACGCGCTCGATGCGGACCATCAGGTGGCACAGTGGATTTCGCCGCTGGAACCGAATCGATGGACCCGGGACTTCGTCTCGTCCACCGCGCCGAGCGGCGCCTTCGAGGGGGTCGTACCGGATGCGGTGGCCAGCGGTCCGGCGCCGGTGGTCCAGTGGCCCGCGCCCACCGTCGACGTGCTGTCCGACCGCACCGAATCGGACCACCGCGCCCTGCGACTCAGGTTGCGGAGCGTACGCGGAGCGCAGTCGCTGCAACTGCGCTACCCGGACGGTGTCACCGGCCTGCGTGTCGCCGGTCGCGACATCACGCCGGTGCCCCCGCATGGTTTCACCTTCTGCGCGCCCCCGGCCGACGGGATCGATGTGGAGCTGACCGTCACGCCCGGGCCGCTGAGTGTGCGCATCGGCGACAACGTCTGGCTGGGAGACGCCGGTGTCGCCGACACCCCGCCGGATGGTTTCTACTGGCAGAACGGATTGGCCGGCGTATTCACCACGATCACGCTGTGAGTCCGGGATGCGCGGGCCGCGGCGCGGAGCGCTGCTCGACGGCCGCGTACCCGGTGCCGGACCCGAGCCGGCTGCCTCTCAGGCCTTCGCGGCAACCCCTTCGGCGTACTCACTCGGGTCGAAACGCTTGGTCTTCCAGCGGAACAGCACGGTCGCACCGGGCCAGTTGTTGGTGATCCGGCCCGAGGCGTTGCGATACCAGCTGGAGCAGAAGTTCCACGGGGTTCGCACCAGCCGCTTCTGCAACCAGTCGTCCCAGGACTGTTCGATCGCCGGCTGCGCGGCGAGGAAATGGCCGGGCTTGGTGGCCAGGTATTCCACGACCTGCCGGATGTAGCGGGCCTGTGATTCCAGCATGTAGATGATCGACCCGGAGCCCACATTGGTGTTGGGGCCGTACATCATGAACAGATTCGGGAATCCCGGAACCGACATCCCGAGATAGGCGCGCGCGCCCTCCGCCGCCCACTCGTCGGACAGTTTGCGTCCGCCGAGTCCGTAGATGTTCATCGGCGCCAGGAATTCGGTGCCCTTGAATCCGGTGCCGTAGACGATCACGTCGACCTCGTGCTCCACACCGTCGGCGGTGCGGATGCCGTTCGCCGTGACCGCCTCGATGGCGGTGGTCTCCACGCTCACATTGGGTTGGGCCAGGGCGGGGAAGTACTCGTTGGAGAACAGCCCGCGCTTGCAGCCGGCCGCGTAGTCGGGGGTCAGCTTGGCGAGCAGTTCCGGATCCGATATCGCGGAGGCGCGGTGTTTGTCGGCGATCGTGATCACCGGGCCCTTGATCCACGGCACATCGGTCAGTGCCAGCGCCATCACCTCGAAGAAGGTCCAGATGGCGAACCGTTCGGCCCAGCGGCTGGGCGGGAAGTTCTTGAACAGGGCGTGGTGCAGGCCGGTGTATTCGGTGTCGAATTTGGGCAGCACCCACGCGGCCGAACGCTGGAACAGCGTCAGATGCCCGACGGTCGGCTGCAGGGCCGGGATGTATTGGATCGCACTGGCTCCCGTGCCGATGCAGGCCACGCGCTTACCGGTGAGATCGACATCGTGATCCCATTCGGCGGAATGGAATGCGGGACCGGTGAAGGTGTCGATACCCGGCAGATTCGGCAGCGCCGGACGCGACAGCTGACCCACCGCCGGAATCAGGACATCGGTGTTCAGAGTCCGACCGTCGGCCGTGCGGACCTGCCATGTGCCTTGTGCGGCATCGAATTCCGCGTCGGTGACCTCGACCCCGAACCGGATCTTGCCGGGCAGATCGTATTTCTCCGCCACCGCCCGCATATAACCGTGAATATCGCGTTGCTGCGAGAATCGGCGCGGCCAATCGGATTTCGGCTCGAACGACCATGAGTACAGCGGTGAGGGCACATCGCAGGCGGCGTTCGGATAGGTGTTCTCCCGCCAGACCCCGCCGAGATCAGCGGCCTTCTCGACGATGGTGAAGTTGTCGATACCGGCGCGCTGCAGTTCCAGCGCCATGCCGAGGCCGGCGAATCCGGCGCCGATGATCAAGATGGATGGCGTGGGTGTCATGGTCGAAGCGTAGAGCGCGGGGACATCGTCGCCGAGAGATCGGCGGCCAATGAGTCAATATTTCCGGCCATCCCGGCCGGAGAGCCGATGCCCGGCCGGGCCGCCGTGCGAGCCGGCGCCGCCGACGGTCGATTCGTCCGTTTATCGCTGTGCGTCGCACAGGAACGAGGCCGGGTGCCCGGACTGTTACCGCCGAGTACTGTTTCGGCTATTCTCGCGGCAGATGTGACGCCGTTCACTGGTGAGGAGTACGGGTACCCATGTTGAGCACGATGCAGGACGATCAACTGTCGCTGGCTACGCTGCTGCGCTACGCGTCGACATTCCACGGCGATGCCACGGTGTCGACGTGGACCGGAGACGGGATCCGCACGATGACCTACCGGGAGTTGGGCGCGGAATCGGCGCGGCTGGCCAATGCGCTGCGTGGGCTGGGGATCGGGGTGGGCGACCGGGTCGCCACCTTCATGTGGAACAACAACGAGCACATGGTGGCCTACGCCGCCATCCCCGCGATGGGTGCGGTACTGCACGCGCTGAATCTGCGGCTGTTCCCCGAGCAGGTCACCTACGTGGCCAATCACGCCGAGGATCAGGTGGTGATCGTCGACGGTTCGCTGGTGCCGATGTTCGCCAAGTATCTGCCGACCCTGCAGACCGTGCGTCATGTCATCGTCGCCAACGGCGATGCCGCCGAGCTCACCGCGCCCGCCGGCGTGCAGGTGCACTCGTATGCCGAACTGCTTGCGGCGCAATCGGATACCTACGACTTCCCGGTTGTCGACGAACGGTCCGCCGCGGGGATGTGCTACACGTCCGGCACCACCGGTGACCCCAAGGGGGTGGTCTACTCGCACCGCTCCAACGTGCTGCACGCCATGCAGGTGCTCACCAACGCCAGCATGGGTTTCACCTCCGACGACCTGGTGCTGGCCATCGTGCCGCTGTTCCACGCCAATGCCTGGGGCCTGCCGTACGCCGCCATGCTGTCGGGTGCGAGTGTGCTGATGCCCGACCGATTCCTGCAGCCCGCACCGCTGCTGGCGATGATGGACATCGCGAAACCCACCTTCGCGGCCGCGGTGCCGACCATCTGGGGCGGCGTACTGGCCCAGCTCGACGCCCAGCCGCAGGACATCTCGCATCTGCGCGAGGTGGTCGTGGGTGGGTCCGCCCTGCCGCCGGCGATGATGCGCGCCTTCCAGGAACGGCACGGGGTCCGGCTGCTGCACGCCTGGGGGATGACCGAGACCTCCCCGCTGGGCAGCGTCGCACATCCGCCGAAGGGGGTTTCGGGTGAACAGGAATGGGAGTACCGGTACACCCAGGGCCGATTCCCCGCCCTGGTGCAGGCCCGGCTGGTCGGTGACGACGGATCGGTGCTGCCCAACGACGGCGAGGCCGTGGGTGAACTCGAGGTGCGCGGGCCGTGGATCACCGGGGCCTACTACTCGCCGGAGGGCTCCTCGGTCGATCCCGACAAGTTCGACGAGGGCTGGTTGCGCACCGGAGACGTCGGCAAGGTCACCCCGGACGGCTATCTGACGCTGGTCGATCGGTCCAAGGATGTCATCAAATCCGGTGGTGAATGGATCTCCTCGGTCGACCTCGAGAACGCCATCATGGGCCATCCCGCGGTCGCGGAGGCCTCGGTCATCGGGGTGCCGGACGAGAAGTGGGACGAGCGGCCGCTGGTGGCGATCGTGCTCAAGGAGGGGGCCAGCGCCGAACCGGCGGAACTGCGCGACTTCCTCGCCGGCAAGTTCGCCAAGTGGCAGCTGCCCGAGCACTGGACCTTCATCGACGAGGTGCCCAAGACCAGTGTGGGCAAATTCGACAAGAAGCGGCTGCGGGCGCGCTATGCCGACGGCGAGCTGAGCGTCACCACGCTGTGAGCCGACGCCGCAGCGCTGGAACCGGGCGCCATATGCCCGGGCCGGTGTGCGGTGGCCGGATCGAGAGCCTGTTGACACGGTGTCAACAACCTGTCGTAGGCTGAGGCCGGGTACCCGGTGGGTACCCGGCTCCGGGCAGGAAGGTACGGCGATGACCGAGACGAACAGCGAGACTCCCGCGTTCGCGGACATGGTGAACGGCGCGCTGGAATTCACCATTCCGATCGCGCACAAGATGGGTGTGCAGGCGCTGGAGGTCCGGCCGGGCTTCGCGGCCACCACCGTGCCGATCGAGGGCAACGGCAACCACTTCGGTGTCATGTACGCCGGTGTGCTGTTCACGGTCGCCGAGATTCTCGGCGGCGCCATCCCGATCGCGACCTTCGACAACGCCAAGTACTACCCGCTGGTGAAGGATCTGCAGATCTTCTTCCGCAAGCCCGCGAAAACCGATGTGCGCGCACAGGCTTCGCTGTCGGAGGAGGAGATCGCGCGGATCGTCGCCGACGCCGAGGTCAAGGGGAAGGCCGATTTCGCCCTCGAGGCGACGGTCACCGACGCCGACGGTGTGGTGGTGGCCGAGACCCGCGGCCTCTATCAGCTGCGCGCACACGGAAAGTAGCGCGCGCCGCCCGGGGCGGACGTACGGTTACCCGGGGATCGGACGGACAGCACGGCAGGGAGATTCGAGTCATGACAGTGAATCTGCTGCGGGCTGCGGGCGCTCGGGTCCTGACCGAGCTGGAATATCTGCGGTTCTGTGTCGGCAGTGGGCTCGTCGGGATCGAATCGCCGTGCAACCTGCTGTCGGCGGGTGAGGCGCTGCTGCGCCATGGCGCACTGCCCGCACTACTGCGACTGGCGGCCGCACGGTACGGCGACCGGGCCGCGGTCGTCGACGAGCGCGGCAGTCTGAGCTATCGAGAACTCGACGACCGGTCCAATCGGCTGGCCAACGAATGGCGCAAGCGCGGTCTGCGCACGGGTGAGGGTGTGGCCATCCTGGCCCGCAACCATCGCGGACTGCTCGACGCGGTCTTCGCCGCCGCCAAGTGCGGTGCCCGGATCATCCTGCTGAACACCGACTTCTCGGGGCCGCAACTGCGTGATGTGGCCACCCGCGAGGGAGCTGATCTGCTGGTCTACGACGAGGAGTACGAGACCTTCCTCGGTGATCTGAGCCCGCGTCGCGGTGCCTACCGGGCCTGGTCGGACACCCCGCACACCAGCAGCCTGGAATCGCTGATCACCGCGGGATCGCCTGCCGTACCACCGATCTCGCGATCCGGCGCCAAGATCATCCTGCTGACCAGCGGAACCACCGGGACACCCAAGGGTGCGCCGCGGTCGGAACCGCGGTCGCTGGAACCGCTGGGCGCGCTTCTGAGCAAGGTCCCGTTCCGCACCCGCGAGGTCACCGAATGTCCTGCGCCGCTGTTCCACACCCTCGGCTTCGCGATGTCGTTGCAGGCCATCGGATTCGGTTCCACCCTGGTGATCCGGCGAAAGTTCGATCCGCAGCGGGTGCTCGACAGCATGGCCGAGCATCGGGCGACGGCTCTGATCGCGGTGCCGGTGATGTTGGCGCGCATCGTCGAGGCGGGGCCGGCCGCGGTCGCCGGGCGGGATCTGTCGGCGCTGCGCATCATCTTCGTGGCGGGCTCGCAACTGGGCGCCGATCTGTGCCGCAAGGTGACCGCGACCTTCGGGCCGGTGGTCTACAACCTCTACGGCTCGACCGAGGTCGCCTACGCCACCATCGCCACCCCGCGGGATCTGGCGGCCGAACCCGGCTGTGTGGGTTCGCCGGTGATCGGTGCGGTGGTGAAGATCCTCGACGAGCGGGGTGCGGAGGTGCCGCCAGGAGTGAGCGGGCGGATCTTCGTCCGCAATGCGATCCCCTTCGACGGATACACCGGCGGTGGGAGCAAAGAGGAGATCGACGGGCTGCTGTCGACCGGTGATGTCGGTCATTTCGACTCGGCTGGAAGGCTTTTCATCGACGGCCGCGACGACGACATGATCGTCTCCGGTGGTGAGAACGTCTTCCCGGCGGAGGTCGAGGAGTTGCTCAACGCGCATCCTGGCGTGCGGGAGGCCGCGGTGATCGGGGTTCCCGATACCGAATACGGCGCGCGCCTGGTCGCATTCGTGGTGCGGGCCGCCGACTCCGGCGACGGAATCGGGACTGTCGGTGGCGATCCCGATGCGGGTGTTGCGGGTTCGGCGGAATCCGCGGAACCCGTCGACGCGGAAGTGCTCAGGGAGCACGTGAAGTCGAATCTCGCGCGCTACAAGGTTCCCCGCGAGATCGTCTTCTTGGACGAGCTGCCGCGCAACCCCACCGGAAAGGTGCTCAAGCGCCGGCTACGTGAGTTGTAGCCGGCGCTCGGTCCGAGAACCTGAAGAGCCGGAAGGCTCAGCAGTTGCGCAGTTCCGGGCTCTGGTTGAGCAGCTGGGCGCGGGTGGAGACGAAGGTGGAGTAGGTGTCACCACCGACCGCCGACAGCGGGAAGGCCGCCACCCGATGGCAGTTCTGGAAGGCGATCTTGATCCCGAAGTGCCGTTCCAGGCTGCCGCGGATGGAGTCCGACGCCATGGCGCGCAACAGCTGGCCGCGGGCCGTCTCGTCCGGCGGCGGAACCCGGTTGTCCGCGTATTCGGCCGTGCCGGAACGCAAATCGTCGGCCACGCGGCTGACGACCTCGTAGGCGTAGGGCAGGGAGGTGCGAACGCATTCGACGAATTCCTCGTCGCTGACCGGACCGCGTTCGGCACGCTCGAGTAATGCGTCTGAGACATCCAGTGACATAACGCTCTCCTCGTGGATAGGAGTCGGATGACGGGCGATACTCCTCGAGTCTAAACGAAAAACATTGTCAACAAGACTGGATTGTCCGCGAAAGTGCCGATTGCAGTGCGGCTTTCGCCTCTTCCGAAAGTGTGCGCACCAGGTCGGCGGCCGGCAACTCGGTGGTCAGAGTGTGGGCCTGACCTGCCCAGAGGTTCACCGCGTCGGGGTTGCCGTCGGCTCGCGCGCGGGCCCGCAACGGGCCGGTGGCGTAATGGATTTCGGGGTAGGCCGCGGGTGCGCCGGGGTTGTCGAGGATGAACCGGTTCTGCAATCCGCGGGCCCGGCGGCCACTGAACGCCCGAGTCAGCATGGTCGGGGTGTCGATCTCCAAGGCGTCGCGGTGCAGTGCCGAGGTGCCGGCCTCGGGGCATCGCAGGAACGCGGTGCCGAGCTGTGCCGCCGCGGCCCCCGCCGCCAGCGCCGCGGCGATACCCGCGCCGGTGGCGATTCCACCCGCGGCGACGATGGGTGCCGCGGAGGTGTCCGGGGCCGAGCGCAGCAACTGCACCAGCGCGAGGGTGCCGAGGGGATCGGTGTCGTCGTCCTCGGGTTGGTCGGTGAAGCCGCCGCGATGC
Source organism: Nocardia sp. NPDC052254 (assembly GCF_040679495.1). Lineage (NCBI taxonomy): Bacteria > Bacillati > Actinomycetota > Actinomycetes > Mycobacteriales > Nocardiaceae > Nocardia > Nocardia sp. NPDC052254. The sequence goes on along the minus strand of NZ_JBFAUW010000004.1, from coordinate 285,505 downwards.
CCGCCGGCCTCCGCTCCCTGGGCGATCAGCGCATCCGCTCCGGCCTCGACCGCGATCCGGGCCTCGGCCACCGAGGTGACCGTCACCCACACCTGCGACCCGGCCCCGTGCAGTCGCGCGATCTCACCTTCCGACGGGCAGCCGAAGGTGCACGACACCACCGCGACCGGATCGGCGGTGAGCAGGTCCAGTTTCTCGTCCCAGGCATCGGTGTCGAAGCGGGCCTCGCCGAGCGGGAAGGTGCGGCCGAGGTGTTCGAGATAGCTCGCGAACCGTTCCGGCGGGGTGGGCACGCCCGCGACGAACAGATTGACGCCGAAGGGGGCGCCGGTCAGTTCGCGCACCGCCGCGATCCGGTTCCCGGTGTCGGCGGCGCTCAGATATCCGGCGGCCAGGAATCCGAGTCCACCGGCGTTGCTCACCGCCGCCGCGAGTTCGGGGGTCGATGGCCCACCGGCCATCGGTGCCAGCACGATCGGGGTGCGCAGCTCGTCGATGATCACTGTCACAGTCTGAACCGCGGCCGACCTGGAGGTAACGGGACCCGTCGATCCGGGAATCGGCCTTCACCTGCGAATTCGACTGCGGAGGTTGCGGAAAGGTCACGACGGAGTACAGTTTCCGTCACAACAGATGCCGAATCGTTACCGAAAGTCAGGTTTCGCGGATTCCGTGGATTCCGAAAGGCCCGGCGGTCGCGAGAAGGCGTCGCCACCGAGTTGATCGACGCTAGGACGACCCTTGCCGCAGCACCGTGAGACATCCAGTTCCGTATCCGTTCAGGACCTGCTCGGTGATATCTCCGACGGTGACGGTGCTGCCGAGCGCCGCACTCGCCATCGCGCCCAGCCGCGTACCGCGGACCGGATGAAACTCGCGGCCAGCGCCGCGGTGGCCACCGGTGCCCTGATCGGCACCGCCACTCAGCTCGCCCATGCCGCGCCCCTGCTTCCCGGTGGCGGTAACAACAACGCACCCGATCCGGTCGCGCTGAAGTCGGCCGAGGAGCCCGCGCACGAGGCCGAGCAGCAGGCCGAGCCCGCGCCCGCAGCGGCGGAGGCTCCCGCGGCGCCGCAGGCCCAGCCGATCGCCGCCCCCGCGCCGGCACCGTTCGGCCTGCAGAACCTCCCACCCGAGGTGGCCGGTCCGCTGTCGCACGCCGAGGAGGTGCTCAAGGGGATCCAGCAGCAGCTCAATCCCGGCCAGGCCGTGCGCCCGGTCGCGGGTGTGGTGAGCTCCGGTTTCGGGTCCCGCTGGGGCGCCATGCACAACGGCATCGACTTCGCCGACGCACTCGGTACCCCGATCCATTCGGTGGCGAGCGGCACGGTCATCGACGCCGGTCCCGCCTCGGGCTTCGGACTGTGGGTGCGGGTCAAACAGGACGACGGCACCACCGCTGTCTACGGCCACGTCAACGACATCCTCACCCACGTGGGTCAGCGCGTGAACGCCGGTGACGTGATCGCCACCGTCGGCAACCGTGGCAATTCCACCGGTCCGCATCTACATCTGGAGATCTGGGATCCCAACGACGTCAAGATCGACCCCACTCCTTATATGGCGAGCAGGGGCGTGGTCCTGTCGCAGCAGTCGTGGGGAGCGGGCGAATAGCCGCCGCGCCATCGCCTGTGGCCCGGCTCGTCCGGCCGCGGGGGGATGACCCATTGACTGGTTTATACGACTTGTTCGACTCTGGATCCCTGCAGGGACGCACCTACACAGCTCTGGTGCAGCACCCGCGCTCGAGCGCGTCCGAGCTCGCCCAATACCTGGAATGTTCCCGCGACGACATCGCTGCCGCCCTGGAGGCGCTCAGCGATATGCAGGCCGTGGTACGCATCGACACCGGTGCGGTGGTCCGCTGGGACGCCCATGCGCCGGAAGCGTTGTCGGAGGCCGAATCCCGGCGGCGCCAGGTCGAGACCGCGCGCATGCACGCGGCGGCGGCCCGGCTCGGTGAGACCTTCCGTTCGGTGCGGCGCACCGAACGCGGGGACGGCACCGTGGCGCCGATGTACGAGGCCCGCGAGGTGATCGCCGAATTCGAGGATCTGCAGCGCGCGGCCCGCACCCGGGTGCGGATGATCGATCGTGGCCCATACCTCTGCGACGGTGAGCGTGCCGAGCGGCTGTTCGAACTGCGCGCGGCTCGCATCTCGGCGGGTGTGCGGTATCAGACCCTCTATCACGACACCATCTATCAGGACGCGGATCGGCTGCGCTTCGCCCTGTCGGCCAACAGTGCCGGGGCGCAGGCGCGCACCCTGCCCGATCCGCCGATGAAGGTGATCATCGCCGACGGTGAGCGCGCGGCCCTCATGCTGCATCACGATGAGCGCCGCGGTGATCCGATGGGGTTGCGCATCTCCGCCAGCCCGACATTGGATCTGGTCGTGCACACCTTCGAGGTGCTGTGGTCGCTCGCCGCGCCGATCTCGGTCAATCCCGGGCAGCCGCTGGACGAACGCGATCGGGCCATCCTGACCCTCATGGGCCTGGGCGCCACCGACGACACCATCGCCCGACGGCTGGGGATGTCGCGGCGCACGGTCGTGCGCCGTACCGCGAGCCTGCTGGAGCGGCTCGGCGCCAGTACCCGTTTCCAGGCAGGTGTACAGGCGATTCGGCGGGGCTGGCTGTGACATCCTGTGACGAGGCCCACTGAAGTAGGCCTCAGGCGCAACATCGAGACCCCCCGGCAGCGATGAGCATCAGGAGTACCGGCGGGTCGGCCAGTTCGATCCGGCGCCCCCCGTCGTGCTCGCCCTCCTTATATGATGGCCGGACCGCGCGAGGGGGGTGCTCGGCCGTGCGGTCCTGCTGGACGTGAGAGGTGAATACACTCGAATGGATACTGCCCGCCGTTCCGCTCGTGGAGGTCGTCGCCGCCGGTCGGGTAGCCCCCTTTTCGGACAGCTGCTGACCGCCGCGGTGGAGTCCGCCGCCGATTCCGTGGCGATCCGCTCGGCCCCGGCCGAGGGCCCGGAGCGGCAGCTCACCTACCGCGAACTCGACGAGGCGTCCTCGCGGCTGGCGCGGGAGCTGATCGGCCGCGGTATCGGGGCCGGTGACGTGGTCGCCATCGGTATCGGCCGGTCGATCGAGTCGGTGCTGGCGGTCTGGGCCATCGCCAAGACCGGCGCGGCCTATGTGCCGGTCGATCCCACCTATCCGCCCGAGCGCATCGATCACATCGTCACCGATTCGGGTGCGGCCCTCGGCCTGACCACCGGGCAGTATCGGTCCGGGCTCGGCACCGCGGTGTACTGGCTGGAACTCGACGATCCGGTCGTCGGCGACCGGATCGCGGCCCACCCGTCGCATCCGATCTCCTATGCCGATCGGCTGCGCCAGCCCAACGAACAGCATCCGGCCTATGTCATCTACACCTCGGGGTCGACCGGCCGTCCCAAGGGCGTCGTGGTCACGCACGCGGGTCTGGCCAGTCTGGTCGCGGCCGAACGCGACCTCTGGGATGTCGACGGCGATTCCCGTGTGATGCATGTGTGCTCACCGAGTTTCGATGTCTCGGTCCTGGAGTTGATGCTGACCTTCTCCACCGGAGCGACCCTGGTGGTGTCGCCACCGGAGGTGTTCGGTGGTTTCGAACTGGCCGATCTGCTGCGGCGCGAAGAAGTGACGCACATGATCATCACTCCCGGCGCTCTGGAGTCGGTGGAATCCGATGATCTGCCGGATCTCGAGATGGTCGCCGTCATCGGTGATCGGTTCGGTCCGGAACTGGTGGCTCGCTGGGCGCGCGACGGTCGCCGATTCCGCAACGAGTACGGCCCGACCGAGGCGACGATCGTCGCGACGGTCGGCGATCCGCTGGTGCCGGGCGAGCCGATCACGATCGGTGGTCCGCTGCCGGGAATCGGTGCCTTCGTACTGGATTCGCGATTGCGGCCCGTTCCCGAAGGCGTGGTCGGCGAGCTGTATCTGTCGGGTCCGGCACTGGCACAGGGATATCTGAACCGGCCGGCGCTCACCGCCGAGCGATTCGTCGCGAGCCCGTTCGCCGAGACCGCCGGGCAGCGGCTGTACCGCACGGGTGATCAGGTGCGCCGCACGGCATCCGGAAACATCGAATATCTGGGCCGCTCGGACTTCCAGGTCAAGGTGCGTGGTTTCCGGATCGAACTGGGCGAGATCGACAACGCTCTGACCGCACATCCCGATATCGACTTCGCGGCGACGCTGGGCAAGGCACTGCCCTCTGGTGCGACCGCGCTGGTGTCGTATGTGCTGCCGCGTCCGGATACCTCCGTCGACACCGGCGAGCTCGAGGAATTCCTGGCGAAATCCCTGCCCGCGTACATGATCCCGGCCGTGATCATGGTCCTCGACGAGATCCCGCTGACCCCGATCGGCAAGCTGGACCGGCCGCGGCTGCCGGAACCGAGTTTCGCCTCCCGCGAGTTCCGTGCTCCCTCGACACCGGTGGAAGAGATCGTCGCCGAGGTGTTCGCGGCGCTGCTGGTGCCCGGTGTGGACGATCAGCCCGGCCGCGTCGGCGCCGACGACGACTTCTTCGAACTGGGCGGCAATTCGCTGCTCGCCGCGCAGGCCGCGGCCCGCATCGGCTCGGCACTGGGCGTGCGGGTACCGGTGCAGCTGATGTTCGAATCCTCCACTGTCGCAGCCCTCGCCGAACAGGTCGAGCGGCATGCCGGTGCCGGGGAGCAACTGCGGCCGATGGAAAGGCCCGACCGGATTCCGCTGTCCTATGCGCAGCAACGGATGTGGTTCCTCAACCGCTTCGATCCCGCCGGCGCGGTCAACAACATTCCCGTCGTGGTGCGGCTGTCCGGCCGACTCGACCTGGCGGCCCTGCAGGCCGCGGTCGGCGATCTGGCGGCCCGGCACGAGGTGTTGCGCACGGTCTACCCGGAACTCGACGGCGAGGGCTATCAGCGCATCCTGCACACCACCGATCCGCAGGCCACCCCCGAGTTGCCGCTCGTGACGGCGACCGAGGCCGAGGTGCCCGCGCTGGTCGTGGAAACCGTCTCCGGCGGATTCGATGTCACCTCCGCTCCACCGGTGCGGCTGCGGGTGATCCGGCTCGGTGAGATCGAGCACGTGCTGGTGTGCGTGGTCCACCACGTCGCCGGCGACGGCTTCTCGATGGCGCCGCTGACCCGCGATCTGATGACCGCGTACCTGCGGCGGGCCGGTGGCGCGCAACCGGATTGGTCGCCGCTCGAGGTGCAGTACGCCGATTACACACTGTGGCAGCGCGAAGCGCTGGGCGCCGACGACGATCCGGAATCGGTACTGTCCCAGCAGATCGAGTACTGGCGCCGGCAGTTGGCGGCGGTCCCGGAACAGCTGGAGCTCTCGGCGGACCGCCCGCGTCCGGCGGTGGCCTCCAATGCCGGTGCGACGATCGGTTTCGATCTCGACGCCCATCTGCACGCGTCACTGAACCGGATTGCGCACGAGAACAATTCGACCCTGTTCATGGTCGTGCACGCGGCCTTCGCCGCCCTGCTGGCCCGGTTGTCGGGCACCCGCGACATCGTCATCGGAACTCCGGTGGCCGGTCGTGGTGATGCGGCGCTGGACGAGCTGATCGGCATGTTCGTCAACACGCTGGTGTTGCGGACCGAGATCGACCCCGCGCAGCCGTTCGATCAGGTACTCGCGACGGCCCGCGCCACCGACGTGGCGGCCTTCGGACATGCCGATGTGCCGTTCGAACGCCTGGTGGAGATCCTGGATCCGGTGCGCTCGACCGGCCGCCATCCGGTCTTCCAGGTGATGCTCACCTTCCAGAACACCCCGCGCACCGCCTTGGAACTGCCGGGGCTCACGGTATCGGGCGTCGAACTGGGTTCCGAACCGGCCAAATTCGACCTCCAGCTCGCCGTGGTCGAGGCCGTGGACGAACGCGGTGTGCCCCAGGGCATCTCGGCGGCGTTCACCTATGCCACCGACCTGTTCGACGATGCCACGGTCAACGATTTCGTCGACCGCTTCCGCCGCATCCTGCGCGCGATCGCGGCCGACCCGAGCGCGATCGTCGGCGATATCGACGTGCTCGCCCCCGGCGAACGCGAACTCGTCCTGCACGACTGGAACACCCCCGGTGTCCCGGTACCGCCGGTGACCCTGGTGGACCTGATCGCCTCCCAGGCACAGCGCCGTCCGGGCGCCAACGCCGTCCGGTTCGGTGACGGCGCGCTGACCTTCGGCGAATTGCAGCAGCGCGCCAACCAGGTGGCGCGCGCCCTGATCGCGCGCGGCGTCGGCCCGGAAACCCTGGTGGCGGTGGCGGTTCCGCGTACCGAGGAGCTGCCGGTGGCACTTCTGGGCGTGCTGATCGCCGGCGGCGGCTATCTGCCGATCGATACCGGCTATCCGGCCCAGCGCCTGGAATTCATGCTCGCCGACGCGGCTCCGGCGTGTGTGCTGACCACCGCCGAACTGCGAGATGCCCTGCCGGCCGCCGATATTCCCACCGTGCTGCTGGAGGAGACCGGCTCCTTCGACGGGGCGGTCGTCACCGACGCCGATCGGCGCGCGCCGCTGCGCCCGGCGGATCTGGCCTATGTCATCTACACCTCGGGTTCGACCGGCGTCCCCAAGGGAGTCGGCGTCACCCATCGCAACGTGCTGGAGCTGTTCGCCAACACCCAGCTGCTGTTCGATTTCGACGAGACCGATGTGTGGACGCTGTTCCACTCCTTCGCCTTCGACTTCTCGGTCTGGGAGCTGTGGTGCGCTCTGGCCAACGGCGGTGCGGTCGTGGTCGTGGACCATTCGACCTCGCGTTCGCCGGAGCTGTTCCGCGAGTTGCTGATTCGCGAGCAGGTGACGGTGCTCAACCAGACGCCGTCGGCGTTCTACCAGCTCGCCGAGGCCGACCGTGCCGCGCACGGCACCGCTGGGAAGTTCGCGCTGCGCTACATCGTCTTCGGCGGTGAGGCGCTGGATCTGCGGCAGCTGGGCCGCTGGTACGACCGGCACGGCGCCACCGAGCCGCAGCTGGTGAACATGTACGGCATCACCGAGACCACGGTGCACGTGTCGTTCCTGGCCGTGGATCAGGGCCTGTCCGATCATCCGGCCAGCGTGATCGGCCGGGCGCTGCCGGGTCTGGAGACCTATGTACTCGACGATCGGCTGCATCCGGCGCCGGTCGGGGTGGCCGGTGAGATGTACGTTGCGGGACATCAGCTTTCGCGCGGATATCTGGGCCGTCCGGGCCTGACCGCGGCCCGGTTCGTGGCCAACCCGCACGGTCCTGCCGGATCGCGGATGTACCGTTCCGGCGATGTCGGCCGCTGGGCCGGATTCGACGGGGAGGCCGAACTCGAATACGCGGGCCGCAGCGACCAGCAGGTGCAGCTGCGCGGCTTCCGGATCGAGCTCGGCGAGATCGAGGCGGCGCTGCTGCGCTGCACCGGTGTCGTCCAGGCCGTCGCACTGGTCCGCACCGGCGAGCACACCGGCGAGCGGCTGGTGGGCTATGTCGTCGCCGAGGCCGGTGTACAGCTGGATCCGATCGCCGTGCGGGACGAGATGGCCGGCTTCCTGACCGGCTACATGGTTCCCGACGCGGTGCTCGTCCTCGACGAACTGCCGCTGACTCCCAACGGCAAACTCGATCGGCGCGCGCTGCCGGAACCGTCGCTGCGCAGCGCCGCGGAGTTCCGCGCACCGCGCACGCCGATCGAGCAGGCCGTGGCGGATGTGTACGCCGCGCTGCTCGGCGGAAGCGGTCCGGCCGATCAGGTCGCGGTGGGACTCGACGACGACTTCTTCGCCCTCGGCGGCAACTCGCTGCTGGCGACCCGCGCGGTCGCGCGCATCAACGAGGCGCTGGATTCGAATCTCGTGGTGCGCGAACTGTTCGAGGCGTCCACCGTCGCGGGCCTGGCGGCGCGGGTGACGCCGGGAGCCGGGGGATCGAGTCGGCCGCGGCTGCGACCCGCCGAGCGGGACGAGCGCATTCCGCTGTCGTTGGCCCAGCAGCGGATGTGGGTGATCAACCAGCTCGATCCGGAGTCGGCCGCTTACAACATTCCGCTGGCGATCCAGCTCACCGGCACCCTGGACGTGGCGGCGCTGCGACAGGCCGTCGTCGATGTACTGGAGCGGCACGAGGTGCTGCGCACCCGCTATCCGATCGGCGGCGCGGACGAGGTTCCGTATCAGGAGATCCTGTCGGCGCAGCAGGCCCTGCCGGACGGACTGCCGGTCGAATCGGTCACCGACCCCATCGGCCGGATCGGCACGCTGCTGGCCGCCGGATTCGATGTGACACAAGAGGTTCCGGTCCGGGCGCTGCTTCTGGACAACGGGACCGATCATCTGCTGGCGCTGGTGCTGCACCACATCGCCGGTGACGGATCCTCGCTGGCGCCGCTGGCCCGAGATCTGGTCACCGCCTATGTCGAGCGCAGCGGTGGCCGCGAACCCGGGTGGGTGCCACTGGAGGTGCAGTACGCCGACTTCGCCGTCTGGCAGCGCTCGGTGATCGGTTCCGACGAGGACCCTTCCTCGATCGCGGCCCGGCAGCTGGACTTCTGGCGGGAACGGCTGGCGGGTGTTTCCGGTGCGCCGCTGCTGATTCCGGATCATCCGCGACCGGCGGTGGCGTCGATGCAAGGCGAGGCACTCGGCTTCACGGTTCCGGCGCAGGTGCACGAGGGCCTGATTCGCGTTGCACGCGAACACAACTCGTCACTGTTCATGGTCGTGCACGCCGCGCTGGCGGCATTGCTGGCCCGGCAGTCCGGTACCGCCGACGTGGTGATCGGCACCCCGATCGCCGGCCGCGGCGAGCGAGCGCTCGACGATCTGGTCGGCATGTTCGTCAACACGCTGACCCTGCGCACCGGTGTCGACACCGCCGACACCTTCGACACCCTGGTGGAGACGGCCCGGGAAGTCGATCTGGCGGCCTTCGCCCACTCCGACATTCCGTTCGAGCGGGTCGTGGAGGCCGTCGCACCCGGCCGGACCGGGGCGCAGAGCCTGTTCACGGTGATGCTGTCGTTCCAGAACACCGAGCGGCCCAGTCTGGAGCTGCCCGGACTGACCATCTCCGCACTGGACACCGACGCGGTGGCGGCCAAATTCGATCTGCAGATCACCGTCCAACCGCAGTTCGATGCCGACGGCGCTCCCGCCGAGCTGGTCACACTGTTCACCTATGCGCGCGATCTGTTCGCACCGGAGACCATGCGGACGCTCGGTGACCGGTTCGAGCGGGTCCTGGCGGCGGTGGCGGCCGATCCGCAGGTCCTGCTGAACGCGATCGATCTGCACGACGTCGTGGCGCGGGAATCCGGGCGGCACGCCGCACCCGCACCTGCCGAACAGGTCGAGACCGGATCCACCATCGGCACCGCCCTGGCCCAGGCCCTGGCCTCGGCCGTCGAGGACGATCCCGAGGGCCCGGCCCTGACCTGGGGTGAGCAGGCGGTGAGCTATGAGGAACTCGACGCCCGGTCCTCGCGGCTGGCGCGGGTACTGATCGGGCGCGGCTGTGGTCCGGGCACCGGTGTCGCGGTCCGGCTCGACCGGGGTGTGGAGGCGACGGTCGCGACCTGGGCGATCCTCAAGGCCGGTGCCGCGCTGGTGCCGGTCGTCGGGGGCGAGGAGCTGCCGGCGGGGCCGGAGATCAAGATCGGCATCTCGTTGTCGGCGGTTCGCCCGCAGCCGGGCCCGGCCGGGATCGAATGGCTGATTCTCGACGAGCCCGCGGTCTCGGCGGAGATCGCCGGTGAATCGGCCCGCCCGGTGACCTACGCGAACCGGATCCGGGCGCTGCGCGGCGCGGACCCGGCCTTCACGGCGACATCCGCCGGTCTGCGTTACGACCAGCTCGCCGAGGCCGTGGACCGGCTGCGGAACCGTACCGAGCTGACCTTCGAGTCGCGCACCTTCCGGCAGGGCCGGCCCGACGGTGTCGCGGCGCTGCTCGAGATCGTGGCCGCGGGTGTCGCGGGCGCGTCGATGGTGCTGGCGGATGCGGCGGCCGACACCGAAGCGCTGGCCGACGAATGGGTCACCCACCTGTTCACCGACGCCGCCGGGCTGGCTCGTCTCGATCCCGGACCTCTCGAGGATCTGCGGGCGGTGCTGCTGGAACAGGGACAGGCGCCGACGGCGGGCTTCGGATCCGCCGAGGTGGTCGTGATGACCGGCGATGTGCTTCGCTGAGATGATCGGACCGGTGCTCGCCCGGAAGTAACGAGCGAGATCTCCGGGACCGATGGACAGAAGGTGGCGCCGCGGCGGCGCCGGTGACGACAGGCAGGATGAGATACGTGGTTCGGCGGATGGTCAGCGGCAAGTACGTGCTGGGCGGGGCGGCATGACCCGCCCGTCCCGGACCCGCCCGGCCCGGACTCGACGGCCTCGCGTCACCACTCTTCCGCAGCTCATGGCCACCGCGGTCGAAGCCGATCCCACCGGAACCGCGCTGGTCTACGCCGATGCCACCACGACCCTCGCCGAGGTCGGCTATGCCGAACTGGACGAGCGTTCCACCCGGCTGTCCCGATTGCTGATCGATCGCGGGATCGGTCCGGAGGATCTGGTCGCGGTCGCCGTCCCGCGCTCGGTGGAATCGGTTCTGGCGGTGTGGGCGATCGCCAAGACGGGCGCCGGATTCGTTCCGGTGGATCCGAACTATCCCACCGACCGGGTCGACCACATGGTCACCGATTCCGATGCGAAACTCGGCCTGACGGTCGCGGCGGTTCGAGGCGATCTGCCGGATTCGGTGGAATGGCTCACCATCGACACCGCCGAATTCGCCGGTGCGCTGGCGGAATTCCCCGGTGACCCGATCAGCTACGCCGATCGCCTGCGCCCCCTGCGTGCCGAACATCCGGCCTATGTCATCTACACCTCCGGCTCGACGGGCAAACCCAAGGGTGTCGTCGTCACCCAGGCCGGATTGTCGAGTTTCTGCGATGAGCAGCGGGAGCGCTACCGGGTCGGAAGCGATTCACGCACTCTGCATTTCGCCTCCCCGTCGTTCGACGCGTCGGTACTCGAGCTGCTGCTGGCCCTGGGTGGTGCGGCGACGATGGTGGTGGCCGCGCCGACCGTGCTCGGCGGTGACGAGCTGGCGGGTCTGCTCCGGCGCGAGGGGGTCACCCACGCGTTCGTGACACCGGCGGCGCTGGCCTCGGTGGATCCGGCGGGGCTCGACGATCTGCGCGTGGTGGTCGCCGGTGGTGAGGCCTGCCCGCCGGAACTGGTGCGGCGCTGGGTGATTCCGATCGGCAGCGGCGAGAACCGCGAGTTCTTCAACGGTTACGGTCCGACCGAGACCACCATCATGACCAATATCAGCGCACCGCTGGTGGTGGGGGAGACGGTCACGATCGGCGCCCCGATCCGCGCGATCACCGAATACGTTCTCGACGACCGGCTCTCGCGGGTGCCGCGCGGCGCGGTGGGCGAGCTGTACATCAAGGGCGCACAGGTGGCGCGCGGGTACCACCGCCGCCCGGCCCTCACGGCGGCGCGATTCGTGGCCGATCCGTTCGACGCCGACGGCCCGCGGCTCTACCGCACCGGCGACCTGGTGCGCTGGACCGCGGCCGGCGAGCTGGAATATGTGGGACGCAACGATTTCCAGGTCAAGATCCGTGGTTTCCGCATCGAACTGGGCGAGATCGACGCGGTGCTGGCCGCGCACGACTCGGTGGACTTCGCCGTCACCGTCGGTCACGAATTGCACAGTGGCGCGACGATTCTCGTTTCCTATGTACACTCCGCACCGGGCACCGCCGCCGATCCGGACACGCTGATCGAACACAGCGGCCACAGTCTGCCGCCGCACATGGTGCCCACCACCGTCATGGTGCTCGACGAGATCCCGCTGACCCCGGTCGGCAAACTCGACCGCGCCGCACTGCCCGAGCCGGTACTGGCCGCGCGGGAGTTCCGGGCGCCGAAGGGTGCGCTCGAGGAGGCGGTCGCGGCCGTCTTCACCGAACTGCTGGATCCGCCCGCCGCGGTCGGCGCCGACGACGACTTCTTCGAACTGGGCGGCAATTCGCTCATCGCGACGCGGGTCGCCGCCCGTCTGGGCGCGTCGATCTCGGCGCGGGTCCCGGCGCGCCTGCTGTTCGAGGCGCCGACGGTCGCGGAACTGGCGCGCAGCCTGGAACCGCTGAAGGGGGCGGGCGGGCGCCTGCCGCTCACGCCGATGCCGCGGCCGGACCGTATTCCGTTGTCGCTGGCGCAGCAGCGGATGTGGTTCCTCAACCAGTTCGATCCGGATTCGGCGGCCAACAACATTCCGTTCGCGTTCCGGCTCACCGGTGCGCTCAACGTCGCGGCGCTGCAGGCCGCGATCGGCGACGTCATCGAACGGCACGAAACCCTGCGCACCGTCTATCCGGCCACCGATGGCACCGGCCATCAGGTGATTCTGCCTGTGGCCGAGGCGGTTACCGACCTGACGCCGCAACCGGTGCCGGAGTGCGAACTCGAGAGCTGGCTGGCCGGCGAACTACTCGGCGGCTTCGATGTCGCGGCCCAGGTACCGCTGCGGATCGCGGTGGCGCAGGTGGGCCGGTCCGAACATGTGATCGCGGTCGTGGTCCACCACATCGCCGCCGACGGTGCCTCGATCGCCCCGTTCATGCGCGATCTGGTGTCGGCATTCCTGGCTCGCCGCAACGGTTCCCGGCCGCACTTCACGCCCTTGCCGGTGCAGTACGCCGATTACGCGCTGTGGCAGCGCGCGGTACTCGGTGACGAGAGCGATCCGGATTCCGTCGCCGCCGCCCAGATCGAATATTGGCGGAATGCGCTGGCGGGCAGCGCCGATCGTCTCGACCTGCCGTTCGACCGCCCGCGTCCGCAGATCGCCTCCGGCGCCGGCGCGGAGTACAGCTTCGAACTCGACGCGGCCACCCACACCGCACTCGACGAACTCGCCACCCGGACCGGCACCTCACTGTTCATGGTGACGCACGCCGCCTTCGCGGTCCTGCTGGCCCGCGCGAGCGGCACCGACGACATCACCATCGGCACGCCGGTCGCCGGGCGCGGTGAGGCCGAACTCGATGCGCTGATCGGCATGTTCGTCAACACCCTCGCGCTGCGCACGCCCGTCGACCCGGCGGCTTCGTTCGAGCAGTTGCTGGCCGTGGTGAAGCAGACCGACCTCGGCGCGTTCTCGCATGCGGAGCTGCCGTTCGAGCGGCTGGTCGAGGTGCTCGATCCGGTCCGGTCGCAGGCCCATCATCCGCTGTTCCAGGTGGCGCTGTTCTTCCAGAACCTGGAGACCGCGAGCCTGCGCCTGCCCGGCCTGGCCGTCGACTCGGTCGAATTCGACGGTGCCGTCGCGAAATTCGACCTGCAGTTGACCGTGGTGCCGCAACCGGGCGCCGGTCTGTCGGCCACCTTCACCTACGCGGTGGAGCTGTTCGACGAGGCGAGCGTGGCCGGTATCGCCGAGCAGCTGGTCCGCATCCTGCACGCGGTGAGCGCGGACTCCTCCCGGACCGTCGGCGACATCGATCTGCTCGACGCCGACCAGCGCACCCGGATCCTGCGCGACTGGAACGACACCACGCACGCCGTCGAACCGGAACTGCTGCTCGACGGTTATCGCCGTGCCGCCCAGCGCTTCCCGCACGCCGTCGCGCTCCGGTACGAGGGTGTCGAGCTCACCTACGCGGAATTCGACACCCAGGTCAATCAGCTGGCCCGCCTGCTGATCGCGCGGGGCGTGGGCCCGGAGAAGCTGGTGGGCCTGGCAATTCGCCGCTCCACCGATCTCGTGGTCGGCATGTACGCGATCATCGCGGCCGGTGGCGCCTACGTACCGCTGGATCCCGATCATCCGGTGGATCGCATCGCGCACATCCTCGACACCGCGCAGCCGGTCTGTGTGGTGACCACCCGCGTCGACGCGGTGCCGGTGCCCTCGAATGTTCCGCTGTTGCGCTTGGACACGATGGATCTGAGCGGTTTCGACGGAGCTCCGGTGCGCCGGGACGAACTGGCCGCGCCGCTGCGCCCGGAACATCCGGCCTACGTGATCTTCACCTCCGGTTCCACCGGTCGCCCGAAGGGTGTGGCGGTCTCGCACGCGGCCATCCACAATCAGATCGAGTGGATGCTGGCCGCCTATCCGCTGGGCGCCGAGGACGTCTATCTGCAGAAGACCGCGACCACGTTCGATGTCTCGCTGTGGGGATTCTTCATGCCCCTGCGGGCCGGTGCACGCCTGGTGCTGGCCACTCACGACGGGCATCGCGATCCGCACTACATCGCCGAAACCATTGCGGCGCAAGCGGTCACCATGACCGACTTCGTGCCGTCGATGCTGACCGTGTTCGCCGCCCAGATCGCCGCGGGCAGCTGTCCCACCCTCACCGACATCTTCGTGATCGGCGAGGCGCTCCCGCCGGAGACCGTCGACGCGGTGCGCGCGGTGAGCGGTGCGCGGGTCCACAATCTGTACGGCCCCACCGAGGCGGCGGTCTCGGTGACCTATTGGCCGGTCGGCGAGGAGCGCCCGAGTGTGCCGATCGGCTTGCCGCAGTGGAACACCCGGGTCCATGTCCTCGACGGCCGGTTGCATCCGGTCGCACCCGGGGTGCCCGGTGAGCTGTATCTGTCCGGTGCGCAACTGGCGCGCGGTTATGTCCGTCGCCCGGATCTGACCGCGGACCGTTTCGTGGCCGACCCCTTCGCGCCCGACTTCGGCGCCGCCGGCGCGCGGATGTACCGGACGGGCGATCTGGTCCGGTGGCACGACGCCGACGAATTCGGCCCGGGACGGCTGGAATACATCGGGCGCACCGATTTCCAGGTGAAGTTCCGTGGCCAGCGCATCGAACTCGGCGAGATCGAGACCGCGCTGCTGGCTCTTCCGGCGGTGAGCCAGGCGGTGGCGCTGGTCGTGGGATCGACGCTGGGGGATCAGCTGGTCGCCTATGTGGTCGGAGTTCCCGGTACCTCCGCCGATCCGGACCGGTTGCGCGCGAGCGTCTCCGATTCGCTTCCGGCGTACATGGTTCCGTCCGTCGTGATGGTGCTCGACGAGCTGCCGCTCAATGCCAGCGGCAAACTCGATCGCAAGGCGCTGCCCGAACCGACCTTCAGCGCCGGGGAGTTCCGGGCGCCGAGCACACCGGTCGAGGAACTCGTCGCCGAGACCTTCGGCTCGGTCCTGGGCGTGGAACGCGTTGGTGCCGATGACGATTTCTTCGCACTCGGCGGCAACTCGTTGATCGCGACCCAGGTGGTGGCGCGACTGGGCGTAGCGATCGACGCCCGGGTTCCGGTGCGCGCGCTGTTCGAGACGCCCACGGTCGCGGCGCTGGCGGCGACACTCGATTCCGAGGCGCACACCAGGCGTGGTGTGGCGCTGGGTTCGATCGAACGGCCGGAGCGGCTGCCGCTGTCGCTGGCACAGCAGCGCATGTGGTTCCTGAACCGCTTCGATCAGGGCGAGCAGTCCACCGGATCGGCCGCCTACAACCTGCCGTTCGCCCTGCGGCTCACCGGCAGTCTCGACGTGGACGCCCTGGCCACGGCACTCGACGATGTGGTCGCCCGGCACGAGGTGCTGCGCACCGTCTACCCGGACGGTCCGGACGGGCCGTCGCAGGTGGTGCTGCCCGCCGACACCCGGCTCGGGGTGCGGCCGGAGTCCATCTCCGCCGCCGATGTGGCGCCCGCGGTGTACGAGCTGGCCGCAACACCTTTCGATGTGACCGGCGAGGTCCCGCTGCGCGTCCGGCTGTTCGCGCTCGCCGACCTCCCTTCCGGTGCGCGCGGTGAATTCGTACTGGCCGTGGTGGTGCACCACATCGCCGGTGACGCCTCGTCGATGGGCCCGCTGGTCCGCGATGTGATGACCGCCTACGCGGCCCGCACCGCCGACGCCGCACCGGACTGGGCTCCGTTGCCGGTGCAGTACGCCGATTACGCGCTGTGGCAGCGTGCCGTGCTGGGCTCCGAATCGGAGTCCGATTCGATTGCCGCCCGGCAGATCTCGTACTGGAAGCGGGAACTGGCCGGTCTGCCCGACCTGCTCGAGCTGCCCACCGACCGCCCGCGCCCCGCGGTGGCGAGCCTGGCCGGTGCCCAGGTGGACGTGCGGATCGAACCGCACGTGCACGCGGCGCTGCTGGAACTGGCCCGCGAGCACGGCGCGACATTGTTCATGGTCGTGCACTCGGCCTTCGCGGTTCTGCTCGCACGGTTGTCCGGCGACGACGACATCGCGATCGGAAGTCCCGTCGCCGGTCGCGGTGAGCCCGAACTCGACGATCTGATCGGCATGTTCGTCAACACCGTGGTCTTCCGGACCCGGATCGACCGCGGCGAGTCGTTCACCGAGCTGCTGGCCCGCCAGCGCGAAACGGATCTGCAGGCCTTCGCGCATGCCGACATCCCGTTCGAACAGCTGGTGGAGGTGCTGAACCCGCCGCGCTCGACGGCTCATCATCCGATCTTCCAGGTCGGCCTCTCCTTCCAGAACGTGGCCCGCACCGAACTGGAACTACCCGGGCTCAGCGTCGCCGGTGTGGACGCCAACCTCGATGTGTCGCAGTTCGATCTGCATCTGATCGTCGGGGACGCATACGACGAGGCGGGCGATCCGGCCGGTATCGGCGGCTTCCTCACCTACGCGACGGCCCTGTTCGACGCGGCGACCGCCGATTCGATCGCGCAACGCCTGTCGCTGCTGCTCGCGGAGGTGGTGGCCGGCGCGGCCACACCGGTCGGCGATCTCGACATCCTCGCCGCCGCCGAGCGGGCGGAGCTGGACCGGGCCGCGGCCGGTGCGTCCCAGCAGATCCCGGCCACCACCCTGCCGGATCTGCTGGCCGCGACCGTCGCGACCCGGCCCGATGCGGTGGCGCTGGTCGCCGACCTCGACGATGCGCAGCGGCCCGGCGCCGGACCGGACCGGGTGGAACTGACCTATGCCGAACTCGGCGACCGGGTCGGACGCCTCGCCCGGCACCTGATCTCGCTGGGTGTCGGCCCCGAATCACGGGTGGCGCTGGCACTGCGGCGTGGGGTCGATCTGATCGTGGCCATGTACGCGGTGTCGGCCGCCGGTGGCGCGTACGTGCCGGTCGATCCCGATCAGCCCGCCGAGCGGGTGGGCTACATCCTCGATGCCGCGGCGCCGGTCTGCGTGCTGACCACCTCGGACACCCCGGAACTGCCCGGATCCGGTGAGTCCTCGCACACGAATGCGGCGGAACGGGATTGGCGCGGCCGCTCGCAGTCGCTGGCCACCATCGCCGAGGCCGGTCAGACCGGTGTCCGCGACGACGTCGTCCGCATCGACGAGCTCGATCTGTCCGATGTTCCCGGCGCGGCGATCACCGACGCGGAGCGTCGCGCGCCGTTGTTGCCACAGCACACCGCCTACGTCATCTTCACCTCCGGTTCCACCGGCCGTCCCAAGGGCGTCGCCGTCCCGCACGCCGCCATCGTCAACCAACTACTGTGGAAGACAGCGGAATTCGAGACCGGCGCCGAGGATGCGGTGCTGTTGAAGACGGCGGCCACCTTCGATCTCTCGGTCTGGGAATTCTGGTCCGCGGCGGTGTCCGGCGGACGGCTGGTGGTCGCCGCCCCCGACGGTCATCGCGATCCGGCCCAGCTCAACGAGCTCATCGCGCGCGAACGCGTGACGACCCTGCACGTGGTGCCGTCCATGCTGGACGCGTTGCTCACCGAGATGCGCTCGGGCGCTGCCGATTCCGCGTCGCCGCTCGCACTGCGGCAGGTGCTCGCCATCGGTGAGGCATTGCCCGCGGCGCTGGCACAGCGTTTCCGTGCCGCACACCCCGAGGTGCGGCTCTACAACCTCTACGGCCCGACCGAGGCCGCGGTGTCGATCACCAGTCATCGGGTCGGGGCGGTGGACGAACGCTCGGTGCCGATCGGTGCCCCCGAATGGAACAGCCAGGTGTACGTCCTGGATTCGCGCCTGCGGCCGGTGCCCGTCGGTGTGTCCGGCGAGCTGTATCTGGCCGGTGCACAGCTGGCGCGCGGCTATTTCGGCCGGGCGGATCTGACCGCGGATCGCTTCCTGGCCAACCCGTTCGGCGACGGAACGCGGATGTACCGCACCGGTGATCTGGTGGCCCGGACCGCCGACGGCGAACTCGAATACCGTGGTCGCACCGACTTCCAGGTGAAGGTGCGGGGTTTCCGCATCGAACTGGGCGAGATCGAGGCCGCGCTGCTGCGGTTGCCGCAGCTGGCCCGAGCGGTGGTGCTGGCCAAGTCCGATCCGCGCACCGGCGATCGCCTCGTCGCCTATCTTGTCTCCGCCGATCGGGAACTCGATGTGGCACAGGTGAAGTCGCTGCTGAGCTCGGCGCTGCCCAGCTACATGGTGCCCAGCGCCTTCGTGGTCCTCGATGCCCTGCCGCTGACGGTGAACGGCAAACTCGATCGCAAGGCTCTGCCCGAACCCGAATTCGAGACCACCGCGTTCCGGGCGCCCGCCACGCCGGTCGAGGAGATCGTGGCCGGAACCTTCGCCGAGGTGCTGGGTATCGAGCGGGTGGGCCTGGACGACGACTTCTTCGCCCTCGGCGGCAATTCGTTGCTGGCCACCCAGGTCGCCGCGCGGATCGGCGCGGCCCTCGACATCCGGGTCCCGGTGCGCGCGCTGTTCGAGGCATCCACGGTCGCCGCACTGGCCGCGCGGGTGGAACGCGAGGGTGCCGATCGCCCCCGGGTACCGCTCACCGCCGGCCCCCGGCCGGAGCGGATTCCGCTGTCCTACGCCCAGCAGCGGATGTGGTTCCTGAACCAGTTCGACACCGCCGCATCGGTATACAACATTCCGGTCGCCATCCGGCTGTCCGGTGCGCTGGATGTGATCGCGCTGCGCCGGGCCGTCGCCGATCTGGTTGCGCGGCACGAGGTGCTGCGCACGATCTACCCGGAAGCCACCGGCGCCGGTCCGGTGCAGCAGGTGCTGCCCGCGGCCGAGGTGGACGTGGATCTCGAGCCGGTGCAGATCGGTGAGGAGCGCGTCGCCCACGAGGTCGGCCGCCAGGTTGTCGCCGGTTTCGACGTGACCACCGAGATCCCCTTCCGGATCCGGCTCTACCAGCTCACCACCACCGAGTTCGTGCTGGTGTTCGTGGCCCACCACATCGCCGCCGACGGCTGGTCGATGGGACCGCTCACTCGCGACCTGATGACCGCCTATCTGTCGCGAACCCAGGGGGCTGCGCCGGTCTGGGCGCCGCTGCCGATCCAATACGCCGACTACGCATTGTGGCAGCGGTCGGTGCTCGGATCCGAATCCGATTCCGAATCGCTGCTCAGCACCCAACTGTCCTATTGGACAACCGAATTGGACGATCTTCCGGATGAGCTGAGCCTGCCCTCGGATCGTCCGCGCCCGCCGGTGCAGTCCTTCGCCGGCGGCAAGGTCGCCTTCGTGATCGAGCCGCGTGTGCACACCGCGCTGGCCGCGCTGGCTCGCCGGAACAACGCGACCATGTTCATGGTGGTGCACTCGGCGCTGGCGGTATTCCTGGCGCGGATGTCGGGTACCGAGGACATCGCGATCGGCGCGCCGATCGCTGGTCGCGGTGAGGCCGAACTCGACGACCTGATCGGTATGTTCGTCAACACCCTGGTGCTGCGGAGTCGCGTGACGCCCGGTGGCCGCTTCGTCGATCTGCTCGCGGGAAACCGGGAAACCGATCTGCGTGCCTTCGCCCATGCCGACATTCCGTTCGAACGCCTGGTGGAGGCGCTCGATCCGGAGCGCTCCACCGCGCGGCATCCACTGTTCCAGGTGGCGCTGACCTTCGAGAACATGCCGGAGAGCACCTTCGAACTGCCCGAGGTGCGTTTCTCGGCGGTCGAACCCGCGGACGCCACCGCGAAATTCGATCTGTCGTTGACGGTTCGGGAGTCCGCTACCGACACCAACGGCATGTATGCCGAATTCTCCTATGCGCGTGACCTTTTCGACGAGGCGACGATCAGGGGCTTCGCGCAGCGGTTCACCCGCCTGCTGGACGCGATCGCGGCCGCCCCGGAGACGCCGGTGGCCGATCTGGCACTGCTCGGCGCCGAGGAATACCAACTCCTGACCGAGACGCACGGTGACGAACCGGTGGTCACCGCGCTGCTGCCGGACCTGCTGACCGCCGGCCTCGCGCACGGCCGCGATCGGTCCGCGATCCGATTCCGTAATCTTTCGGTCAGCTACGGGGATCTCGACGACGCGTCCTCGCGGATGGCCCGCGAACTGATCGATCGCGGGATCGGACCCGGTGATGTGGTCGCGATCGGAATCTCGCGATCGATCGGTTCGGTCCTCGCGGTGTGGGCCATCGCCAAGGCCGGTGCCGCCTATGTCCCGGTCGATCCCGCGTATCCACCGGAACGGATCGCGCACATCGTGTCCGACTCCGGTGCGGTGCTCGGCCTGACCGCGAACCTCCATCGCGCCCAACTGGGCGACGATGTGCAGTGGCTGGTGGTCGACGATCCGAGGGTGGCCGGTGCGCTGGGCGAGTGGCCGGGGGAGCCGGTCACCGATTCCGAGCGGGTGCGGCCACTGACCGTGCGCCACCCGGCCTATGTCATCTACACCTCGGGGTCCACGGGGCAGCCCAAGGGCGTCGTGGTCACGCACGCCGGTCTGGGCGGCCTGGTTTCGGCCGAACGCGAGCACTACGGTGTCGAGCCGGATTCACGTGTGCTGCATGTCTGTTCGCCGAACTTCGATGTCTCGGTACTGGAACTGCTGCTGGCCTTCTCCTCGGGGGCGACGCTGGTGGTGTCGCCACCGGATGTGTTCGGCGGTGCCGAACTGGCGGAACTCATCGGGCGCGAACGGGTTTCGCACATGCTGATCACCCCCGCCGCCCTGGAGTCGGTGGATCCCGCCGGACTGCGTGATCTGCGCTCGGTGATCGTGGCCGGCGACAAGTTCGGCCCCGAGCTCGTGGGCCGCTGGGCAGTCGAAGGCCGCGACTTCCACAACGGTTACGGGCCGACCGAGGCGACGATTCTGGCGACTTCCTCCGCCGCCATGGTGGCGGGGGAGGCCATTTCCATCGGCGACCCGATCGTCGGTGTGGACACTTTCGTCCTCGATTCCCGGCTGCGCCCGGTTCCGGCCGGGGTGGTGGGTGAGCTGTACCTGTCCGGTGCCGCCCTCGCCCAGGGGTACCTGAACCGGCCGGCGCTGACCGCGGAGCGATTCGTCGCGGTACCGTTCGGCGATTCGGGTTCGCGGATGTACCGCACCGGAGATCTCGTGCGCCGCAACGCATCCGATGCCACCATCGAATACCTCGGCCGCACCGATTTTCAGGTGAAGATCCGTGGCTTCCGGATCGAACTGGGCGAGATCGACAGCGTACTGACCACACATCCGGATATCGACTTCGCGACTACGATCGGCCGCACGCTGCCGTCCGGTGTGACGGCGCTGGTGTCCTATGTCCTGGGCGTGCCCGGTAGCAGTGTCGATCCCGCGCGGCTCACCGAACATGTGGCGGTGAGCCTGCCGCCGTACATGGTGCCGTCGGCGATCGTCGTCCTGGACGAGATCCCGCTGACCCCGGTCGGCAAACTCGATCGCAAGGCGCTGCCCGAGCCGGTGCTCGAGGCCAAACGCTATCGGGCTCCGCGGACCGCTGCCGAACAGGTCGTCGCCGAGGTCGTCGGCGAGGTCCTGGGACTGGATCAGGTGGGCGCGGACGACGACTTCTTCGCACTCGGCGGTGACAGCATCGTGTCGCTGCAGGTGGTCTCCCGGGCCCGGGCGCGGGGTGTGCTCTTCTCCCCGCGCGACGTGTTCACCGCTCGCACGGTCGAGGCGCTGGCCCGGCTGTCCACCACCACCGACGCGGCCACCGACGTGCGCTACGGCCCGATGCCATTGCCGCCCATGGCGATCCGGCTCCTCGAACTCGATCCGGGCGGCCGTGACCCACGCGCGATCGCGCTGGATGTTCCGGCCGACTCCGATCGGGACTCGATCGGCGAGGCGATCACCGCGGTACTGGACCGGCATCCGGTGCTGTCGGCGCGGCTGGATGTCGCCGAGGGTGTGCTGGTGATTCCGGAGACTCCGGTCGCCGTATCGCTGCGGCAGTTCGCCGCCGGTGACGACGCCATGGGTACCGCGGTGCGATCGCTGACACCGGATCTCGACCCCGCCGATGGCCGGAATATCGCCTTCGGTCTCATCGCGTCGACCGATGCGGACGAAAACCCCAGCGCCGCCACGAGTCTCGTCGTGGTGGCCAACGGGCTGGTCGTCGACGACACCTCGTGGCGCACCCTGGTGGACGAACTGTCGGGCTCCTGGTCCGGTGGGCATTCCGCACCGGCGGCCGCCGATTCCGGCCCGCTGGCCATCGGCCGGGCCCTGCGGGCGCGCGCCGTCGCTCCCGAGACCGTGGCCGAACTCGACTGGTGGCAGCGCCATCTCGCGCCGGCGCCCGCCGACTCCCCGATCGAGGGGGTGGATCTCTCGGCACGGGGCCGGGTATCGCTGGTGATCACCGCCGAGGGTGCCGCCGCCGTCGACGCGGTGGCGCGCGCGTATCACGCCGCGGTGGACGATGTGCTACTCACCGCCTTCGCGCTGGCCCAGCAGCCGGGCACCCGGGGTCCGGCCGGTGGGATCATCGGTGACGTGGTCCAGATCCCCGCGGACGGCAGGGTCGTCGCGGACGCCGAATCCGCCGGTGCCGTAGGCGGTCTCACGTCGAGTTATCCGCTGCTCGTGAGCTTGGACAGGATCGATGTCGACCAGGCGCTGACCGGTGGTCCGGCCGCGGGTGCTGCCATCGCGCAGATCAAGGAACTGCGCCGCGGTGTGCCCGGATCCGGTGTCGGCTACGGTCTGCTCCGCTACCTGAACGCCGACACCGCGCCGGTGCTGGCCGCGATGGCGCAGGGGCGCACCGCTTTCCGGTATCGCGATCTGCGCCCGGCGCACCCCCAGCCGCAACAGCCGACGGCCGATCTGTTGATCGACATCACCGTGGATGCGACCGAGGACGGCCTGCTCGCTCGATTCGATTACGCCGCAGCGGTATTCACGGTCGACCAGATCAAGGAACTCGCGGGCCACTGGGTCCGGGCGCTGGGTGGGCTGGCCGAGCACAGCACCCATCCGGATGCGGGCGGATTCACCGTCTCGGACTTCCCGCTGGTGCAGTTGCGGCAACCGGACATCACCCGGCTGTCGGCCACCTATCCGGATCTGGCCGACATCTGGCCGCTGACACCATTGCAGTCGGGCATGCTGTTCCACGCCCTGCTCGCCGACACCTCCACCGATGTCTACATCACCCAGTACTCCGTGGATCTCGGCGGCGCGGTCGATGCCCGACGGTTGCGCACCGCTGCCCAGTCGGTCCTGGACCGGCACGACAATCTGCGAGTGGCCTTTGCCACGGACGGTTCCGGTGATGCGGTGCAGATCGTTCTCGACCGGGTCGAGGTGCCGTGGCGAGAGGTCGATTTCACCGATCTGGCCCGCGATGCCGCCGAGGCCGAAGCCGTGCGCTTCGCCGAGGCCGACCTCGCGGTGCGCTTCGCCATGGATCGGGCCCCGCTGCTGCGCTTCACCCTGATCCGCCTGGCACCGGACGCCTACCGGCTGTTGGTCACCAGCCACCACATCCTGATCGACGGCTGGTCCTCGCCGCTGCTCATGCAGGATCTGCTCACGCTGTACGCGGTGGGCGGGCGGTCGCGGCATCTGCCGCAGGTTCGCTCCTACGGCGACTATCTGCGCTGGCTCACCGCACAGGATCCGGCGGCCGCGCGCGACGAATGGCAGCGGGCGCTGGACGGCGTCACCGAGCCGACCCCGCTGGCCCCGGTGGATCCGGGCCGTGAGATCTCCATGGGTACCGGCGAAGTCGCCTTCGAGCTGTCGGTGGCCGAGACGACCGAGCTGAGCAAGCTCGCGGCCCGGCTGGGCGTCACGGTCAATACCGTGGTGCAGGCGGCCTGGGGTCTGCTGATCGGTCGCAGCACCGATCGTGACGATGTCGTTTTCGGCGCCACGGTGTCCGGCCGGCCGCCGGCCCTGCCGGGTGTGGAGACGATGGTGGGGTTGTTCCTCAACGCCATCCCGGTGCGAGTGAGCCTGGGCGCCGCCGACACCCTGGCCGACCTGCTCGGCCAGTTGCAGTCCGAACAGGCGGCCCTGCTGGACTACCACTACCTCGGACTCAGCGACATTCAGCAGGCGGTCGGTGTCGAGGGGCTGTTCGATTCGCTGGTGGTGTTCGAATCGTTCCCGGTGGATCGCGACGGCCTCGAACGTGTGGGCTCGATCGACGGGATGCATGTCACCGGCCTCGGCGCGGTCAACGGCACCCACTATCCGGTGACGGTGATCGTGGTTCTGGACAGCCGGCTCCACATCAGCCTCAAATATCTGCGCGATGTGTTCGACGAGCAGGCCGTGCAGGCGATGTCGCAGCGCCTCGCCGCGCTGATCGGCCGGTTCTCGGCGACGCCACAGGCTCGGGTGGCCGAGGTCGACGCCCTGCTGTCCGGTGAACGCGCGGAGCTGACCGCGCGCAACGACACCGATGTACCGCAACTGCGCGACGACGTGACCCTGCTGGGTCTCTTCGACGCCCAGGTGGCGCGTACACCGCAGGCGCCGGCACTGTATTTCGGCGATACCGTGCTCACCTACCGTGAGCTCGATCTGCGGTCGCGCGCGGTGGCCGCGGAGCTGCTCGGGCGCGGGGTCGGGCCGGAATCGCTGGTGGCGGTGGCCATGCGCCGGTCGATCGATCTGGTGGTCGGCATCTACGCGGTGCTGCGGTGCGGTGCGGGCTATGTCCCCCTCGATCCCGACCACCCGGCCGACCGCAACGAGTTCGTCCTGGCCAATGCCCGTCCGGCCTGCGTTCTCAGCGTCGCGGCCGACGGTTTCCGGACCGAGAGCACCGTGCCGGTGATCGATATCGTCGGAGTGGGTGACACGGAAGCCGGTGCGACGCTGGACTTCCCGGCCGTCGATCCGGATTCGGTGGCCTACGTGATCCACACCTCCGGTTCGACCGGACGCCCCAAGGGCGTGGTCATCACCCATCGGCAGATGACCAACCAGTTCCGCTGGGCGCAGCGCACCTACCCGCACGACACCGGCGATGTGGTTCTGCACAAGACCCCCATCACCTTCGACATCTCCACCTGGGAGCTGTTCTGGCCGTTGCAGACCGGTGCGGCCGTGGTGATCGCCGAACCCGACGGTCATCGCGATCCGGCCTATCTGTCCAAGGTGATCGATCAGCGTTCGGTGAGCACGGTGCACTTCGTGCCGACCATGCTGGATGCCTTCCTCGATCCGAGCACCAATGCGGCAGTGACACAGGGGTATCCGTCACTGCGCCGGGTGTTCGCCGCGGGTGAGGCGCTGTCGGGTGAGACGGCTCAGCGGTTCGCGGCCACGCTCGGCCGGACCGAACTCGTGAACTGGTACGGACCGGCCGAGGCCACCGTGGTCACCGCGTGGGCGGCGGACGAGGTGTCGAGCGCGGCGGTCCCGATCGGTGCGCCGGTCGCCAATACCCAGGTGTACGTGCTGGATCGGCAGTTGCGGCTGGTGCCGCCCGGTGCACCCGGTGAACTGTATGTCGGGGGCGTGCAACTGGCCCGAGGTTATCTGGGATCGGCCGCCCTGACCGCCGAGCGTTTCGTCGCGTACGACGGGGGACAGCGGCTCTACCGCACCGGCGACATCGTGCGCTGGCGCGAGGCCGGCGAGACTACCGCCGGTCCCGCGCTGGAGTATCTGGGCCGTAGCGATTTCCAGATCAAATTGCGTGGTCAGCGTATCGAGCTGGGTGAGATCGAAGCGGTGCTGGCGAGCTACCCGCCGGTGCGGCACGCGGTGGTCTCGCTGGTGCGGGCGGCCTCCGGGGATCGGCTGGTCGCCTATGTGGTGCCCGCCGACAGCGGTTTCGACGAGCCGGGGCTGCTGGATCACGCGCGGGAATCGTTGCCCGGCTACATGATTCCGGCCGCTGTGGTGGTTCTCGACGAACTACCACTCAACGCGAGCGGCAAACTCGACCGCAAATCGCTACCCGTTCCGGCCTTGTCGGGACGGCCCTACCGGGCACCGTCGAATTGGCTGGAACAGACCGTCGCGGACGTGTTCGCAGAGGTCCTGGAGGTCGAGCGGGTCGGCCTGGATGACGATTTCTTCGAGCTGGGCGGAAACTCGATGGTCGCCACCCGGGCGATCAGCCGGTTGCGCACGATCACCGGAATCGAGGTCCGGGTGCAATGGTTCTTCCTGGGGTCCACGGTCGCGTCCCTGTCGCAACGCATTCTGGACGAGGAGGCCGAAGGCCGCGATTACGATCCGGAATCCGATGCGGCGTTGAATGTGCTGCTGCCCATCCGCTCGGGGGGTGACGCCGAACCGCTGTTCTGTATCCACCCGATGTACGGATTGGCCTGGTGCTATGCCGGATTGGCCAGGCACATCGACGATCGCCCCGTCGTGGGCCTGCAGTCGCCGGCGTTGTCCGAGGACGACTACATGCCGAACTCGTTGCAGGACATGGCCGATCGCTATGTCGCCGAGATCCGTTCGGTGCAGCCCGAGGGGCCGTACCATCTGCTCGGCTGGTCGCTGGGCGGTCTGCTGGCCCATGCGGTGGCGATTGCGCTGCAGGAGGCGGGCGAGCGGGTCGAGACCGTCGTCATGCTGGACAGTCACCACGAGCTCGATGTCGCGTTCTTCCGCAACGCGATCCGGGACGCTCTGGCCGAGATCGGCATCGGCGCCGAGATTCTCGTGGGCGACGGCGACATCCACGATCTGAGCGAGGACGCGGTGGCCGCACTGCACGCCACCATCCCGCCCGAGATGACGATGCTCACCCCCGACCGGGTGCGTCGCATCTACCGCAGCGCGGTGCGGTCGGCGGAACTGATCGTGGAGCACAGCCCGGGGGTGTACCACGGCCGTCTGGACTACTTCAGTGCAACCGACCACGAAAACCCCGCACAGAATTGGCGCGATCACGTCGACGGTGAGATCGTGGACCGGCGCATCGACGCCGCCCATGATCAGATGACCGCGCCGTCCGCCATGGCCGAGATCGGACCGCAGCTGGCGCGTCTACTGGCACGCGGGTCGTCCGGTCGTCGACCGGAGGGGCCTTCTCCGGCATGATGGGTCACGCGCACGTAACGGAGCGGTCTGGTCGAACGACTAGATAGGCCGTAGGGGTCGGCATGGTCTCGACCCGTTGGGTACGTCCGACCTGGCGTATCCGGAAAGCTGAAACCGAATATCGAGCAGATAGCGAAGGTGTGAAATTGATTCGTCGACAGTTCCGGCGTAGTGGTCGCAGGGCCGCCGCCGTGCTCGCGGCCACCGGAGTCCTCGTGGGCGTGGCGGCCGGAGTCGGCGCGAACACCGCCTCGGCGCAGGACCCGGTCATCTCCTCCAAGGCGTTGCTGGCCGATCCGCAGTCGCCCGATGGATCGCGGATCGAGAAGGCGACCTACAAGGACGACCGGAATATCCGACTCTACGTCCACTCGACCGCGATGAACCGCACCTTCCCCGTCGACGTGCAGCGTCCGGCCGACGCATCGGTGGCGCGCCCCACGCTGTACCTGCTCAACGGCGCCGGTGGTGGCGAGGATGACGCGTCCTGGGTGAAGAAGACCGATATCGTCAACGGCTTCCTCGCCGACAAGAACGTCAACGTCGTGCAGCCCATCGGCGGTAAGTGGAGCTATTACACCGACTGGCTCCAGGACGACCCGAACCTGGGCCGCAACAAGTGGAAGACCTTCTTCACCGAGGAGCTGCCGCCGCTGATCGACGGTGCCCTGGGCACCAACGGCGTCAACGCCATCGCGGGCCTGTCGACCTCGGGCACCTCGGTGCTCAATCTGGCGATCGCGAAGCCGGGCCTGTACAAGTCGGCGGCTGCCTACTCCGGTTGCGCCGAGACCACCAGTGATGTGGGCCGCGAAGCGGTGAAGCTCACCGTCAACACCTGGGGCGGCGGTGACGTGCGCAACCTCTACGGTGACGACGACAATCCGGCGTGGGCGGCCAACGACCCGGTCATCAATGCCGAGCAGCTGCGCGGGACGGACCTCTACATCTCCTCCGGTAACGGCCTGCCCGGCCAGTGGGACACGCTGAACGGCCCCTACACCCTGCCCGGCGCCTATGGCCTGGGCAACCAGCTGGTCGTCGGCGGTGTCATCGAGGCCGCGACCAACTACTGCAGCCACAACCTGCAGACCAAGCTGAACTCGCTGAACATTCCCGCGACGTACAACTTCCGTAACTCGGGCACCCACTCGTGGGGCTACTGGCACGACGACTTCATCGACTCGTGGCCGGTGCTGTCCCGCGGCTTGGGAATCTGACCTCTTCCCGCAGTACTGAAGTATGGCGAATCCGCCCCGCTCGCAGCCGCGAACGGGGCGGATTCGCCGTTTTCTGGGGCTGGCAGGACAAAAAAGTTCGGGCAGCCGTAAACTATTCTTCATGAGTACGATCACGGTCGAGCCGGCCACTCGCCGGTGGCGTTCGATCGCGTTGTTGCTGGGCCCGGCGTTCGTGGCGGCGATCGCCTATGTCGATCCCGGCAATGTGGCCTCCAATATCAGCGCCGGCGCGCAGTACGGCTATCTGCTGGTGTGGGTGATCGTCATGGCCAATGTGATGGCCGCCCTGGTGCAGTATCTGTCGGCGAAACTCGGTGTCGTCACCGGTCGCTCACTACCGCAGGTCGTGCGCGAGCGGTCCGGGCGCCCGGTCCGGCTGGCCTACTGGGCGCAGGCCGAATTGACCGCCATGGCAACCGATCTCGCCGAGGTGGTCGGTGGCGCCATCGCCCTGCACCTGCTGTTCGGCCTGCCGCTGCTGCTGGGCGGTGTGATCACCGGTGTGGTCTCGATGGGCCTGCTGGCGGTGCAGAACCGGCGCGGTCAGCAACCCTTCGAGCGCGTGATCATCGGCTTGCTCGCGGTGATCGCCATCGGCTTCCTCGCCGGTGTGGTGATCTCCCCGCCGTCACCGTCCGGTGTGGTGGGAGGTCTGGTGCCGAGGTTCGACGGTGCCCAGAGCGTCCTGCTCGCGGCCGCCATGATCGGCGCGACCGTCATGCCGCACGCCATCTATCTGCACTCCGGCCTGACCCGCGACCGCCACGGCCGCACCGAACCGGGTCCCCGGCGCACCCGGCTGCTGCACGCCACCCGGGTCGATGTCGGCGCGGCCATGGTGATCGCCGGTGTGGTGAATCTGTCCATGCTCCTGATGGCTGCCGCCACCCTCGCCGGCCGCGACGACATCGACTCGCTCGAATCCGCCCACGCCGCCGTGCGCGACACCCTCGGCCCCTGGGCGGCACTGCTGCTCGCCGTCGGCCTGCTCGCCTCCGGCCTGGCCTCCACCTCGGTCGGCGCCTACGCCGGCGCCATGATCATGGAGGGCCTGCTCGGCCGCACCGTCCCCCTGCTGATCCGCCGGGTGGTCACCCTCATCCCCGCCCTGCTCATCCTCGCCGCCGGCATCGACCCCACCCAGGCCCTGATCGTCTCCCAGGTGGTGCTGTCCTTCGGAATCCCGTTCGCGCTCATTCCGCTCGTCCGCGTCACCGGCGACCGAACCCTGATGGGCCAGGACACGAATCACCGATTGACGACCGCGGCGGCATGGGCCGTCGCCGCGATCATCACCGTGCTCAACCTGCTGCTGATCTACCTCACCGTGACGGGGGGCTGATCGGAGCCGAACACGATCGACATCGCACCGACTCGTCCCGAACACGTCGTGTTGGTTGTGGAGGTCGTCTCTCCTGGATCGGAGACGACCGGCCGGGTCGTCAAGGTCGATCTCGCCGGGATCTGATCGCGAGACCACCCGTCGATAGACTCTGCGTATGCCGTGGCTGTTCATCGTTATCGGGGCATTGATGGTCCTCTTCGCGGCAGTGGTCAGCCCGCGAAAGTGGTGGCGCACCACCTCGGCCTGGCGGTACCGGGATCCGGATGCGAACGAACCCAGCTCGGCGGGCTTCGCCGCGTGGCAGGCGGGGACCGCGGTCGCCGGGGTTGTGCTGGTGGGGCTGGGCGTATGGCTGAATGTGAGCACCAGCGGCAGTATTTCGGGCAAGCCGGTCACGCGCCCGGCCGTGGATCTGGTGGCGCAGAAGTTGGGAACGTCCGCGGAGGTTCTCGTCTCGCTCGACCGGAACGGTCAGCCGAATATGGCGAGGTTCGACCTGCACAAGTTCTTGGACGAACGGATCTACCACCACATGACCGAGGTGAACCACCAGGACTATCGCGCCGCGCATCTGGCATTGGATTCATCGAGCCAGGGGAACGGCGCACACTTGTTCACCGTCGAAGCCGCGGGCGGAGTTCGGTATTGCCTGACCGTACGGACAACCGGCGACCCGGCACTGGCCGGAAAGCCGAGTTACAGCGGGGGTCGGCCCATCATGGATGCGGTCGTTGTCCCGGTGTCGACCGCCGTCACCGACGGAGCATGCACATAGCCGGGCGTGAGTGCGGTTCGGCCGTAACCGGTTTCGCCCCGGCGGGGAATCGCGTCGGCGCTACCGCGTGGTCGTCCAGGTGTTGTATCCCTGGCGTTCCAGTTCGTCGGTCGTCAATCGCTTGAATTCCTGCTGACCGTCTTGCGTTCCGTTGGAAACGATCCGGCTGTAGATCCCTGCCGCCTGGTCCCCGTTCGCGAGGTAGTTCTGCTGGCCGTCATGGCTCACGCCGTAGCTGTCGAGCAACCCGGGAAGGTTCCGATCGAGGATTCCGGCCGAATTGGGATCGGCGGCCGCGACGATATACGGCTCGAGCGTGGGCGCACCGCCGTCCGTCGAGGTGAACATGACCTGCTGGACGTCGTTCGGCAATGCGTACGGGTTGACGCGTCCGGAATCTATGAGCTGGGCCAGCATGTTGTATCGGCGATTACCCAACGTGCCCGATTGCTCGAGGTTGTAGTCGGTGCCGATGTTCGTCCCCGGTGTGCGCCCGCCATAGTCGGGATCGACGCTGGTGAGCGGGTTCTTGTAATACTCGCTGACCGCCTGCACGATCGGGCCGCCGACGCCGCCGGGAGTACCGGCGATACCCGCGACGCCGATCAGGTTCTGGGCCACGCCGTAGGCCGCGCTCTTCTGGTCGGTCAGCGCCTTGGCCCGGTCGGTCTCGTTCAGATTCAGATCCGCGACTTGGGCGTTCATCCCCGCGTCGACGACACCGCGCAGGCGGCCCGAGTAGTGTCCGAGATCCACCTGCTCGGGGCTCGAGAGCGAACCGCTGTCAGCGAACTTCCGATCCAGCTGGTCGGCTTGGAACAGTGCGGCGCCATTGATCCGGGCGCTGGCCGCGGGATCGCCGTCGAGAACGCTGAACAGCCGCGTTGCCTCCACCGGGCCGAGACTTTCACTCGGAAAACCGTGTGTCCCGGTGATATTCGATGGTGTGCCGACGATATCGCTCGCGAACGGGCTGAGCGCGGCCGCGACCCCTTGGGCAGCAAGCGGATTCACTTGGCCGAAGGACTGATTGTCGTGACCCGGCACATTCATCAACGAGTCGTAGACGTTGCTGCCATTACCGGCATGGGTCGTCGACATCAGCTTCGCGAGTGCGCCGGCGGCCTCACCGGCGTGCTCGGATCTGGTCGAGTCGGCACTGGTGGCGTCCGCGGCCGTCCATTCCACCATCGTGCCGAATGCCGCGCCGTCGTCCTTCCATTCGTGGGTCATCAGCGATTGGATCGCGGAATCACGATCGTAGGGATGCCAGGATTGTCCCGGGGTGTCCTTGCCGAAAAGCTCCTCGCTGCCGTTACCGGTGAGCAGGGCGTAGTCGGCTTCATGGTTGCGGGCGGCGAGTCCCAGGAATTTCTGGGCGCTGTCCTCGGTATGGCCCAGCGCCTCGTGATCGGGCAGTTTGGTGCCCTCGAAATCGCCGTACCCGCCGTGATCGAGAATCCAGGCCTGATGTGCCGCTTGCCGGCCGAGTTCCACGCCGAGCCGATCACCGGGTTGATAGTCCTTGTCGGCACCGCTGAGGAAGTCGGCGAAACCGTCCACGTCCTTGGTGTATTCCCTGATCGCGCTCGTGTTGTCCATGTTCGGGCCGAAGAATCCCGAACGGTAGTCATCGGGCAGATCTCTGGTGTTGGAGTCGGGTGCGCCATCGATATTCGGTCGCGTCCCGATGATCTCGCGTACCTCGGAGTTGAGCTTGTTGAATCCACCGCGGTCGGTGACCTTGCCCTGGGCGTCGCGGCTCACCACCTGCTCGTTCGACAGCGTCAACATGCCGTTGGCGAGACCCTGCCGTAGCTCGGTCGCCTGCGGTGAGCCGTCGGCCTTCAGCGATTGGGACAGCTCGATCAGACCGTCCCGACCGGATTTGTCGTAGAGGTTCGTCAGATAGTCCATCGTGGACTGCGGGATCGTGGCATCGCGGCCCTCGCGCAGGGCGGTCAACTGTTCCTCGGTGAGCCCGGTCAGGCGCAGGTGTTCGAGAATCCGTTGCCGCTCGTCATCGGACAGCTTCCCGTCCGCGATCGTCTCACCGTCGATCTTGCCCTGATCGCCGGTGAGCATGCGAGAGGGATCCAGTTTCGCCGGGGCATCGGCGGCGATGGTGGCCACACTTCCGCTGTGCTCGAGCGCCGTATTGATGTGTCCGGTCGCGGCCTCGACGGCGGTCCCCAGATCGGTCAGTGCGGTCTTGATCGGTGTCTCGAACGTATCCTTGCCGTATTTCTTCAGGGCCGCAATGGCATTCGCTCGGTCGGTGGGGTTGTCGAGAGAGGTTGTGGCAGCCAATTGGGCATCCGGACTCGGCTCGACCGTGCCGTCCTCGGCGACCTCGTATTTGGCTTGGACGGCCGCGGAAATCGACTGGGTGGCCCGATTCTTCGCGCCCCAGATCGCATCGCGATCCTGTCCCAGCGTGGTGATCGCCGTCGAGAGGTCACCGGTGAAGGTCCTGCCGGCGTCGACGGTCTGGGTCGCGGTGTCGCGAGCGCGATCGCCGGTCTTGCCGGTCCACCAGTCCGACGACTGCCGGTACTCGTTCGAGGTCTTGTCCAGGTTGGTCTCGACGGTGTCGTGGGCGGTCTGCCACACCTTGATCAGCGCATCCAATGCGTTGGGATCGCATTGCAGCGCTTGAGTTTTCGTGGCGGCCATGGCCGCGTCCCCCTTTATCGGCTGTTGGTGCCGTCCACCTGGTCGAACTCGCGCGCCCGATCCTCGTCGATGTGGAGGAAGGCCGCCGACACCGCGACGGTGTTGTCGCCGATGGTGTCGAGCACCGTTCCCAGGTTCGTCAGCGCCTGCTCGGTCGCCGTGGTCGCGGTTGCGGCCGCGTCGTGGATCGCGAATCCGGGAAAGCCGTTCGTGACCGTGGTCACGACATCACCGGACTTCAGAGCCTTGATCTCCCCCGCATGTGACTTGACGTTGCGCGCGAGCGCGGCAGCATCGCTACCGTTGATCTTCAATGTCTCGCTCAGCGGGCCGGCCACGCTTTGTATCTTATGTCTGCTATGCCGGATACTTCAAAAGCTCGGTAACGTCGAGTAGCGGTCGGATTCTACGGGGAGGAGTGTTGCTATGACGTCGGCTCATCTGGACCCGATGCAAGACAACACGAAACGGCTGGCTCAGGCCCTGACAACCGCGCGGTCGGCGGCACAATCGGCCGACGGGTTCTTGGTGATCGAAGCGTGTGCCGATGGGCAGATCACTGTCCGGATCGATGACCGCGCGCTGCGTTACGGCGGCCCCGCCGTCGCCGCCGAGCTCACCAGGCTGGCCGCGCAGGCCCTGATGAAGGCGCGCGCCGAGGTCCGGGAGGCCGCGGCGGCCTTCGCGGCCGATCCGCGTATCGCGGCGACGGTCGCGGCCACCGAGGATGCGATGAGTCGTCCGATGACCGCCGGCGCCGGCCCTGCCCCCGCACCGCACGCCGGTCAACCGGCGGACCGGTATCACCAAGGTACGCAAGAAGAGTCGCGATCGAACGACTGGCAGCCGCCGGCGAGGTCCCCGCAGGCTGCCCCGGGCCAGGTCCCCTACGACCTCTACGACGACGATGATGACGATCCGCACTACCGGCCCAAATCGTGGTTGGTCTGATGGAGTCCGCGGGCGTTCGGATGCGGGCAATTCGTGAGTGGGAGTGGTGTGCGCGTGCCGGGCGGTGATGGCGATCGCCCGACATCGCGGGCGTCTCGCAGTGTGCCGGTGTCCGCGCTGTGCGGTGCGCTGGGCTGTGGACTGATCATCGGTGGTGTGGCCCTGGCGGTCTACAGCCGGTTCTGGGCATCGACCTGGCCGCTGGATACGGTGATCGGTCAGGACCTGTTCGGTTCGTTCACCGGACTCGATGTGTCATCCGTCCCGGCCCGTTATGCGACGACCGCCGCGATCATCGGAATCCTGATGTCGGTCTCGGTCGTTGTGGTCACGGCCATGGGAACGAGTGCGGGCCCGCGTCATCAGCTGATGCGCCGGCTCGCCCGAGTGGTCTGGGCGGGCGGGCTGCTGATCCTGCCCTGGATGGCGATCGCCGGCCACCTTCCCGGAGTCTGGCGACAGGTTCGAGTTCAATTTCCGCTCTTCGAACAATTGCCGACAGCCCTCGCGGCGGCCGCCCTGGTTGTCGGCGGCACGGCCTTGACCTCGGGTCTGCTGTGGCGACGACCTCGAAACGAGACATCGTCACGGCTGCTGCCGGTCGTCGCCCTCGTCGCGGGCGTGATCGTGGCGGCAGCTGTCGCGGTGCCCGCCAACGGTGCCGGCGACGACCGGCACCATGTCGACCGCACCACGGCACCTGCGTCGGCGGCGCCTGCGATGCCGCAACGTCTCGGAGCGCAGCGTTATGAGCTGACCGTGCCGCTCGTCGGAGAACAGCCGGATGTCGTGGTCGCGGGCGCGGGGTTCGTCGCCGCGTCACCTCGCGGGATCACGGCGTACGACGGCGGCACCGGCGCCGAACGGTGGCATCATCTGCGCACCGACAACGTCGATCCGGGCAGTCATACATATCTGCGCTACGAGTCGGGGTCACTCCACTCGCTCGACGGCGGCAGTGTCGTGCTGGCGCGCTGGAACAGATTGGGCTGGACCGCATTCGATGCGGTGACCGGCGAAACCTTGTGGAACGAATCGGAATTCACCCGCGACGACAGCCGCGGGACGTTCTGGGACTTGGGGGAGCGGGGATCGTTCCGGCCCACCCCAGGGCCACTGGTGCTTTCGAACAAGGACCACATCGTGCGCTACGACGCGCGCACCGGAAAGCGGTCGTGGACGGTCGACACCGCCGGCATCGATTGCGCGGACGCGAGTGCCTCCTTGGCGATCACCGACGATGCCATCTATCGGATGGCGGGTTGCGAACGCGGTGGCGAGCCGGTAGCCATGGTCGCGGTTCTCGATTCCGGCACCGGCGCGATCATCGCGCGCGAGGAGTTGCCGGTGTCGCAGGGTGCCCGGGTCGGTTTCGATTCCCAGCTGGAGCGGATATCGAACAGCGTCGTCGTGCGCTGGCGGCTGGCAGGCAACACGGCATGGCGGCTGGTGAATGCCCCGCCGGACTTGACGACGGTGCCGTTCGTCATCGACCCACATGCGCCGACCCCGGTGGCGGTGGATACCGCGGGCACGCAGGTACTGACGGTGGACTACCGGACTCCCGGCAGCGACGAATACGTCGTCCGGGACGTGCACACCGGAGCGCCCCGATACGAGGTCGCGCCCGCGTACAGTGCCTTCGCTCCGCGGCGATTGCCCTATCCGGGCGAGCAGTTCCTCGCCGAGGAGATGGTGCAGATCGTGATGCCGGAGAGCGCGACGGACGTGCCGCAGATCGAGTCGTGGTCTCGCGCGGACGGGCACGCCACCACGCGGCATGCGATCGACTTCGGCCGAAACGGGCGCGTCCAAGGGATGTTGGTTGTCCCGGGGGCCGTGCTCGTCATGTCGAGTGGGGGCGGCGGCGCTCGGATCGTCGCTTACGGATAGTCGTTCGTGTCCGCTGGTCGTCGGCCCGGCGCCGCCGAGCCGACCGCTACCGCCGAGGCCGACCCTCCGAACGTCCTGTCGATCTAGTCGACAACGATCGGGAACTGATCGGTGCCCGGGTCGACGATCCGATAGAAGCCGGCGCCGGCATCGCGCACGAAACCGGCGGTGTCGGTGATCTCCGCCAGCTCTCCGGACTCGGCCGACGGCACGGAAATGCCCTCGAAATCGGCATCCACGGTGGTGTGGATCTGGTCGGTCTCGAACGTCTCTCCGCTCGGCAGCGTGACCGCGAAGCCCCAGTCGCATTCGGCCAGGACGACGGAAAACCTTGCCCAGGTGCCGATCTGGCGAAGGATGCGGATGCGCGCGTACTCGAACTCGAAGTGACAACCGTCGTACACCCAGGCGCTGATCGGCTCGCCCACCTCGGTGCATTCGGCTGCCACACCCGCCATTTCGCGCCAGGAAGGCACGTTCGCCGGAATTCCCTCGACGTGCACGTCCAACGATCCGTCGTGCGGCCACGAGAAGCGGAGTGACCAGGTGAGTGTCGGCGGGGTGTCGGACGACCGAGTGCCGAGCAGTTCACCCCGCCAGGTCCCGGTGCCGCTCGGCGGCAACTCGTCGTTGTACAGATTGCATGCCCCCACGCAGTCGGTCATATGAGTACCGTAGCGACCGCCTCCGACATGTGAGGCGCCTTCGCGATCTCGGCCGAGACAATCGAATAATCTGCAGCACAGGTGATTACAGAGCACAACTCGGAACGATCGTGTCAGGTTCGTCAAGGAACTATCCACAGCCGCTCACAGGGCAACCTGGCGCAGGTCGGCTCCGGTGGCCCGAATTCGACAGCGCCGCACCGCCCGTATCGCCGCCAGTGGTCGGCGAAGCGATGGGCTGCTGATCGGCAGGCCACGAACCTCAGCGGATGCGGGCTGGTCGGAGTGAAGTGGATCGACACGGTGATGTCGGGTTCGTCGGGAATCGGTGATGTCGGTTCGCCCGCATCGGGTCCGGGGTGGGTCATCGGCGGCGCCGTCCGGCACCGAGAGAAGTTCTGTGGCAGACAATGCACCGAATTTCCCGTCTCGGCCCATCCAGCACGGTGATCGCACCGAAACCTGTTGTGCCAGTGCTAATATGGTGATCATTCGGTAGGCATCCGAGTTCGCAGGTTTCCCGGTACCGCAGGATGCCGCCGCATGGTTCGTTCGCCGGATCCACTGTTGTCTTCATGACGTCTCCGAGTTCGTGTCGGATGGCTTCGCGAGATGCGTTCGCCCGTGTCGTGCTTCGCACGACCGGACCTGGGGAGGTCGCGGGGTGGAGCGCGCACAGGAGATCACGACCGGGCCGTCCCCCCAGGTGAAGTGAATATCCCAGGGAGACGGCACCTTTCTGCCTGGAAAAAGACCCGAAACCGGCACGAAACCGGTCTGATCCGAGGCTCCTGAAACCCGAAAAGGAGATAGTGGAGATGTCAGAACCCGGCAGCACCGTACCCAGGCGCCAACTCGGCAGGTACCTCCGCGACCTGCGATCCCAAACCGGAATGACCATCGTGGAGGTGGCGAAGAAGGCCGAGCTCAGCACGAGCACGATTCAGCGCTTCGAACGAGGGCTGTTCCCGGCGAAGCTGCGCACGCGGGACATCCGGGCCCTCTGCGAGGTGTTCGGTGCCGACGACAACCTGACGGCTGCGCTGGAAGGGCTTGCACGACAAGCGAATGTGCAGAGCTGGTGGCACGAGTACGACGATGTGATCCCTCGGTCCTTCAACGTGTACATGGGCCTCGAGGCGTCGGTGGAGCGGATGTACACCTACTCCCCGGACGCAGTCGTCGGGTTGCTGCAAACGCCGGACTACGCGAGGGCAGTTACGCGAGCCGGATTCCCTGAAGCCGCGCCGGAGCAGATCGAGCGACGCGTGCAGATGCGCGTTCGCAGACAGTCGCTGATCACGCGCCGTCGCTGTCCTGCAGAGCTTGGGGTGGTGCTGGGAGAGGCGGCAATTCGCCGGGAGGTCGGTGGACGACGGGTGATGGCGGCACAGCTGAAACGTCTGGCAGACATGAGCACAATGCCGAACATCTCGTTGCGAGTGCTGCCATTCTCAGCTGGTCTCCCGCTCGGGCAGCCGTTCAGCCAATTCGTCATCCTGAACTTCAGTGAGGCTGCAAAGAGCAACTCGTGTGAGCCGCCAGTCGTCTACCTCGAACATGCCACGGGGGAAATGTATTTGGAGAAGCCGACCGATGTTCGTCAGTACACTCACTCGTATCAGAGCATCCAGCGAGCCGCCTTGGATGATCAGGCGAGTCGGGATCTGGTTCGACGGGTGGCAAGGGAGTTTGCAACGTGACCAGCAAATACGACGTGAATCTGTCAGATGCGCAGTGGTTCACCAGCAGTCGCACCGCCGCTGGGCGAGAATGCGTCGAGGTCGCCTTCCTGGATGGTGGCCTCGTCGGGGTTCGGGACAGTAAGGACCGGACTCGGCCCGTGCTGGTGTTCACTCCCGGCGAGTGGGAGGCATTCGTCGGTGGAGCGAAGGACGGCGAGTTCGATCAGCGGTAGCGATCGACTGCGGGGGTGGCCGTTTTCGTTGGGCCACCGCCTGTCGGTCGACATACCTTGTCCGTGAGCGCGCTGGCGCCGGTGCATCTGATTGGTCCCGCGTGAATCATTGCAGACCCTCCTCGCGCAGGCGCCGGTCAGGTAAGTCTTGACCGTGCCTGGGACTCAGCTGCTCAACTGCGGATCTTGCCTGCAACCGGGGTCGGCCGTCGCAGATCGGGTGGCTGTGGTGTATAGGTCTGCGATAAGGTCCCTGGTGCGGGGGAGTCCGATGCGTCCCAGCGGCGCGGTGAGCAGGAGGGGCCAATTCATGCGGCTGAAGTTCGAGCGGCGTACCGGCGTGCGGCGAGTGATGTCTGTCGCTGGAGTTGTTCTCGCCTCCGGGATGCTGGCGGCGGCGACCGGTTGTTCGGATGACTCCGGGACTGCCAAAGCCGAGGAATCTGCGACGGCAGTGGCGAGTGCGCCGGTTTCCACGACGAAGCCGTCGAATACCGCTTGGAATCCTTGTTCTATTCCCGATGCCGATATTGCAGCTGCCGGACTGAATCCAGCTCGACGACAGGCGGATACAGGAAAGTACGGTACAAAGTTCCCGGGCTGGGACATATGTGGCTGGATGAGCGAGAGTTGGTATGGGATCAATGTGTATTCGACAAACTCTCATACGTTTGACGAAGTCATCCATAACGCAAACAATGTAAGCAATCCTAGAGATGTCAGTGTGAGCGGGCGGAGTGCGGTGATGTTGGACTCGCAGACGACGCCGGGAGACTGCATAATCGTGTTCGATGCATCGAGTGGGCCCGTTCAATTGGAGGTTGGGGCGAAGCCCAGTGCGGATGAGCCCGGTGATTCATGTGCTGAGGCTACTCGGATAGCGCAGGTGCTCCTCAAGGACTTTCCTGTTAAGTAGCTCTAGCTGGAAGGGGACGGGGTGTCAGAACTAAGCACCTTGCATCAGCTGTCGGATGAGGTGGCGCAGGGGACACTGACATTGAGGGTTCACCGCGACAAATTGGATGAAGCGGTAAAGGGCCTTCAGGTCCTGATTAACCACCTCGATGATATGTCTAACTGGGTTAAACAGGTTGAGAGAGTCGACGGATTCGGTGGGTTTCAAATGGGGGTAAACCTTGCGCGTAAGTTTACGGAAAAGGGTTCCGGAGAGAATTCTATCCGTCAACGTATCGACGAAGTTACCGAAGAGCTCAAAACTGCTCAGGATGTGATTCGCAAGGCTGCAATCGCCTATGCTCAAACGGATCACGACTACGCTGATGTTCTCCAAGGAGTGCAGCCGTGACGCCTCCGCCGGATCCGTCGAGCTTTCTGGATCAAGGTAGTGGCGACTTTCTGCGCAAGCTCGATGCGATGAAGAATTCCGTCTACGCAGGCATCGTGTCGGGTGCGAATACACAGGCGTGGGATGGCGATCAGCTTGCCTTGCAGCAGCAAATCAATGTTCTGGCCGACCAGCTCGGTGTGGATATCGAACCACAGATCATCGGCGGTGAAGATGATTTTGCTCATTTGAGTCTGGAGCAGATTCGCGATCTGGTCAGTCAAATCCAACCCGGTGTGGTTCAAGCGGTTTCGGACGCTTGGAGCCAGATTGGTTCCGGCATGGCAGACGGTTCCGAAACGGCACGCCACGCGGTTGTGCAGCAGGCGATTACAGATGGCTGGCAGGGTGATGCCGGCAAAAAAGCTACCGATTCATTGAATCGTCTATTCGATACCGTGCGCGATATCGGTAGGTCGTCATCCATGGTGGCGATGAAGGTCGCCTTCGCGCAGCGGGGTAGCGACGAAACTTTCCGGATGTTGACCCCGCTTCTGCAGCAGATGGTTCCCGAAGGCCCGCCTCCTGTCGACCCGATGGGAGGTGCCGGTCCGCACCTGACCTCTGGCCCGGCAACGCCGCGCCCAGTGCTCCCGCAAATTGGCGCGGTGCAAAGCACGCAGGCCCAGCGGGACGACGCAACAGATGCGGCTAGGCAGGTATTGCGGAATGTGTATGCGCCCGGCATCCGGGGCGGCGATCAGGGCGTACCGGTGCTTCCCACCGTCCAACCGGTCGCGAATTCCAACGGCCCGATCGCCCCAGTGACTCCAGGCCCGACTCCCGGCCCCTCGACCCCGAATCTCGGTGGTGGCGACCAGCCTCAGACGCCCGGCGACGCGAACCCGAACGCCGATCCCAACAGCGGGAACGACGGAAACCAGTCTCCGGAAACACAACCGACCTCGAACACTTCCGGTGCCGGCCAGAACCCTTCCAGCACGCCGGGATCGGGACTGCCGAATGCCGCGTCCACCAGCGCTGCCGGTTTCGATCCGAACAGCCTCGGCGGCGGACATTCCGGATCGGGATTGGGGGGCGGTTCGCACGGTTCCGGGGCGGGCGGCGGTCTGTCGGGTCCGGGTAGTGCCAAGCCGGGGCTCGGCTCCGCGGTGCCCGGTGGGATGGCCGCCGCCGCGCAGGGAGTGCCTGCGGGGATGCGGCCTCCGGGGCAGACCGGCACGCCCGGTATGCCCGGCATGTCGCCGGGCGCGGGTGGTAAGGGTGGCAAGTCGGAAGAGGACAAGGAGCGTCAGTCCGCGGACTATCTGCGCGGTGACCATCTCGAGGAGTGGATCGACGACGGGCGGAAGGTGCTGCCCGCCTACGGTGCCATCGGCGAGAACCCTTCGCAGGAACAGCAACCCGACAGGCGGCCACCCGCACCACGGCCGCCGAATCCGCCCGATCGAGGCCGCGCGCCGGGAGAATATCGTTGATCCACTGGCAGTTGACAAGTGCACAGTACGAGGCGGCATTCTTCGCGATGGAACGCGACCGGCTGCCGTATCCGACGTGGAATGCGTTGCGCGCCAGTGATGATGCCGATCTCGGTCGTCAGCGCCGGGAAGCGATCGACACGTTGCGCCCCCGGGTGGACGACGATCTCGCCCGTGCCTTTCAAGCTCTGACCGACCCACAAGTCCGGTTGCACGTACACGGCCGACTCGGCACCGACCCCGACCACCCCGACACCCAACTACGTGGCTACGCGGGCTTCGGCCCGTCCGTTGCCGCAGTGGTGATCCAGGACCCCGATCCGGAACCCGGTGCGAGCGGCGATGTTTCGGTGAGCCTGTGCACCCACGTCCAAGCCCTGGGACTACTGGCCCGCATGCTCCCTGAACATCCGCCCGGCCGCCACGAACTCAACGGCCTCAAATCCGAACTCGACCTCGAACCCGATTCGCCCGGCTGGAACCGCCCGCCCACACTCCGCGAACGCATCGACCAATTCCTCGCTCGCCCCCGCAGTGGATGGGGCGAAGTCCTCTGTTACCCAGGTAGATTCCTCGACAACCGCACCGACGGCGTCCAAGGCTTCATCTGGATGGACTTCTCCCGCGACGGTCGCTACTACATCAACGAAGACCCCGCCGGCTACACCATCCAGCCGATGACCAACGACAGCTTCGTCAACCACGCCCGAGTCCTGGCCCGCCGAGTCCGGGAACTCGGGCCACGGTCGGTTCGGGCGTGAGCGCCGGATCATTCGGCGATGGATCACCACTCGCGAATTTCAGTTGTGGTCCCGCGTGATTCGACTGCATCCGCGAATCTCGGGTGCGCTCTGATCTCCACTCTGGTGTATTCGGTGATGGGTCGAAACAATGCGAAAGTCTGCGCATGCTGGTAGATCACCACCGCTGCCCAAAAGCCGAATGGAAGCCACCCGGGAAAGAAGGCGAGTGTCACCGGGATTCGGATATCCATCGACTTCGTCAGTAGACAGACGATCAGAAGTGTGACGAGCACAGCAGGTCCTGCGAGGAAGAGCGCGAGCGAGATGCGTTGCCAAATTTTCTTCTTCAGGCGGCATCTGGCACACACCGGCCAGGTACCTCGGAGAAGCGTCGACGGTGGCCTCGGGTCCGGTGTTTGCATCGTTACCACCCGAATCATCAGGCGGAGCATGAAACTTACTTCTTGGAAGGCCGTTCGCTGCACCCAGGGAGGTTCGGTCGGCGAATCCCAGGGGTAACGGGAACGAAAAAGGAGGGCCTTCTCGACCTTGTCCACTGCGAGCCGACCGTGGCGTGCGCACACATCGGGCAGGTCGTCGGCAAGCTCGAGTTCGATGATGAAGGGGTTGCGCGGATCGAGCGTGTCCTCGTGAGTGTGGTCTTCGGTGATCCGTGTCCGAACAACAGCGTCCCGCAGGTTGCGCCCGCCGAAACTCACTGCAGCCAACCATTGTTGCGGCGGTCCTGAAAGTAGAGATCATCCTCGTCGGGCTCGTCGGGTTCGAAGATCTGTTCGCGGTCCGGCTTCCGGGTTCCCGGCACGATATTGTGCCTCGTCACGCGTGGTGGCGCGTGCGGGGTGCTCACCCGATCGGTGCCGTCCTCTGTAACAGCAGCGTCGGGCGTTTGGCGCAGTCGCTCCAGTTCGCGTTCACCTTGCTCCGCAAGTCGCCGACGTTCGCCCTCCGGCATGTGAACTGTCCGGTCCACCTGTTCCGGCGGAATCCCATCGACGATTCGAGCGAAGGTCTCCGAGGCGCCGAAGCTACGCATGGAGGTCTTCCCGGCGAGGGCATCGTCGATGTGCCGTCGGAGGTCGGGGTCGGTAGTGGCGGACTTTATCGTGAGCAACGTTGCCCGCAGCTGACGAGAGACGCCCTGGTCGCCCTTGGCGACGTCGAAGATGAAATCGTCCGGTTCAGACATCGTCAAGCTCCCGGGAAATCGTAGGCTGCGCCAGGAAGGGGTGGAAGGTTATCGGGCGATGTCTGGCTCGAAAGCGAGTTCAGCAAGCCGATTCCGGCGTAGACCGTCTTGTAGACTTTGTTCACCAGTTTTACCAGGTCAGCCGCTCTCTGGATGATCTTCACAAAGTAGAGGGCTGTTTGAGCTGCCTGGGCCGCGGCCGCAACTGCACCGACTCCGGTTGATGCCAGCACCGCTTCCGCAGCCATCGAGATTCCGGCGAGAATTGCCCAATCGGAAATATCCTGCAGGATGTCTCCGACCAACCGGCCCAGCTCCCGCATTCCAGTGCTGATATTCGTGAGCTGACGCTCCACCTCCTCCAGCGGGCGTACCTGAAATTCGAGGTTGGATGACAGCTGTTTGAAGTTCTGCTCCGCCGCTGCGGCGGCATTGCCATGCCATGTGGCGCCGGTGCTCTGCTGCCACTGGGTGCTGATCTCCTGAGCAAAGGCGGTATTGAACCGGCTCAGGTTGCCTGCGGCCCCGGCCGACTTCTTCACGCTTTCCCAGTCGCCGGTGACCTTTTCCGACGCCCACGCGAAGACATCGAACCCGGTGGCCTCCTTGACTATCCACGAAATGTGGTAGGCGGGTGAGGCGTAGTTTCCGCCGGCCACGAACGAGACCAGAAACGGCACAGGGTCATCGGCCTGCGGCTCGACCAGTGTGCTGTCGGGCCGGGTGGTCGTGCCTTTTCCGGGCTGAGTCATCGAGCCGCTCCCGGGTAGGTCTCGTCCAGCCGCTGTGCCGACTCGTGATCGGTGGTCCGGTAGAGCTGTGCGGCCTTGCCCAGCTCCGCCGCCGAGTCGTTCGAAAGGGTCTGCAGATGTGTGTAATTCGCTTCCAGGTTCTTCTGGAGCTGCTCGACGATTTCCTTGACCTTCACGTAGATCCCGGTGCTACCGTCCTGCAGTTCGAACCACTTCGTGGTGTGCGACACCGCCGCGCCCGCCTGGCCGGCGAGATCACGCAGCGCACCACCGAACTTGTCGACATCGTCGGGTACGACTTGGAATTCGGCCGCCATCAGCACTCCTCGATCGCCATCGTCGCCAGTCCGCTGAGCCGATCGGGTCGGGGTGCGCCGAGCACTGCTTCACAGCCGATGAAACGCTCACGATGCCCCCCTGCGACGACCGCCAGACCCTCCGATTGAACCACAGGCCGTTGACCGCCGTGCCGACCGTCTTCGAATTCCGAATGTCCGCGCGAGGTCCTCGCCGAGACGTGGGACTGGTCGGTGTCATCTGGCTTCGCTTGTGGTTCCGTCTGATTCGAACGCATCCGCGAAGCCCGGGTGCGTCCGGATCCACAC
The DNA here is from genome assembly GCF_040679495.1 of Nocardia sp. NPDC052254. Classification (NCBI taxonomy): domain Bacteria; kingdom Bacillati; phylum Actinomycetota; class Actinomycetes; order Mycobacteriales; family Nocardiaceae; genus Nocardia; species Nocardia sp. NPDC052254. The sequence continues at coordinate 240,766 of NZ_JBFAUW010000004.1, read as the reverse complement.
TTTGTCGTGGTTGGTGATCGGCCGGAACAGCACGAGATTCGCCGAGTGCTGGTATAGCAGCGTCGCGACCACCAAACCACAGGGAAACCAGCCGGGAAACAGGGCCAATCCCAACGGCACGGGGAGGTGGTCGGAGGTCGAGATCTGAGTCCCGATGAGGACAGCGATCAGCAATCCGATTCCAGCAAGGACAATCGCATGGCCGATGTACTGCCAAATCCTTCTGGCCAGAAGACATTTGCTACACACCGGCCATTCTCCTTCGAGGATCGATGAGGGCGGGCTCACATCGGTTCTACGCATCGTCGCAGCGCGGTACATCACACGCAGCAGAAATCGGATCTCGTATCCGACAGTCCGCTGTATCCATCGGATGCCTGTCGAAGACCTCTCGGGCTCATGAGATCGGAAGGCGAACCCCTTGTCGACGAACTCGACCGCCGGCTCGCCATGGCGTGCGCATATGTCAGGCAGCCGGTCGAGAAGTTGGAGAGCGAACCTCGCGCTCGGGTCGAAATCAGGGGCCGTAGTGGAATCTTTCCGAAGCCGAGTACGGACGGTGACGTCCAGCTCGTTGTAGGTGTCGAATCTGATCGTATTCAGAAGGTTCATGCTCACCCCCGTGGCAGCTTTTCGCTCTCCGATTGAAACACGGAAGATGCGGCAAGGTTCCATCGGATCCCGACCGCCCCACCAGCAGGCGACCGGCGCTGCTTCAGCAGCCGAAGCCACAGCCCGTATGGATGTGGGCCGCGTTCGGCAGCCATGTGTAAGTCGTTCGGCCTCGGCCGAGTCCGCAGCGGGTGCCGGTGAGATCTCAGCTCGCGCTGGAAGCCTGTTCACGCGCCTTGGCGGCAGTCAACGGTCGACGGGGCGACGTCGAGGGTGACGGTGACGTAGTCGCGCCCAATGGCTGGACGGACTGGCGCAGGTGGGGATCGCCGCGACCTCGTCTACTCCGGCAAGCCGATCCGGAATCGTCTCCCGAGCATGGCGCTGTCCATCGGTCCCTCCCGCAGGGTGCCGTCCAGATCGTAGAACCTGGCACTGGCCGTACCGGTGAACTCGTCACCGCGCACCGTCATCGTGAACCGCACGATGCCCTTCTGCACGGTGTGCGGAAGCTCGGGGCTCGCCGGATCCTCGCGTGCGACGGTGAATTCCAGGAACGCCCCGGAGACGGTGTCACCTTCGGCGTGCCAATTTCCCATTCCGCTGCTGTCGCTGCCGGTCCGATTGCCCAGGTCCGGATTGCTCTGCAGCATGGTGCCGTCGGCGTGGAAGGTCATGACGTGATGGGGGAACGGTGCGTCGCCGATGTGGACCTCCCACACGCCGACGATCGTCATGAGATCGCGCATACCGCCGCCAATCGTTGAATTCCGCTGTTGATGTCGCCCGGTGGTCCTCGGCGAAGCCGAGTCGCATCGTATTGTGCGGTGCGTTCGGCGAAGAACATCGAACCGGGCAGGAAGCTACGCTTGCCTGCGGTGCCGGGCCCGCCGGTGCCTCGGTATCGAAAGGTCGATGGGGCCGCTGGACGGTGGAGTGAGTGCGAGTTCGAGGCTCACGCGTTCGCCGCTTCGCGGCGTAGACGTTCCGCGATTTCGGCGGCCGCGGCATCGAATTCCGGTAGCAGGATCAGATCTTCGCTGAACTTCGGATCGGTGCGAATGTCCAGTGCGCTCAGGGGCTCGGTCTCGCTGAGATTGACCGCGACGTGCACGACACCCGGCGGAATGTAGAGGAATTCGCCGGGGCCGTGGACATGGGGCGTGAGATCCGGGCCGACGAGGGTCGCGGCCCGGCCCCGCAGGCAGATCACGATGGTTTCGCTGTGGTCGTGGTAATGCGCCAGCGCGACCTTGCCGGGTGGCATGTCGACCATTCCCGCCGAGATGGCCTGGGCGCCACAGGTCTCCTCGGTGATACAGGGAATCAGGTGCTGGGCGTGTGGGCCCATGACCTCGGTGGCGTCAGCGGTGGTGACGACTCGTGCGGTCCGTACAGCGTTGTTCATATCGCATCCCGAATAGTTCCAACCGGTTCGCGTCGAACGTAAGCTATTCCCAGATCTGGACGACGGTCCCTACCTGCGAGTTCACCTGCAGCTCACAGTCTTTGGCCCGAGTTCACGCGATCGTTCGCTGATAGTGATCCGCGATTTCGTCGCTGGTCGTCACCCAGACCCCGGGATGATTCACCACGTAGTCGAGTGCCTCGTCCAGGTAGCGATGCCGGAATGCCTGCCCGGTGACGAACGGGTGCAGAGCCAGCGCCATGACCCGGCCGCTGTCGGCGGCGTCGAGGTAGAGCTGATCGACCTGATCGCGCACCATGCGGACGAAATCGGGTCCGGTGAGTCCCTTGCTGACGAAGATGCCGATGTCGTTGAGTTCCACCGAGTACGGAACGCTCAGCATGCCCGGCACATTCAGACGGTAGGGCTGATCGTCGTTGGTCCAGTCGAGAACATAGTTCAGGCCCAGTTCGGACAGAAGTCGCGGGGTGTGGAAGGTCTCGGTGAGTCCGGGGCCCATCCAGCCCCGGGGGCGATGGCCGGTGGTCTTCTCGATGGTCGTGACGATATCGGTGAGTATCCGCCGCTCCTCGTCCATCGAGAGATCGGTGTGCAGGTGGGAGTTGCTGCTGCCGTGGGCGAGCCAGTCCCAGCCGCGTTCGTTGCCGGCCGTGATGATCTGCGGATAGCGCTGTCCCACATCGGAGTTCAGCAGTGCGCTGGCGCGGATGCCGTACTTGTCGAGCAGCTGGATCTGGCGCCAGATTCCGACGCGCGGACCGTAGTCGCGCCAGCCGTGGTTGAGCGCGTCGGGGGTGAGGCCGGTGGTGCCCTCATAGGTCGCGGTGCCGGGCAGGTCGGCGTAGAAGTGCTCGATGTTCAGGCCGACGTAGAAGGCCACGCGCTTGCCGTCGGGCCAGTGGATCGGCGGCCGTTCGGTGATGGGGGAGTAGTCGTACAGGGTGATGTCGGTGCTCATGCCGAGTATCGTCGAACCCTCACATTGATGTGAAGGTCAATCGAAAGTCGTTGTGAGGTGGGCCATATGCGAATCGGTGAGCTGTCCGCACGGACCGACACCTCCCGGCGGCTGCTGCGCTACTACGAGGAGCAGGGATTGATCCGGGTCGCGCGCTGCGGCAACGGCTACCGCGACTACGACGAGCGCCTGGTCGATCAGGTGATCCACATCCGCGGACTGCTGGAGGCGGGCGTGCCCACCCGCCTCATCAAGCAGATCCTGCCGTGCCTGGACCAGCCGCGCGACATCCACTTCGCCGATGCCACACCCGAGATCATCGATTCGCTCCAGCGCCAGTGCGACCGATTGAGCGACCGGATCGACCTGCTCACGCACAACCGCGATGCGATGTCGGCCTATATCGGCGAGTTGCGCGGGTGCGCCCGCACGGTGTCGTGAGCCCGGCTCACGCCCCGGTTTCGGCGGCCCGCCGATAACCGCGGATCGCCGGATACCCGAACACCACGATCATTCCGATCACCCAGGCCAGCGTCTTCAGCAGCGGTTCGGCCACCGGTCCGTCCCAGCACAGTCCGCGCATCGCGTCGATGGCGGTACTCATGGGCTGGTTCTCCACGGTCTTCTGCAACCACGTCGGATACGCACCGACCGGGACGAATCCGGAATTGAAGAACAGCAGCAGGGTATTGATGATGCTGATGGTGTTGACCAGCACCACACCCTCGGACACCGTGGCCAGGGCGGTCACCATCACCGCGAAGCCCACGCCGAACAGCACCGGAATGCAGATCATGGCCAGCGACGCCAGTGGTCCGTTCCAGAATCGGAATCCGATACACACCCCGACGACGATCACGAACAGCGTGGTGATCAGAACACGGATCGTTTCGGCGAGCAGCCGGCCGCTGAGTCCGGCGGCGCGGTGGATCGGCATGGTCCAGAATCTGCCGAGCAGTCCGGTGGCCTTCTCGACCTTGAAGCCCAGCGCGCTGACCACCGCACCCGACATCGCGGCGACCAGGGTGATCATCGGAACCGTGCCGTAGATGCTGGGCATGCCGGTGGCCGTGGAGATGGTGTCACCGAGGACGATCCGGAACATCAGCAGGGTCAGCGCGGGGTAGATCAGCGTCTGCACGGTGGTCGCGGGATCGCGTGCCCAGCCCATCAGCAGTCGCTTGCACTGGATGAGGGTGTGCTGGGCCCAGACCGACAGCGCCCGTTCCGAGACGGGGGCGACGGTGGGAAGCGGGGTACTCCAGCCGGTGGTCTCGGGCGCTGCGGTCGTTTCGATGACAGTACTCACACTCGCCTCGCGCTCGCCCAGACCGCCAGCGGCACGAAAGCCGCCGCCAGGCCGATCAACCACACCAGTGGCACCCACAGCACATCCCAGGTCACCCCGCCCGCGGCCATGTCCCGCATGGCGAAGGAGAACTGCGATATCGGCTGATTACGCGCGAACGGCCGGATCCATGCCGGGAATCCGGACTCCGGGACGAATCCGCACGACAGCATGCCGAGGATCAGCGTCGGCAGGGTGAGGGCCTGGCTCAGTGATTCCGGGCTCCGGGTGAGGCTGCCGAGCCCGTCCGCGCCGATGGCCAGCACGGTGCCCACGGCCAGGGAGAAGACGCAGAACAGTGCGGCCTGCCCGATTCCGGCGGAGAACCGGAATCCGATCATGTAACCGAAGATCAGCGCCGCGACCAGTGATGTCACCGACCGGACCAGACCCGCGCAGATCCGCGCGGTCAACGGCACCATCGGGCCGATCGGCATGGTTTGCAGGCGACTGTGCAGACCGGTCACGGCCTCGAAGGCGGCGATCTGCGCATTGGACATCATGGTGAACGACATCGTCTGCAGCACGATGATGGGCATCACGAACTGTGCGTAGTCGATGCCCCTGACCTGCATCACGTAGCGCAGTGGGAGATAGAAACCGAGAGTGAACACCAGCGGAGTGATCACCGCGACGACGAGTTCACCCTTGGTGACCATGGTGCGCACCAGCCGCCCGGTGAGGGCTCGCCACTGCTCGAAACTCGATATCCGCGCCTCCGGCATCTGCGCGAACAACTGTCGCTGGGCGGCGGGGGCGGTCACTGCTGTCCGCCGGCATGGCCGGTGATGGACAGGAACACATCGTCGAGGGATGGGCGCCGCAGTGCGATATCGGCCAGTTCCAGACCCGCGCCATCGAGCCGGCGCACGGCCTCGGCGAGGGTGCTCGCACCCTCGGGTGCGGGAATGGAGATCCGGTCGACGGCGAGGCCACCGTCGAATTCGGTCCGCAGCCCTTCGGGGACCAGATCGCCGAGCGCGGTCACGGCATCTCGCAGCCGGGTCGGATCCAGCGGCACCACCTCGCAGTAGCTGCCGCCGGTCTTCTCCTTGAGTTCGTCGGCGGTGCCCTCGGCGATCACCGTGCCCTTGTCGATCACGATGATGTTGTCGCTGAGTACATCCGCCTCTTCCAGATACTGTGTGGTCAGCAGCACCGTGATGCCCTGCTCCTTGAGGGCGTTGACCAGGTCCCACACGCCCTGACGGCTGCGTGGATCCAGGCCCGTGGTCGGCTCGTCGAGGAAGACCACCTCCGGGCGCACCACCAGTCCGCAGGCGATGTCGACCCGGCGGCGCATACCTCCCGAATAGTGCCGCACCGCGCGTTTTCCGGCACTGACCAGGTCGAATTCCTCGAGCAGGGTGTCGGCGCGGCGGCGGGCGTCCTGCTTGGGCAGGCCCATCAGGCGGCCGAACAGTTCCAGGTTCTCCCGGCCGGACAGATTCTCGTCCAGGGCGGCGTACTGCCCGGTCATCATGATCGAGCGCCGCACGCCCGCGGCGTCGGCGAGCACGTCGTGCCCGGCCACCGAGGCGCTCCCGGAATCGGGCCGCAGCAGGGTGGACAGGATCTTCACCATGGTGGTCTTGCCGGCGCCGTTCGGGCCGAGGATGCCGAGTACCGAGGCACGCTCGGCGCTGAAACTGATCCCCTGCAGCGCCTGGACCTCACCGAAGGACTTGTGGACATCGCTGACCACCACCGCCGGATCGGTACCCATGTCGCGCGCCGGGCTGCCGGCGCCGGCCGCGGTGTCGCTGGATTCCGAAGCGTCACGCGGTGTGTGCGATTCTGCGTCGTCCAAACTCGGCATCAACTCTCCACTATCGGCTTGGCCGCGACCGGATTGTCCGGAACGCTGATTTTTGCCCCGGTTGATGGATACCTTCCATCGGGCGCGATGTTACTTCGTCCAGCTACGGCGCCGGTGGTGCCGCAGCTCGGATGCCACTCGCCACCCGAAGGTTCTACCGCGATCTGAAATATGACGTTGTCGTTTTGCTGGAAAGCGGCCGGATTTCGGGAGGTCACCGGCCGGGCTGATATGTGGCGTTGGTCACACTTCATTGGCCTGAGTTGGCCTGATCACCATTGTCGCTGGTCGGGACGCAGACTGCACGGTTTGTAGGACGTTATCGGTTGTTGTCGGACCGGCCGAGAGCGCCATAACCTGGCGATCAGGGAGCGGTATCGAATCAACCGCATCCCTCCGCGGCATCGTCGCCCGCTCCGTGCTGGTGCGTTTTCGTCGACTGCCGAGGTCTCCGCCGGCGAGAGGGTGGCCAATGGCCGAGATGTTGAAATCGCACGATCCACGCACCGGCGAGTTCATCGGGGAATATCCGATCATGGACGCCGCCGCCGTCACCGGAGTCGTGCGCGTCGCCAGATCTGCCGAAACATGGTGGGCGGCAATAGGATTCGCCGGTCGCAAGCGCTGGCTGCTGGAGTGGAAGCGGCGTATCACCCGCAGTGCGGGCGAGCTGGCCGAACTGATCTGCACCGAGACCGGTAAGCCCAACGTCGATGCCGCGATCGAGATCATGCTCGCGGTGGAACATCTGAACTGGGCGGCGCGCAATGCCGAAAAGGTCCTGGGGCGAGGCAGACTCGCCTCCACCTGGCTGACCCGCAACCAGCGGGCCTCGGTCGGTTACCTGCCGCTCGGTGTGGTCGGGGTGCTGGGCTCGCCGATCAATCCGATCTCCACACCGATGGGGTCGATCGCCTACGCCCTGGCGGCGGGCAATGCCGTGGTGTTCAAGCCCAGCGAGCTCACCCCCGGTGTGGGGGTCTGGCTGGCCGACAGCTGGGCCGAGCTGGCCCCGAACAAGCCTGTGCTGCAGGTGATCACCGGAACCACCTGTACCAGCTCCGAACTGTGCCGGGCCCGTGTGGACAAGGTCGCCTACGCGGGCTCGGAGGCCGGTGCGCGCGAGGTGATCGAGTTGTGCGCGCCCACCTTCACGCCGGTAGTGGTGGAGAAGGCTGGCAAGGGCACGATGATCGTGCACGTCGATGCCAAACTCGATACCGCCGCCGAGGCCGCGGTCTTCGGTGCCATGTCCAACGCGGGGCAGAGCCCGGCCGGTATCCAGCGGGCCTACGTCGCCGAGTCGGTCTACGAACCGTTCCTGGAAAAGGTTGTGGCCCGGGCGCGTTCACTGCGTCCCGGCGGGGACCGCAAGGCCTCCTACGGGCCGATGATCATGGAATCCCAGGTCGATGTGGTCCGCCGCCAGATCAAGGATGCGATCGCCCGTGGTGGCCGGGCTGTGGTGGGCGGGCTGGAATCCATCCGCGAGCCCTACATCGAACCGATCGTGCTGACCGATGTGCCCGAGGACAGCCAGGCCATCACGGCCGAGGCGGTCGGCCCGGTGCTGATCGTCAACCGGGTCGCCGACATCGACGACGCCATCGCCCGCATCAACGCCGCCGACCAGGGCCTGGCGGTGTCGGTGTTCACCCGCGACGTACGGGGTGTGTCGGCATTCGCCGAACGCATCAGAACGGGTGTGGTGACGGTGAATTCGACCATGGCCTACGCCGCCAACCCGGCGGTGCCGTTCGGCGGAGTCGGCGAATACGGCCAGGGCCACACCCACGGCGAGGCCGGACTACGCGAGTTCAGCCGCACCCTGGCCACCGTGGAGAAGCGTTACCGCGGGCCGGTCGACCTGTCCAGCTTCGACCGTCACCCGCGCCATCTCCGATTGACCCGGGCGATCTTCCGGTGGCGGCACACGCGCGCGTGACCGGCGGTCACTGCCCGGCCGGTTCGGGCTCTCGCGGTGAATCCCAGCCCAGCAGAACCGCTTCCATCAGCGCGCACACGCGGGCGACGTTCTCGGGGCGGTTCTCGAAGCGCATCCGGCGGCCGGCGTCGACCACCTGGGCGATGGCCGCGTGCACCCGGCAGCGGGCCTCGGCCGAATCGTCGTCGAGCAGATGGGCCCATTCCAGCACGTTCTGCCGCTGCACGGAGCGCAGCTTCTGCTGTTCCGCCGCGGGCAGATTCGAGAATTCGGCGAAGTACACCGGCAGTATCTCCGGCATGGCGAAGGTCAGCCGGGCGAACCGGTTGGCGATCCGCAGCGCGGCGTCGGAGCGGCTGGTGGCCTCGGCCAGCGCCTCGGAGTTGGCGATCGCGACCCGCTCCCCGGTGCGGTGGAAGGCCGCGGCCAGCAGATCGGATTTGCTCGCGAAGTAGCGGTAGACGCTGGACGCGTTGATGCCGACGGCCGCGCCGATCTCCTCGATACTGGCCTCGTGGTAGCCCTGGCGGCCGAAGATCCGGATCGCCTCGGTGAGCAGCTGTTCGCGTTTGGAACTCAGCGGAAGCCCGCGCACGGTCGTGCTGGTGGCCTCGGCGTCGGGCAGCGGCGGCAGTTCGGTGTGCAGGATGGACCAGCACATGTCGAGGATCAGGTCGGTGAGCCGCGCATTCGACAGGGCGGTGCGGTGGGCGGTGATACTGCCGATCACGCCGAGCATTCCGGTCGACAGCAGTTCCACATCGGCCGGTGCGGCATCCGGGCGCAGGGCGGCCACCGCGGATTCGATCATGTCCTGGAGTTCGTCGTAGATCACCCGGATGCGGGTGCGGTCCGCGCGCTCGAGATAGCGGCGTTCCCACCGGTAGAGCCCGCCTTCGCGACGCACGTCGATGGTGTGCTCGGCAAGTGCGCGGATGAGCGCGGTGAGCCGGGCCTTCGGGTCCAGGCCGGGCTCGTCGGCGCCGCGAGCCGCATCGAGCAACTGCTGGGCGCCGGCCTCGGCGGCAGCCACCAGCAGCGCGTACTTGTTGGCGAAGTGGCGGTAGAGCGCGGGGCCGGAGATGCCCACCTCGGCGGCGATCTCGTCCACGCCGACCGGGTGATAGCCGCGTTCGCTGAAGGCGCGTGCGGCCACCCGCACGATCTGTGCCTTGCGATTCTTCGGCCGGCGCCGGGGCGTGGCGGTGTTACCCGGTCGCGCGGATGCGAGCCCGGCCTCGCTGCGATCCGCGACCATACACCTCTCCTTCTGCCTATCCACTCGTCGACGACGCCGTCTGGTTGACAGCGCCGGACAAGTCAACATAAGTTAACCACAATTCGCAAAGTTAACCATCATTCTCGTCTCGTCGCCACCACCGGTGGCCCACCTGGGAGTAACCATGAGCGTTCACGACCACACCCCCGGCCTCACCATCGTGCGGGACGATCGCGTATTGCGGGTGACCATCGACAATCCTGGCCGGAAGAACGCCCTGAGTTACGACGCCATGATCGCGCTGGGCGACACCGTCCTGAGCGTCGCCGACGACCCCGCGATTCGCGTCGTGGTCCTCACCGGCGCCGGAACCGACTTCTGCACCGGCGCCGATCTGTCGTCGGCCGCCTCGGAGCAGAGTCGTGGCATCACCCCGGAGATGACGATGGACGGCGCCAACCGTATGGTCCGCGCGATCATCGACGCGCCGGTGCCGGTCCTGGCCCGGGTGCGCGGCGCGGCCGCGGGAATCGGTGTGGCGCTGGCTCTTTCCGCCGACTTCACCTACGCGAGCGAGGAAGCCTATCTGCTGCAGGCATTCATCAATATCGGCCTGATGCCCGACGGCGGTGCGGCGGCGCTGGTGGCGGCGGCCTCCGGGCGCGCGCTCGCGGCGGAGATGGCACTGCTGGGCGAGCGGCTGCCGGTCGTCGAGGCGCATCGCCGCGGTCTGCTGGCTGGTGTGCTGCCCGCCGAGGAACTCGACGCCAAGGTCGAGGCCGTCGCCGCCACACTCGCCCACGGTCCCCGCCGGGCTCTCGAACTCACCAAGCGCACTCTCAACCGTGCCGCGCTGGCCTCGCTGGACGAGGCGCTGGCCGCGGAGAAGGAGGGGCAGACCGAGCTCCTGCGATCGCCGGACTTCGCCGAGGGCGCGGCCGCGATGCTGGCGAAGCGCAAGGCTGTCTTCGCGCACTGAGCACGGTGTTCGTGGGGGAGTCGTGCGCCGCGGGCCGCAACGAGAGTCGATCGGTGCCCCGCCGCCGCTGGACTCCGGGCGTGCGGCAGCCCTGTCGTCCCTGATGAGAGGGCGATTCCGGCTCGCGTCGCTTACCGGTTCCGAGGCCACGCGCCAGTAGGCTGACGCCATGGCGTACCTGGTAACCGGGGCCACCGGGGCGATCGGCCGCTATCTCGTCCCCGCACTGCTCGCGCGTGGCGGTGATGTGCACGTACTGGTCCGCCCGGGCGCCGACGCCGCGCACCGGTTCGATCGGTTCGCGCGCGGCTGGGCGGGTGGTGATCGGTTACATCCGGTCCGCGGTGATCTGGCCCGGACCGGACTGGGGATCGATCCGGATTGGGTTCGGCGGCACCGGGATTCGATCGAGCACGTGGTCCATCTGGCGGGTCGCTATGACGTCGCCTGCGAGGGTGCCGGAACCCGGCAGGTGGTCGATTTCGCCACCCACGTGGATGCCGCTGTGCTGCATCATGTTTCGACAGTCGCGGTGGCGGGTGCGGCGGAAGGGCTGTTTGCCGAGGACATGTTCGACATCGGGCAGGGCCTGCCCACTCCGGCGCACCGGGCGGCCTTCGAGGCCGAGCGGGTGGTGCGTGAACGCTGCGCCGTCGGCTGGCGAATCTATCGGCCGTCGATCGTGATCGGACATTCCCGCACCGGCGATGTCGACCGCATCGCTGGGCCCTACTCGGTCTTCCGTCTACTGCGCATGGCCGCCCAATTACCCCGGCTGCTGCCGATCCTGGTGCCCAAACTCGGCGAGACCAACATGGTGCCGGTCGATTTCGTCGCCCGGGCCCTCGACCACCTGGCCCACCGTCCCGCCGGTCCCGGTGCGACCTTCCATCTGGTGGACCCGCGCCGTCAGGGTGTGGTCGATGTGCTGAATCTGTTCGCCGAACAGGCGGGGGCGCCGCGTCTGCTCGAGGTCATGCCCAGGCAGAGCATGGAGGCGCTGCGCAGGATCCCGGTGATCGGCCGTCTCGTCGGCGCGCTCGGTGTTCCGCAGGATCTGCTGGACTCCACCGAGTTCGGCTGCTGGTTCGACTGCCGCGCCACCGCCGAGGCGCTGGCCGGGACCGATATCCGGGTGCCGCCGCTAGCCGGTTACGCCCCCGTCCTCTGGCAGCACTGGATCGAGAACTGGATCTGACCCCCGCGGATAGTCGTAGCCCACCCAGCGATCGCGATTGGCCCAGCCGACCAGATCGAACCGCCACCGGAACGGCCAGGTCCGCGAGACGGTCATGAACAGCACCGCTCCCAGCGCCGCGTAATCGTCGTGGGCGGACAGCAGTGCCCGCTGCTGGCGTGGGGAAGCGGTGAAGAACGCCTCGAACATCGAGATCGACTGTGCGGTGGTGAGCCGGCCCAGCCCGTAGACCCCGCGCATGCGCATCCAATAGACCAGCCGCGCCTGCCACGGCCACAGCGCCTCGACCGGGTCGGTGCCGGTGCGCAGCGCGTCGACCAGTGTGTCCACCAACGCGAAGGAATCGGCCACGCTGTAGCCGGTGCACGGATGCATCATGCCGCCGCGCGAACCGAACGGTATCGGATCCTGTGCCCGCCGCCCGGGCCGCAGGGGTGGTGGGGGCTGATCCAGGGGATAGTGCGCGGCCTCGGACGGTTCGTCTCCGCGCAGCCGGATACCGTGCGCGGCGAGCCTGTTGAGGGTGCGCCGGCGCAGTTCGTGCTGTGGCATACCGCCGCGCAGCCCGAGACTGGTCTCCTCGAAGATCACCGTGCCGTCGCCCAGCGGGACCGCGTAGAGGAACGACGGCGGCTCGTCGGGGCCGGCGCCGTTCTCGTCGCGCCAATCCAGCAGCAGCCCCTCGCCCTCGCCGACCATCGGGGCCGCGATGTGCTCGTCGACGAAGATGCCGTGCGCGCTGGCGGTGCGCCGCGGGCCGGGCGCCGGAAGTCCCCGGGTGTCCACCACGGTGGTCGCGGTGACGGTGGAGCCGTCTCGTAGTTCGACGTGGTGTGCGCCGACGGTGGTGGCCCGGGCGGCCAGCACGGTGGCGTCGTCGAGCGGAAGGGCCTCGCGCAGTCCGGGTTTGGACAGTACGCAGTACGGACGGTCGATGCGGTGCCTCGATTGCGTCCACACCGTGGGCGCCTCGATGCGGGTGGCGATGGCCTCGTGCGGGAGCCACCCGGGCAATTCGTCGATCCAGCAGGAGAAGGTCGGCGGCCACAACCGCTCGGGTCGCGGATCGACGGCGACCACATCGAATCCGGCGGCCATCGCCCGATGGGCGACCGCGCGGCCGGTCGGGCCCAGCCCCACCACGCACACATCGGCCCGATGGACATGCTGCGCACTCATAGCCGACATTGTCGCAGTCCGGTCATTCATCGGCGTAGTGACCTGGGACGGGATCGAGTGGTCGCGGCGCAATTGTGGAGTGCGCATCACGGAACCGGGATATGCCGTACCGGCTCATCCGTGATCACCTCCGAGATCCGATTGCCACGCAATCGCCGGGTACCCGTTATCGGCCGCCCCGTCGAGTCGATGAAGAGCTCCTCCGATATCGCCCTACGATGGGCTGTCATGAGTACGGTGCGGAGCGCTGTGGTGGTCGTCCTGCTGTGCACCCTGATCGGCCTCGTAGCTCCACGTGCCGCCGCCCTTCCCGTCGAGGTTCCCACCGTTGCGGGAGCCAACGATTTCAGCTGCCGGACCACCCCGGAAAAGCCGTATCCGGTCATTCTTGCCCATGGTGCCGGGACGGATGCGCAGAGCAGTTTTGCATTGCTTGCCCCAGATTTGCGCAAGCTCGGATATTGCGTATTCGCCGCCGATATCGGCCGGGTGCGATTGCCGAACCTGGGGATGGCGGGTGCCGCGAAGCAGGCCTGGCCCGGATGGGGGCCGCTGGCCACCGCGATGTTCGGGAATTTCGTGCCGTACGGCGTCACCGATATTTCCTCACAGACCAGCGAACTGGCGGCATTCGTGACGATGGTGCGTGGTGTGACCGGGGCGCCGAAAGTCATCATGGTGGGCCATTCCACCGGCGGCACCGATATACGTGAACTCGTGCGGCGGCATCCGGAGGTGGTCGACAAGGTCGTCACCGTGGGAACGCCGTATCGCGGATCGACCTTCTCGGGTCTGCCCCGGATGTATCCCTTCTTCGGTGCGCTCGGCCTGAACGGCCCGGAAACCGCGGCACAGGTCTACGGCCCTGCGGGCGCCGAGCAGGTTCCCGGTACGCCCACGCTCGACGAGTTGAACGCGGGCGGGGAGACCCGCCCGGGTGTCCGGTACACCGCCATAGCCAGTCACACCGACGAGGTGATCACCCCCGCGGAAACGGCGCTGCTGTCCGATCCGCAGCGCGGCAACCGCAATATCTGGGTGCAGGACGGATGCCCGGATCTTGTTGTCGGCCATGCCCAGTTGCTGTCGGATCCGCGATCGATCGCCGCCATCACCGCGGCGGTGACCGGCGGTCCGCTCCCGGCGCCCTGCTGAATCCTCGCCCTACTTCGGGGTGACCCAGGTGGTGATGTCGGCGTGCACGACTTCGACACCGCGCTTGTCGTAGATCGAGATCGGGACGACCACCTCCGCGCCCTCGGTGATGGCCGCGAAATCGGGGATCCGCTCCAGCTTCGCGACCGCGCGCAGTCCCGATTCGGCCTTGGTCAGATACTGCACGTTCATCGCCTTGGGGATCCAGCGATGGCTGGTCGGCACGGTCGCCTCGCTGAGCATGCCCATCGCGACCTCGGCCAGATTGCAGGCCGCGATCGCGTGGAAGGTGCCCAGGTGGTTGTGGATACCGAACCACTTGGGCGCGGTGACCTCGCACAGTCCGGGTTCCAGCCGCACCACGTTCGGGACGACGGTGCCGAAGTAGGGGACCCGGGCGATCATCCCGAGCGAGAACAGCGCGTGTCCGAGCCGATTGTCGGGCAGCTTCTTCCAGCCGCGGTAGGTAGCGGTCTCATTTGCCATACCGATAATCTTACTCTGGAGTAAGTTAGTGTCGCCGCGGCCGCTCCGATCGCCGCGCATCCGGATCGTCCCCGAGGCCGTCCCTGATTCGGCCGGAGCCGGTATCACCCGTATGGGGGATATGGAATCCGCTCTCGTGATGACGATTTCGTCATCGGCGGGTTCCTAGGATGACGGGGTGACATCCGCAGCGCGCCGCGTCCTCATCGCCGCGCTGTGCGTGTTGTTCGCGTGCTCCGCGGCGCCCGCGGCCACCGCTGACGCACCCGCCGCAGGTGGTGACGTCGCCATCGCGCAGACCCTCGGCGACCGTGAGCTCACCGTGCTCCTGCGCCGGGTCACATCGGTACCGGGGCCCTTGCGGGTCGAGGTGGTCACTCATACCGGGACCGCGGCCGGACATCTGGGGCTCGACCTCATCCCGGTCGGCGCCTCGTCGTCGGCTCGGACTCCGGCGCCCGGCGTTCCGGTCGATCGCGGTGCGATCGACCTCGGCGCCGCACCCGGCATGTATTCGGCGACCCTGCGGGTGGACCGGCCGGGGCCGTGGGAATTGGTGGTCGATGACGGGGTCCGGGTGGCGCGCATTCCGTTCGTGGTGCCCGCCCAGATCGTCACGCCGCCCGAACGATTCGTCTATGGCGGCTTCGTGGTCGCGGGGGTGCTGTTGCCGGTGGCGGCGGTGGTGGCGATCCGGGCGCGGCGTGGTGCGTGGGCGTTGCTGCCCGCGGCGGGGGTGGTGGCGGGCGTCGCGGTCGCGGTGACCGCCGCGGTGCTGTCCACCTCGCTACCACTGCCGCCGCAGCCCGGAATCCAGCTCGACCCGAGCGTGGACGACGTGGGGAATCCGTATGCCGCCCGGCAGCCGCTGATCGCGGACTTCTCGCGTCCTCCGGTCATGCTGTCGCTTGGCGGAACTCCGTTGCGCGCGGGTGTGCCGGGCGATCTCGAGCTGCGGCTCAGCGATGCCGCCACCGGAATTCCGGTCGACGATCTCACCGTTGTCGACGAGGCATCGATCCACGCGCTGGTGGTGGGTCCGAGTGGGGAACTGGCGCACACGCATCCGATCCGGGTGGCGCCGGGCGTCCATCTACTGCACCTCACCGCGCCCGAACCGGGGCACTATGCCCTGTCGATCGAACTGGAACGCCGCGGCGGCGGGGTCCGGATGATCCGCGCCGCAGCCGGTTTCGATGTCGGGCCCGCTTCCGACGGTGCGCGGGCGACCGATTTCGCCGGCAGTCACACCGTGCGGATGTCCGGGCCGGGGAGCGCCGGTGCCGCGTTGCGTCCCGGTCAGCGCGCCACCGCGACAGCCGACGGTATGCCGATCGAAGTGGCGACCACGGCTGCCGCCGCCGGTGCACCCCTCACGATCACCGCGAAGGTCGGCGAGACTGCCGGGTTGCAACCGTGGCTCGGCATGGTCGGTCATATGATCGTCGCCGGTCCGGTGCCCGCCGATGCCGATCTCGGAATCGCGGTGCAACAGGCGCCGGTATGGGGGCATGCCCATTCGATGGGCTCGATGGGAATGGCCGGGCACGCCGAATCCCACGGCGAGATGGCGAATATGCCCGCCACCGAGTCCATGCTCATGCCGCCGGTCAACGGCGACAGCGCCCCCGACGAAACGGTCGCCGCCTACGGCCCGTCCGTCCCGTTCACCTATTCGTTCCCGGTACCGGGGCGCTATCGCGTGTGGATCCAGGTCGAACGGGACTACACCATCCACACGATCACGCTGGTGCTCGACATTCCTCCCGGGGGTGCGCGATGAGTGACCGATCCGATTCGCATGCCACCGGTTCCGCGGACGCCACCCTGATGCCGATGCGGCGTGGTCGCGTCCGGGTGATCGGCGGTGTCCTCGTCGCGCTGGCGGTGCTCGCCGCGACGATGTGGTGGTTGTGGCCGGCGCGGCACACCTCGCGCGTCGTGCACGGCGGCACTGCGGCCCACCTCGTCACCGTGACCCTGGACGATCGGGTCGGCACCTCCGACATCGGTATCGAATTGGCCGATCGCTCCGGAAAACCGGTGTCACACGCCATGATCGAGGTACAGGCGGTCGAGCCGCGGATGGGATACGCGGGGGAGCCGGTAGTCGCCGCGGACCACGGCGCCGGAAGTTATCGCGCCTCGGGCATGGGGTTCATGACAACCGGGCCGTGGCAGCTGCGACTGTCGATCGCCACCGCCGGCGGAGCCGAGAAGCTGTCTCTGCCACTGTGGATCGACGGGTGAGCCCGGTGCGCCGCACTCCAGGAAGGACGACGTCATGAGTGTTCCGATCGACGCGACCGCGGGACCCACCCGGGCCGCACCCGCTGCCGCGGTGACCGGTGAATCGGCCTCCGCTGCGGTCGAATCCGGCACGGCGGCACGTGCGGGCGCCTGGATCGTCCTGCTGGGGACGGTCGTCACCACGGTCGGCATCAGCTGGGACATCCAGTGGCACAACGAGGTCGGCCCCGACACCTTCTTCACGCTGCCGCATCTGTTCCTGTACTCCGGCAGTGCGATCGCCGGCTTCGCCAGCCTCGCCATGGTCGTGCTGGCCACCTCGGCACAGCGGGCCGGACGGCCGATCCCGCACGCCGGCGGCACCCCGATCCGAGTCTTCGGTTCGACCCTCACCGCGCCCGTCGGCTACATGGTCTCCGGCGCGGGGGCGGCGTTGTTCCTGCTCTACGGCCTGTTCGACCTGGAGTGGCATGCGATCTACGGATTCGACGCGGTGCTGAACACGCCGTCGCACGTGGCGCTGTTCCTGTCCATCACCATCACCATGATCGGCAGTGTGATGGTGTTCGCGGCTCATCGCGGCGAGCTGTGGGGTCGCGCGGGCGTGGTCTGCGCGACCGTCATCCTCATCGCCTTCGCCCCGGTCCCCGCCGACGGACTGAACAATCTCGCCCTTCCGGTCGACGCGATGGTCGTGGCGACCGTCCTGTTCGCGCCGCTGCTGCTGATCATGAGCGCACTGGTCCTCGGGCGTCCCGGATCGGCGCTGGCCATCGGTATCGCGAGTGCGGTCATGCAGGCGGTGCTGTGGTGGTTGTCGCCGTGGGCCGCCCACGTCTACGCCTCGGCGATCGGCCTCCCGCTACGCGATGGGCTCACGCCGCGCCCGCCGGCTTTCCCCAGTGTGATCCCGATGTTCCTGTTCGTCGCCGCGCTGGTGGTGGAGGCGTTGTTCCTGTGGTTCCGCGGCCGCCCGGAGGGCAGGCCGGGGGTGCCGGTCCTGCTGCTGGTCGCCGGGGTCGCCGGGGGCGTGATCATCGGCGCGGGCCTGCCGCTGCAGGTGTATCTGACCTATTCGAACCCACATTTGTCGACCACAACCGTCCTCGTCCCGATCGTCGCCGGAATTCCGCTGGGGCTCGCCGCGGGATATCTGGGCGGAATCTGCGCCGCGATGCTGCGCACGTTGAGTCCCCAGGAGCACCGATGAGACACGATGCGCAGCCCTCTTGTCGGTGCGATCGGGTGCGGGTGTCCCGCATGAGCACAGGAGCACCGATGAGACATGATGCGCAGCCTTCTTGTCGGTGCGATCGGGTGCGGGTGTCCCGCATGAGCACAGGAGCACCGATGAGACATGATGCGCAGCCTTCTTGTCGGTGCGATCGGGTGCGGGTG
>NZ_JBFAUW010000004.1:133100-222696 GCF_040679495.1 Nocardia sp. NPDC052254 | reverse complement strand
GGGTGTCCCGTGCCCGCCGTATCGCCCGGTATCCGTTGGTGCTGTTGGTTCTCGCGGCGCTGGTGACGATCGGCGCGGGACCGGCGGGCGCCTATCAGCCGGTGAACGTCGTGCACACCGAGCGTGTGCAGGCCGGTCCGTACGAGGTCACCGTGGGCTTCTCCACGTGGCCGCTGCGTGCGATGCAGTCCCTGGATTTCACTTTTCTGCCCGACGGCGGCATCGCGGGCAAATCCGGCACGCTGCAGATCAGTGGTCCCGGGCTGAAGACCGTGCGCACCCAGCCGCTGGTCCGTCATCCCCGTAAACGCGATTCCTGGGGCCTGGACGTCAAGGCGCTCGACGCGCCCGGCAGCTACCGGTTCGCCTTCACGATCGACGGTCCGCAGGGTCGCGGTGCGGGAGCGCTCGACGGCCTGCGGGTGCTCGATCAGCCCGGGCCGCCGATCGGATTGAGCTGGATCCTGGGTACCTTGCCACTGCTCGGACTGCTCGTCTTCGGTGCGGTAGTGTGGCGGCGCACTCGGCCGAGGTTGCGATCGCTGACGGTCTGACCTGCTATTTGCGGCCTGTGCGGGGTTATCCGACCCCCGATTTGGAGGCATCCGGGGGGCTCGGGCATACTGTTCGGGTTGCCTGTAGCGATGGCGTGCGTTCATCGGCAGCAGGCGAGCAGCACCCACTGAAGTATCGGCGTCGAGTCCGGCGCGGGTACGACCGGGACGAAGTTCCGAGGCCAATAGGTGAAATATGCCCTGGGCCGAAGAATGAGCGGATAGGCGACACGCCCGACCGCGTGGACCGGAAGAACCATGACAGATGAACAGCGGCGAGGACTGGGCAGCGCCCGGTTGCGATTTCGACTGAGAGTCTCGATGGGCAAGTGCAAATGAGGGTGTTTCGGAGTGAAAACCTCTGGGACACAACGTAAAGCGGAGAAAAGGACACTTAGCGTGGCGGGACAAAAGATCCGCATCAGGCTCAAGGCCTATGACCATGAGGCGATCGACGCGTCTGCGCGCAAGATCGTGGAGACAGTGACCCGCACCGGTGCCCGCGTCGTCGGGCCGGTGCCGTTGCCGACCGAGAAGAACGTGTACTGCGTCATCCGCTCGCCGCACAAGTACAAGGACTCGCGCGAGCACTTCGAGATGCGCACGCACAAGCGGCTGATCGACATCCTCGACCCGACGCCGAAGACGGTCGACGCGCTCATGCGTATCGATCTGCCGGCCAGCGTCGACGTCAACATTCAGTGACGGGGATTGCAGATATGACTGAGAACAAGAAGCAAGGGCCTGTGGCTGACGCCAAAACGCGGCCCGCCGCGGGGATCCTCGGTACCAAGCTCGGTATGACCCAGGTATTCGACGAGAAGAACCGCGTCGTTCCCGTGACCGTCATCAAGGCCGGACCGAACGTCGTGACCCAGATCCGCACCGAAGAGCGCGACGGCTACTCCGCCGTTCAGATCGCCTTCGGCGCGATCGACCCGCGCAAGGTGAACAAGCCCGTCTCCGGGCAGTTCGCCAAGGCCGGTGTCACTCCTCGCCGCCACGTCGCCGAGATCCGCGTCGCCGACGCCGCCTCGTTCGAGGTGGGCCAGGAGCTGTCGGCGGATGTCTTCGAAGAGGGCACCTACGTCGACGTGACCGGCACCAGCAAGGGCAAGGGCTACGCCGGTGTCATGAAGCGTCACGGCTTCAAGGGCCAGGGCGCCGCGCACGGTGCCCAGGCCGTGCACCGCCGGCCGGGTTCCATCGGTGGTTGCTCCACCCCGGGCCGTGTCTTCAAGGGCATGCGGATGGCCGGCCGGATGGGTAACGACCGCGTCACCACGCAGAACCTCTCGGTCCACAAGGTGGACACCGAGAACGGCCTGCTGCTGATCAAGGGCGCGATCCCGGGCCGCAAGGGCGGCATCGTGATCGTCAAGAGTGCTGCGAAGGGTGGTGCCCGGGCATGAGCACCGACACTAAGACCAACCTGACGCTGCCGGTCAAAGAGCCGGGCGGCAAGACCAACGGCACCGTCGAGCTCCCCGCGGAGATCTTCGACGCGACCGCCAACATCGCGCTGATGCACCAGGTCGTCGTGGCCCAGCAGGCCGCGGCGCGCCAGGGCACGCACGCCACCAAGACCCGCGGCGAGGTTCGCGGTGGTGGCAAGAAGCCGTACCGCCAGAAGGGCACCGGCCGCGCCCGTCAGGGTTCGACCCGCGCTCCGCAGTTCACCGGCGGTGGCACCGTGCACGGCCCGCAGCCGCGCGACTACTCGCAGCGTCTGCCCAAGAAGATGAAGGCCGCCGCCCTGCGTGGCGCTCTGTCGGACCGGGCCCGCAACGAGCGCATCCACGTGATCAGCGAGCTGGTCGCCGGTCAGACCCCGTCCACCAAGTCGGCCCGTAACTTCCTGGCCGAGCTGTCGGACCGCAAGAAGGTTCTGATCGTGGTGGGCCGCGAAGACATCACCGCGTGGAAGAGCGTGGCGAACCTGCAGGGTGTGCACCCGATCGCTCCGGACCAGCTGAACACCTACGACGTGCTCCTGAGCGACGACGTCGTGTTCAGCGTCGAGGCGCTCAACGCATTCGTGCACGGCCCGGCCGAGTCTGCACAGGAGGAAAGCAAGTGACCACCATCGCCGACCCGCGCGACATTCTGCTCGCGCCGGTGATCTCCGAGAAGTCCTATGGGCTGATCGAAGAGGGCACCTACACCTTCCTGGTGCACCCGGACTCGAACAAGACGCAGATCAAGATCGCCGTCGAGAAGGTTTTCGGCGTGACGGTGACCAGCGTCAACACTGCCAACCGTCAGGGCAAGCGCAAGCGGACCCGCTTCGGTTACGGCCAGCGCAAGAGCACCAAGCGCGCGCTCGTGACCATCTCGGCCGACAGCAAGCCCATCGAGATCTTCGGAGGCCCGGTCGCGTAAGCGGTCGGTGCTCCAGAAAGCAGAGAAGAACTCATGGCAATCCGTAAGTACAAGCCGACTACGCCGGGTAGGCGCGGGTCGTCCGTTTCGGACTTCGCTGAGATCACCCGGTCCACTCCCGAGAAGTCGCTGCTGCGTCCGCTGAGCAAGTCCGGTGGTCGTAACGCGCACGGGCGCATCACGACTCGTCACCGCGGTGGCGGTCACAAGCGGGCGTACCGTCTGATCGACTTCCGCCGGTTGGACAAGGACGGCATCCCGGCCAAGGTCGCTCACATCGAGTACGACCCGAACCGCACCGCCAACATCGCCCTGCTGCACTACGCGGACGGCGAGAAGCGCTACATCATCGCGCCCAAGGGCATCGCCCAGGGCACGAAGATCGAGTCCGGCACCGGTGCCGACATCAAGCCCGGCAACAACCTGCCGCTGCGCTCGATCCCGACCGGTACCACCATCCACGCGGTGGAGCTGCGTCCGGGCGGTGGCGCCAAACTGGCCCGTGCCGCCGGCATCAGCATCCAGCTGCTCGGTAAGGAAGGTTCCTACGCCGTGCTGCGTATGCCTTCCGGTGAAATCCGGCGCGTCGACGTGCGCTGCCGCGCCACCGTCGGCGAGGTCGGCAACGCCGAGCAGTCGAACATCAACTGGGGCAAGGCCGGCCGTATGCGCTGGAAGGGTCGTCGCCCCACGGTCCGTGGTGTCGTGATGAACCCCGTCGACCACCCGCACGGTGGTGGTGAGGGCAAGACCTCCGGTGGTCGCCACCCGGTCTCGCCCTGGGGTAAGCCCGAAGGCCGTACTCGTAAGCCCAACCGCCCGAGCGACAAGCTCATCGTCCGCCGCCGCGGCAAGAAGCGTTAAGGAGGAGGTTAGACATGCCACGCAGCCTGAAGAAGGGCCCGTTCGTCGACGAACACCTCCTCAAGAAGGTGGACGTCCAGAACGAGAAGAACACGAAGCAGGTCATCAAGACCTGGTCGCGTCGTTCGACCATCATCCCCGATTTCATCGGCCACACGTTCTCGGTCCACGACGGCCGCAAGCACGTGCCGGTGTTCGTCTCGGAGAACATGGTCGGACACAAGCTCGGTGAGTTCGCGCCGACCAGGACGTTCCGGAGCCACATCAAGGACGATCGGAAGAGCAAGCGGCGATGAGCGAAGCGAAGAGCCAAACAAAACAGCTGAGCGAATCCGAACCTCAGAACACGACCGCGCGCGCGACCGCCAAGCACGTTCGCGTCACTCCGATGAAGGCTCGCCGCGTCGTGGACCTGGTCCGCGGCAAGCGAGTCGAGGACGCGCTGAACATCCTGCGGTTCGCGCCGCAGGCTGCCAGCGAGCCGGTCGCCAAGGTCGTGGCGAGCGCCGCGGCGAACGCCGAGAACAACTTCGGCCTGAACCCCGACACCCTGGTCATCTCGACGGCGTATGTCGACGAGGGCGCGACCATGAAGCGTTTCCAGCCGCGCGCCCAGGGGCGTGCGTTCCGGATCCGCAAGCGCACCAGCCACATCACGATCGAGGTCGAGAGCTTGCCTAACACTGCCAGCGCCTCCTCAC
The DNA here is from genome assembly GCF_040679495.1 of Nocardia sp. NPDC052254. Taxonomy (NCBI): domain Bacteria; kingdom Bacillati; phylum Actinomycetota; class Actinomycetes; order Mycobacteriales; family Nocardiaceae; genus Nocardia; species Nocardia sp. NPDC052254. The sequence goes on along the minus strand of NZ_JBFAUW010000004.1, from coordinate 218,195 downwards.
GTAGCCGCCGGAAGGGAGGGGCTAAGTAAATGGGACAGAAAATCAACCCCCATGGCTTCCGCCTCGGTATCACCACCGATTGGAAGTCCCGCTGGTACGCGGACAAGCAGTACAAGGAATACGTCAAGGAAGACGTAGCGATCCGCAAACTGCTGGGCACCGGTATGGAGCGGGCCGGCATCTCGAAGGTCGAGATCGAGCGCACTCGTGATCGCGTCCGGGTGGACATCCACACCGCGCGTCCGGGCATCGTGATCGGCCGTCGTGGCGCCGAGGCCGACCGCATCCGTGCCGCGCTGGAGAAGCTCACCGGTAAGCAGGTTCAGCTGAACATCCTCGAGGTCAAGAACCCCGAGTCCGATGCGCAGCTGGTTGCCCAGGGTGTGGCCGAGCAGCTCTCCAACCGTGTGGCGTTCCGTCGCGCGATGCGTAAGGCCATCCAGTCGGCCATGCGCTCGCCGAACGTCAAGGGCATCCGTGTGCAGTGCTCGGGCCGCCTCGGTGGCGCCGAGATGTCGCGCTCGGAGTTCTACCGCGAGGGTCGGGTGCCGCTGCACACGCTGCGCGCCGACATCGATTACGGCCTGTACGAGGCTCGGACCACCTTCGGCCGGATCGGCGTGAAGGTCTGGATCTACAAGGGCGACATCGTCGGTGGCAAGCGTGAGGTCACGGCCAACGCTGCTCCGTCCGGTGAGCGTCGCGAGCGTCGGGAGCGGCCGAGCCGTCCGCGGCGGTCCGGTTCGTCCGGTACCACCGCGACCAGCACCGAGGCCGGCCGGGCCGCCACCGCGGTGGCGGAGCCTGCAGAGGCCCCGTCTTCTAAGGAGGGCTGACCCATGCTGATGCCCCGCAAGGTCAAGCACCGCAAGCAGCATCACCCCGGTCGTTCCGGTATGGCAAAGGGCGGCACCTCGGTGGCGTTCGGTGAGTTCGGCATCCAGGCTCTCGAGCCCGCCTACGTCACCAACCGGCAGATCGAGTCGGCGCGTATCGCGATGACCCGCCACATCAAGCGTGGCGGCAAGATCTGGATCAACATCTACCCGGATCGCCCGCTGACCAAGAAGCCCGCCGAGACCCGCATGGGTTCCGGTAAGGGTTCGCCGGAGTGGTGGATCGCGAACGTCAAGCCCGGCCGGGTGATGTTCGAGATGAGTTACCCGAACGAGGAGATCGCTCGTGAGGCCCTGCGCCGCGCGATGCACAAGCTCCCGATGAAGTGCAGGATCGTGACCAGGGAGGAGCAGTTCTGATGGCTACCGGAACTCCGGCCGCAGACCTGCGCGAGCTCAACGAGGACGAGCTCGTCGCCCGCCTGCGTGAATCCAAGGAAGAGCTGTTCAACCTGCGCTTCCAGATGGCGACCGGTCAGATGACGAACAACCGGCGCCTGCGTGTGGTCCGCCACGAGATCGCGCGCATCTACACGGTCATGCGTGAGCGCGAGCTCGGCCTGGCCTCCGGTCCTGAAGGCAAGGGAGACGCCGCATGAGCGACGTAAAGGGCCCGGCCAAGACGCCGGCCAAGGAAACCGAGCGTGGCTCGCGCAAGGTGCGCGTCGGCTATGTCGTCTCGGACAAGATGAACAAGACGATCGTCGTCGAGCTGGAAGACCGTAACCGGCACCCGCTCTACGGCAAGATCATCCGCACCACCTCCAAGGTGAAGGCGCATGACGAGAACGAGGTTGCCGGTGTCGGCGACCGCGTGCAGCTGATGGAGACCCGTCCGCTGTCGGCCACCAAGCGGTGGCGGCTGGTGGAGGTTCTCGAAAAGGCCAAGTAGGCCTGTTTCGCACCTCGGCTGTGTAGTCGAAATACGAAGGCCCGCTTCCCGATCGGGAAGCGGGCCTTCGTCTGTCCGGACCCTGTCGTGTGTTCGCTCGGCGGCGCCGCGTCACCTTCACCCGCTGGTCGCGGGGCCGGAGGATGGCATCCGTGGATCGAGTGTGATGGCTCACTGGCCGTGCGGGTGCCTGTGAAGTCTCATAAGCTGTTGATCGGCTTGCAATTCCGCGAGCGCATCGCTCAGGTCGGCTGGGGTGGAGACTCATATGGTCCATCTGGTGGACAGTGGTGCGGGCTGGGACCTGGGTGTGCTGCCGCCCGTGACGCGCATGCTGTTGCGTGCCGACGGTTCCACCACACGACTGTTGGAAGCGTTGTTGGGAGAAAGCCTGTCGCTCAACATCATCGAGCAGTCGTGGGGTACGGCGGCGCCGTTGCCCGCGCGGCTGCGCGATGTGCTGGCCTGCGACGGCGACGACCGGATCGTGCGCAGGAGTTCGATGCTGCAACTGGGTGACGCTCGCCCGGTCTCCCGGAACCAGGTGACCGTCGCCTGTCGCGATCGGGAGCTGACCGCGATTCTCACGGACGATCGGGTCCCCATCGGTCACGGGCTCGACGCATCCGGCCGGCATCTCGGCCGCACGCTGCTGGCCACCGGCTGGGCGCGATGGCCGGTCGACGAACCGGCGCGAGACGACGAAATCGATTGCGTCTACAAGGAATACGTTCTCACCGACGAATCCAGGAATGCGATCGCCCACATTCACGAGCGGTTCAATCCCATCCATGTGCCCAGTGCGGCAGCGCGATGAAGGTACTGATCGCCGGGGCCGGGATCGCGGGATTGACGGCGGCGGCGAGCCTGCACGCGGTGGGGATCGAGGCCACGGTCATCGACGCGGTCACCACATTGCGTCCCCTCGGTGTCGGGATCAACCTGCTGCCGCATGCCGTCGGTGAACTGGCCGAGCTGGGATTCGCTGCGGCACTGGAGGATTGCGCCATTCCCACCGGGCAGGTGCGGCATCTCGATCGATTCGGCAACCGGATCTGGAGCGAGCCGCGCGGACTCGCCGCGGGAAATCCGTGGCCGCAGTACTCCGTTCACCGCGGTGAACTACAGTCGCTGCTGCTGGCCGGGGTTCGGGACCGTCTCGGTGCCGCGGCCGTGCGCACGGGGATGAGTCTCGAATCGTTCACCGAGGACGCCACGGGCGTGCGATGCCGCGTGCTGGATCGCACCGCCGGCGCGGTGGTCGAAGTGACCGCCGACGCGCTGATCGGCGCGGACGGCCTGCATTCGGCCGTGCGTGCGCGGCTGCATCCCGGTGAGGGCCGCCCGCTGTGGAATGGAATCCGGATGTGGCGCGGTGTCACCGAGACCGCGCCGTTCCTGGACGGCCGGACCATGATTCTCGCCGGGTCCAATCGCGCCGCGCGCTTCGTGATGTATCCGATTTCGCGGGCGGCGCAGCAGCGCGGGCAATCGCTGGTGAACTGGGTCGCCGAGGTGCGGGTGCACGACGAGTCCGCGCCGACGCCGGACTGGAATCGCACCGGTGAATTGTGCGACGTGCTACCGCATTACGCGGGGTGGCGATTGGCCGGTGTCGATATCGCCGAGCTCATCTCCGGGAGCGAGGGGATCCTCGAATATCCGATGGTCGATCGAGATCCGTTGCCGTGGTGGGGAACCGATCGGGTGAACCTGATCGGTGACGCCGCGCATCCGATGTATCCGATCGGTTCCAACGGAGGTTCCCAGGCCATCCTCGATGCCCGGGTGCTCGCGGCCGAACTGTCGGCCGCGGGCGACGTGATCACGGGGCTGGCCCGTTACGAGGCGGTGCGGCGTGCGGCCGTCAACGCCATCGTGCTCGCGAATCGGGATATGCCGATGGACCGGATCATGCACATGGTGTCCGAACGCGCGCCGGACGGATTCGACTCGATCGACGAGGTGTTGAGCACGTCCGAACTGAGCGGTATCTCCGCGGCTTACCGGCGTACGAGTGCGGGCATGACGACCTCGACGATCACCGGCCCGGAACCGGAGTAGCGCCCCGTCAGCGGTGGGTTACGGATGTCGTTGTGCGGGAGTCGTATTCGCGGCGAGCCTGCTCGACCTTGTCGAGGTTGACCGACCATTCGCCGAGAGCGGCGAACAAGGGGGCCAGGCTGCGACCCAGATCGGTGATCTCGTACTCCACTCGGGGCGGCACCTCGGGGTAGTGGGTGCGTTCGATCATGCCGTCGCGTTCGAGTTGACGCAGGCGCTGGGTCAGGACCTTGGGAGAGATCGTGGTGATGTGGCGCTCCAGTTCCACGAACCGCATACGGCCCGATGTGTGCAGTGTCCAGAGGATCGGTGTGGTCCACCGGCTGAAGACGAGGTCGACCACCGGGGCGATCGGGCATGCCAGCTCGGGCGGCAGATCTGCTGTGACGTCGATCACTTGCGAGCCACTTTCCTGTAGGTACCTACTGTCTCGACGATAGTAGCGTCTTCCTGGTCATTCGGTGAACAGGAGAAACAGATGATCGTGGTAACCGGAGCTACCGGAAACGTCGGGCGACCGCTGGTGCAGGCGCTCGTGGATGCGGGTGCACCCGTGACGGCCGTGGCGCGCCGAGCTGCCGAGATGCCCGCGGGCGTCCGGTCCGTGCAGGCCGATCTGATCGAGCCGGAAAGCCTCGCGCCCGTACTCCGCGGTGTGGAGGCGATGTTCCTGCTGACGGGACCGGACTTCTTGGCGAAGGGCGATATCGCCAAGGTCGCCAAGGTGGTCGAGAAAGCAGGCGTGCCGCGGGTCGTGCTGCTCTCGTCCCAGGGCGTCGGCACGAAACGGCACTCTCCGCATCTGGAAGACGCTGTGCGGCAGCTGGATGTGGAATGGACCATGGTGCGCCCGGGCAACTTCGACTCCAACGCTCTGCAATGGGCCGAATCGGTGCGCACCGGACGCGTGGTGGTGGCGCCGTTCGGCGATGTCGCGTTGCCGGCCGTCGATCCCGTCGATATCGCCGAGGTCGCGGCCGTCGCCCTGCGTGAGCCGGGACATGGCGGTGCGATCTACACGCTGACCGGTCCGGAGCCGATCTCACCGCGGCAGCAGGCCGAGGCGATCGGAGATGTGCTCGGTGAGCCGGTCCGATTCGTCGAGGAGAGTCGCGAGCAGGCACGGACCCGGATGCTCGGATTCATGCCGGAGCTCGTCGTCGAGGCGACTCTCGACGTGCTCGGAACGCCCACGGCCGCTGAGCAATCGGTCCAGTCGGACGTGGAGCGAGTCCTCGGCCGTCCGGCCCGTACCTTCACCGAGTGGGCCGCCCGCCACATCGCGGCGTTCCGATAGGCCGTGGGCATCCGGGTCGCGGACGGCGTCCTCGGAATCTCTCGGCCATCCGAGGATGATGCCGGGTTTCCGCGAGCCTGGAGTGCTGCCACAACGATTGGACGCTGCGCTGGTCGGCATAGCGCCCGCGCAGCCGAGGCCACGGTCCCGGTTCGCCATGCTGGGCGTCGTCCGCCGCTTCGGTACCGTCGCATCGTGACGCCCCCACTGTCGAGTCTCCCGGACGATATCCGTGCCGATGTGCACACCCTGTGGGACTACAACCTCATGGGGCACGAACCCCGCAGGGTGGATACGGCCATCGGACTGGGTAGCCACGATCTCGGAGTGGCCACCTACGCCGCCGAGCTGTATCGGCGTGGTTTCTTCCCGACGATCGTGTTCACCGGTGCCAATGCGCCGACGACAGTGGCCGCCTTTCCGCGTGGCGAGGCGGTGCACTATCGCGAACACGCGGTGGCACTGGGGGTTCCGGAGCCCGCGGTCCTGGTCGAGACGCAGGCGGCCAATACCGGGGAGAACATCGACTTCACTCGCGCGTTGCTGTCGGCATCGGGGCATTCGGTGCGGTCGGTGATGTTGATCTGCCGCCCGTACCAGCAGCGGCGCAGCTACGCGACCTGCCGCAAGCGCTGGCCCGCAGTGGATGTGGTGTGCGGGTCGCTGCCGGAGAGTGTCGAGGACCATGTGGCGCGGATCGGCGATGTGGATCGGGTGATCTCGATGCTCGTCGGTGATACCCAGCGGGTGCGGGTCTATGCGGCGCGCGGATGGGCCGTCGAGCAGAGGATTCCGCCGGAGGTCGACGCGGCCTACGCCCGCCTGGTGGCCGCCGGATTCACCGGGCGCCTGCTGTCCGGGGAGTGAGCCGGTCGGCGTCGTACCTGGTCACGCGGTGGTTGTCCATCGACCTGTGCCCGCGGCGATGTCGCTCACGGAAGGTCGGACGGTTTCGCCACCGGCGTTCCCGCGAGCTGCGTCATCGACGGTGCCGCGGCCTGTGATCGTCCGCGGGCCACCCAGGCTGTGTGTTCCTTGTTCGTCACGGCTTCGACGCGTTCCGCGAGAATCATGCGTCGATCGTCGCCCGCGTAGGGCCCGGACTGGATCGAATACAGGAAGTCCTCGTGCTTCAATTCCTCGGCGGCGGAACGATACAGCAGCCAATGGGTGTGCCATTGGAACAGCTGCTGTGCGCCCTCGGCTACCACGACGGCGGCGGCGACGGTCGCCGTGATCCAGCCGGCGACGCCGGCCGCGGCGATCACCGGGATGATGGCGCCGACGGCGATCTGACCGAATTTCACCCGCTTGTAAGCGGTTTGAGCACTCCGGCTCTTGTGGCGATACCAGTCCAGCTGATCGTGCAGCCGCCGCAGGACCGGATCCTCCCGGTCGCGGGGTTGCTCGCGTGCGTCGGTCACCGGTCAGGCTTAGCACGAAACCCGTTGGTGTGCAGGGCTGTTGTGTTCGGGGCGTGATCGTCACGCCCGGTCGGGCTCGGCGAGCGACGGGCCGTGTTCGCGGGCCCGGTCCGCCGCCGGGCGGCCGGACAGCGGGAGGGAGCGCACCCAGCGACCCAGCGCGGTGGGTCCCTCGATACGCGCGCGACCGGTGAGCCAGATGCTGCCGGGAGCGTGCCGCACGACTTCCACGACTGCCAGCGTCGAGGCGAGGACCGCCACGAACAGCATCGCGGTGCCCCAGCCCGCGCCCAGGCCACTGTTGAGGCGCGGGGACAGCGGCATGAGTAGTTCGAGCATGATCGGATGGATGAGGAAGACCGCGAAGGAGCGGTCGGCGCCGTAGCGCGAGATGACGGGCACGGCCCGGTACCTGGGCCGCAGCCACGACCACCAGGTGCTGAGGGTGTAGAGGCCGGCGATCAGCGCGATGAAATACCCGGCCATATACGGATTGAAGACGTTGTCGGCCTGCCACGGGGTGGCGCCGCCCGCCACCGATCGCTGGTACCACAGCTCCGCGCCGAGTCCGGCCACGACGGTGCCGAGTAGTACGAGCGGGCCGAAGCGCCGCACCACCCGATCGACCGAACCGATGTGCCAGGCCGCCACGGCGCCGAACAGTACGTAGAATTGGTACGGAAGTACCGTTACGTACAGGTGGTCCCACAGTTGCTGCGGAATCCCGGTGAGGGCAGGTGGGTGCGACAGCGCCCACACCATGCCCAGCTGGACGATCGCGCTTCCCCCGAGCAGCCACTTGTGATACCCGGCGGTGCGGCGCACCAGACGCAGCAGCAGCGGGAACAACAGGTAGATCTGCATCGATACGAGCAGGAAGTAGAGCTGGTACCAGGCTTCGCCGGTCACCAGTTCCAGCGCCAGCCGGCGCACGGATTGGGCCGCGGTTTCCTGGTGGATTCCGGCCACGATCGAATATCCCCAGTAGAACACCGACCAGAGCACGTAGGGGATGCCGACCAGCGCGAATCGTCGTCGCCAGAAACGACGGGCCGCGAAGGAGCGGTCGGCGTACTGATAGATCAGTACGAATCCGGTGAGCGTGAAGAAGGCCTCACGGGGGAAGTGCAGCAGCACCATCACGCCGTTGGCCGACACGCTGTTGGGATCGGCGGATCTGTCGATCACGTGCACACCGATGACACAGGCGAAGGTCAGTATCCGGAACAGATTGACCTGGTGAAGATAGGGACGGGAGGGTTGCGGCGTCGCGGTGTCGGCCGTCGGCCGCTCGAGGGCCGAGGTCACCAATACTGAGCTCATCGCGCAGCCGGGATCCATGGGTAGGAGCACCGTCCGTCGCGCAGCAAGATCGCCGACGAATGCGCTCGCGGAAAGGTGTCGATCATGTACTTCCTCGAGTCGGTCGCCACTCCATGATCGCGGCCGAACCTGTGAGGATCCTCATCGCCCCCTACGAGACAACTGAATCGCCTGGTAGAGGCCCTGAAACCGGCGTGTCAGCGGATGCCGGTCAGGATTGCTGCGCTGTTGCGATATCGTGCGGCCGACTCAGCCTCCGACGGCCAGCGGCAGACTGATCCGCCGGGCGGTCTCGAGGATGCCCAGGATGCGCGAGCCGGGCAGGCCCACAGCCGCGCCGATCGCCGCCGGGGTCCAGGATTCATCGGTCAGGGTGAGGATCTCCGCGAGCTGTTCCACGGGCAGCTTGGACAGGCCGCGCTCCCGGATCTGACGGGCCACCGACCAGATGGCGATATCGCTGCCTTCGGCTTGGGCGTGCTCGTCGGCGACGGCGTCGATGTCGTCGGGTTCGAACTCGTCGTCGACGACATCCGGCGCGTCCGATTCCGCGTCGGCCGGATCTTCCGCCGCGGCGGCGCCGAGGTTTCCGACGGGGCGATGGCCACGGTCCGTGGGCTCCGATGCCGTGTCCGCGACGGTGCTCGTCGCCGGTGCGGCCGGGTGGGTGGTACGCGGCGATTCGGCGATCGGCTCGCCGAGCACCAGCTGCACGGCATCGTCCACCGCGCGCCGGGTGCGGGTTTTGCGGGGCTCATCGGAGACGATGTGCAGTGCGGTGCCCTCGCGCTGGTCGGTCCGGCGCGGCGCGCGCTCGGATTCCATTGCTGCCCCGGGGCTTGTCGAGTCGGAGGATTCTCCGGCCGGTTCGGGCGATGCCGGCGCCGGAATTGGTTGTGCCACTGTCGCGGAGCGCGATCCGGGGGATTGCGTGTGGTGTCGAAGCGTGTCGGCCGCCGGCGATTCGGAGCGGCCGGATTGGGCGGTCGTGACCGGTGTGTCCGGAAGCGAATGCGATGCGCTCTCGGTGGCGGCGGCGGGCTGTTCGGTGGCGGCGGAGACCGGCATGGCCGGTGCGGCCGAATTGTCTTTGATTGCAGGGAAATTCGAGGAATGTGTCGAATTCGGTACCTCTGAATTCGTGAAATCCACGGGTGACATGGGGATTTCGCTCGATGGGCGAAGGTCCCGGATATTCGGATGCGCCGGTTCGGTGTCGTGTTCGCGTTGCGTGGGTTCCGCTGAATCAGAGTGCGGCGCAAAAGTATTCCAGTGATCGACGCCGGGACTGTCGCATAGCGGAACGCCTTCGGTCGCGAGCATCTGTGCTAGTTGGGGATAACTGTGGAAATCTGGATCCACGACCGGCAGGGCATCCTGGCCGGCCCAGGTGGCGTGGTCGTCCGGCCGGTAACTCGGCCGGTATCCCGAGGGCCGGGGATCGTCGGAATCGATCTCCTCGACCGGAATATCGTCGATCAACTGCGCATATCTGGCCGAAACCCAGGAATGCAGCCAGATCACCACGCCGACCATGACCGGGGCGACGGCGGCTTCGGCCGCGCGGGCGGGTTCACCGCCCACCAGGTGAGGACCGGCGTTCAGGGCGATGGTGACGCCCAGCAGGGCCGTCTCCAGAAACACCACCTTGCCGCGATCGATCTCGCGACCCCAGCGGGCGGCGGTGGTGGCGACCACCATGATGGTGATGATCGGGATCGAGATCATCGCCTCGAAGCCGTAGCTGAGCCAGTACAGCGGATCCGACATGTCACCGCTGGGTACCAGGTTGTGCTGCACATTCACCCCGGCCCACACCATGCCGAGAATCACCACGCCGATCAGTGCCCGCGAGGACCATTCGGCGCGGCGGAACAGTTGCGCCAGCCGGGCATCGGAGTTCGAGACCCGCATGCGCGCGGCCCGGGCGCGGCGATGCCAGCGGGCATCGGATTCGTCGGCACGGCGCAAGGTCAGTGCCACCCGGCGGTCACGTTTCTCGGCGGTCAATTCCGCGCTGACGGCGCGCTTGCGCTGCTGCCGGCGCTGGGTGCGAATCCATTCGGCGAGCTCGCGTTCCGCGGTGATTTCCCGGTCGGACAATTCGGCGAACAACGCCGGATCGGCCTGCAGCGGCAATTTGTTGCGCGCGGTGGCCACCCGCTGGGCCAGGGCACTCAACTCGGCCGGAACCGAGGTGGGGGTCGCGACCCGCGCGGCGGGAGAGGATGCGGCCTGGCCGCGCGAACGGTGTGCGGAATCCGCCGATTGATCTGCGGTTGTTCCGGTCGACTGCTCGTCGAGCATGGCGTGCCTTTCCCGGTAACAGCCGCGCTACCGAGGTCGATTACCCGAGAACTCGAACATATGTGTGATCGAGGTGAGAGTAATCCGTGACCAACTCGCGGTCAACGCTTTCACCGAACATCAGTTCGGGTGAATGTGCAAATCGGCTGATCGCCGGGGTAATTCGTACGACGCGCCCGGAAAGGAATTGCCGCGGGCGGGAATTCAGTGCACGGCGGTGTGCCAGACGATGGCGGCGGCGAGTGCTCCGGCGCCATTGAGCGACCAGTGCAGCGCGATCGGTGCGAGCAGGCTGCCGCTGCGGCGGCGCAGCCAGGTGAACACCACACCGGCCGCCGCGGTGGCGAGCACGGCCAGGCCGATGCCGGCGATCTGACCGGGAAGGCCGCCGCCGAGCAGTGTGCTCAATCCGCGATTGCCGCTGGTGAGTCCGAGTGAGGAGGCTATGTGCCAGCAGCCGAACAGCAGCGATCCGGTGATGAACACCCCGCGCGCACCGGTGGCCCGGTCGAGGGCGCCGTGCAGAACGCCGCGGAAGGCGAGTTCCTCCGGGATCACCGTCTGCAGCGGAATGACGATCATCGACGCGATCAGCGCGCCGGAGAGGGTGGCGTACCGATTGGCGAGGAAGAACGGCCGTGTCACCGGCAGTAGCGCGCCGATCACCACCGCGCCGACGACGATGGCGACCGCGCCGAGCGCGTACAGCGTGCCGCGTCGCCAGTGCCGCGGTGACAGGCCCAGTTCTGCCCAGCCCAGGCCGCGGCGGCGCATCAGCGCCACGAGAATCAGCGCGGCCGCCGGAACGGTCGCGATATTGGCCCATTGCGAGGTGAAATGCGCGATCAGATTGGTTCCGGCCAGCACCACCACGACGACGGCGACGTCGATATAGGCGTGTAGCCGACGCCCGGGTACGGCCGGGGCGGCGGTCTGAACAACTGCGTTCTGAGCGGATCCGGCCTGAACAACGCCGGACGGCACAGCCCCGTTATCGTTTCGAGACATCGCCGCCAGTCTACGTTCATGTGCGCGGACGCGCCGTGTTCCACGGGTCACGATCGTGGCATCGCCGCCCTAGTGCGGTTCGTCGGCGGACGGACCGGCCGCTGCCGCCCAGCCCTCGTGATCGGTCCACGCCTGCAACGTCCGCGTGGTCTCGAACCGGCGCTCGGCCCCGGTGATCGGATCGGTGAACGCGAGGGTGGCCGCCAGTAGTTGCAGCGGTCTGGTGAAATCGTCGACCGGTCGATCGGTGAGTTCGGGATAGAAGTCGTCGCCGAGAATCGGGATGCCGAGCCCGTTCATGTGGACGCGCAGCTGATGGGTACGCCCGGTGTGCGGGCTCAATCGGTACCGTCCCAGTCCGTCGCGGTGCTCGAGCAGTTCCACCAGGGTTTCCGCATTGGGCGCACCCTCGACTTCGAAGGCGCGAAGCACGGTGCGCTCCTTGATGATCCGGCTGCGTACCGTGCGCGGGAGATCGAGTCCGGGATCGTGCGGCGCGATCGCCTCGTACCGCTTGTGCACCCGGCGCTTGTGGAACAGCGTCTGATATGCCCCGCGCCGGGTGGGATCGATCACGAACAGGATCAGTCCGGCGGTCGCGCGGTCGAGGCGATGTGCGGGGATCAGATCGGGGAGATCCAGGTCGCGGCGCAAGCGCACCAGCGCGGTCTCGAGAATGTGCTGACCACGCGGAATGGTCGACAGGAAATGCGGTTTGTCGACGACGAGCAGAGTCTCGTCGCGATGGACGACGGTGACCTCGAACGGCACCGGCGTCTCGTCCGGCAGATCGCGATGGAACCACACCGCGCCACCGGGGACATAGGGCGCGTCCGGCGCGATCGGGCCGTCCAGGTCGACGATGCCGCCCTCGGCGAGCAGTTCGTCGATGCGCGCGGCGGGAACCCGGGGTAGCCGCTCGACCAGATGGTCGCGGATCGTGGCCCAGGTTCCTTCCGTGTCTTCGGGGAGCCGCAGCCGCGCCGGATCGAGTCCGTTGCGCTTGGGCAGCGGCGGTTTCTGCCGGCGTCGCACCCGACGACACTAACCACCCGCGACGAGGGGTGATCGCGCAGGTGAGGGTGTCGTCGGGTGCTACGGGCTATACGGTGCAGGGCAGATTCGCGTAATAGGCGATGGTGCACTCGGATTCGCGGGTCAGCTTCCAGGTGCCGTCGATTTCTTTCCACTTCAGCTCGATGAACATGGCGTCGAAGCTGGGCACGTTGATCTGCAGGTTGTGGGTGAGGGTGTCACCGTTGACGCTGACCGGCTCCACGGCCTGCCACTGGAACCCGGGCACCGAGGCCATCACGCCGCCGACCTGATCCAGCAGCGGCAACCCGGCCTCGCCGGCCTCGAGCTCGTTGGCGCGGGCGCCCCGCGAGCCGTTCGGGTCGAGTATCAACTGCAGTTTGCTCTGCAGTTCACCGACGCCGGGCGCCGCTGCGTGGACGGGTGCGGCGATCGGCGCGGCGACCGCCGGGGTCACCGAGGCGACTCCACCGGCGAAGACCACAGCGGCCAGCGAAAAGGCCGCAACGGCACGGGATTTGATCTTGATCATGGTCGTTTCCGATCGGTCGTGGGACAGGAGTGCCATACCTCGCAATCGGTTCGCAACGTCTGGCACCACCTAGCAATATAAGGTAAGCCTATGCAAAGGTAGGTAACACTCAATCGGCAGTGCGGTGAGTATCGACTCCCGGTTTGTCGGAGATGCGCAGCTGAGCGTCGATATTGCCGGTTGCGCGGTGGCTGGAATCACAGAACGGGAGAACCAGTGAAGACGCTTCTCGTGGTCGGAGCCGGGCCGAAGGCGATGGCAGTTGCGGCCAAGGCGCGGGTCCTGCGAGACCTGGGACTGCCCGCGCCACGCGTGGTGGTGGTGGAATCGCATGCGGTCGGTGGCAATTGGCTGCCCACCGGCGGCTGGACCGACGGTCAGCATCGGCTCGGTACCAGTCCGGAGAAGGATGTCGGCTTCCCGTACCACTCGACGTGGGCGCGCGGGCACAATCGCGACATCGATCGGGAGATGGTCGCCTACAGCTGGAATTCCTTCCTGGTCGAGAACGGCACCTACGCCGAATGGGTCGACCGCGGCCGGCCGAGTCCGCATCATCACGTCTGGGCCAACTATCTGCAGTGGGTGGCGCGCAAGTCCGAGGTGGAACTGGTGCTCGGCGCCGTGCGCCGGGTCAGGGCGGCCGCCGACGGCTGGCTGGTCACCGTCGCGGATGCGCAGGGTGGCGAGACCGAGATCGACACCGACGGGCTGATGATCACCGGTCCGGGCAACAGTCGCCGGGCGCTGGCGCAGCATCCGAAAGTGCTGAGTATCTCCGACTTCTGGGATCTCGCGGGCAAGCGCAGGCTGCCGGTGTCCTCGCGGGCCGCGGTCATCGGTGGTGGTGAGACCGCGGGTTCCGCGGTCGACGAGCTGGTCCGCCACGATGTGCTGACCGTGTCGGTGATCTCGCCCGGCGCGACCATCTACACCCGCGGTGAGAGTTACTTCGAGAACTCGCTGTTCAGCGATCCAGCGAAGTGGCGGGCGCTGAGCCTGCAGGAACGCCGCGATGTCATCCGCCGCACCGATCGTGGCGTGTTCTCGGTGCGGGTGCAGGAGAACGTGCTGGCGGACAACCGGGTTCATCATCTGCAGGGCCGGGTGGTGCGGGTGGCCGAGCGTGGTGACGGAGTCTCGCTCACGCTGCGCAACGAACGCCGGCCCGATCAGTTGCACGCTTTCGACCTGGTCGTCGATGCCACCGGCGGGCAGCCGCTGTGGTTCCTGGATCTGTTCGATTCCGATGCGGCCGATCTGGTCGAGCTGGCCGTCGGTGGGCCCATCACGCAGGGTCGGCTGGAGGCCGCGATGGGCCATGATCTCGCGGTCGCCGGACTGGACGCCAAGTTGTATCTGCCCAATCTGTCCGGGGTGGCGCAGGGGCCCGGATTCCCGAATCTGAGCTGTCTGGGCGAACTTTCGGACCGGGTGCTCGGCGGGGTGCCGGATCGTGCGGTGGCGCCCGCGGCGCGTGCGGCCGGTGTGGCCGGGCCGCGCTGACCACGAGAAATATCCGTAGGCTAGGCTACCCTTAGTTAAAGGGAATGAGGTTCGGTTTCATGCGTATCGTGTCGTTCGGCTATCAGACCTGGGGTCGGAAAACGCTGCAGGCCCTGATCGATTCGGATCACGAGGTGGTGCTGGCGGTGACGCATCCGGCCAGCGAGCACGCCTACAAGGGCATCTGGTCGGATTCGGTCGAGGATCTCGCCCGTGAGCACGGCATCCCGGTGCATCTGACCGAGCGGGCCGACGCCGAGACCATCGACCTGGTCAAGCAGGCCGAGCCCGACATCATCGTGGTGAACAGCTGGTACACCTGGATGCCGCCGGAGCTGTATCTGATGCCGAAGCACGGCACGATCAACCTGCACGATTCGCTGCTGCCGAAGTTCACCGGCTTCTCTCCGGTGCTGTGGGCGCTGATCAGTGGTGAGAGCGAATTCGGTCTCACCGTGCACCGGATGGACGAGCAACTCGACACCGGCGACATCATCGTGCAGCATTCGCTGCCGATCGGCCCCACCGCCACCGGCACCGAACTGGTGATAGCCGGTATGGAGCTGATTCCCGGCGCGGTGAACGAGGCCCTGTCGGCCATCGAGTCCGGTACCGCGGTGTGGCGTCCACAGGACAAGTCCCAGCGCACCTACTTCCACAAGCGTTCCGAGCGTGACGGCCGGATCGACTGGCAGTGGGACGCGGTGGATCTCGAGCGATTCGTGCGCGCACTGTCGGAACCGTATCCACGGGCGTTCTCCTATTACCGCGGCGAGAAGATCGAGGTCCTCGCGGCGACTCTGTCCCAGGCCCGCTACGGCGGAACTCCCGGTCGCGTCGTGGTCCAGGAGGACGGCGGTGTGGTGATCTGTGGTCCGGACGCTCATCGCGGCGGCAACCTCGGTCTGCGCATCACCCGGGTGCGGACCGTGGACGGCACCGAGCACGACGCCGCCGAATTCTTCGCGCGCGGCGGATATCTCACCGACGCACCGCAGTGATATCGCTGTCCGCGGCCCAGCGCCGTATCTGGTTCCTGCAGACCCGGGATCCGGAGGACACCACGCTCAACAGCTGTGCGGTCTTCCGGCTCACGGGTGCGTTCGATACCGAACGCCTGCGCTGCGCCGTCGCCGATGTCGTTGCGCGACACGATATTCTGCGCAGCACCTACAGCTGCGACGGCGACGACGAGCCGCGCCGGGTGGTCCGGCCCACGGCCGCGCCCGCATGGCAGGAGGTCGATCTGCGGGAGCTCGCGGCCACCGGCCGCGATCGGCGGGTGGAGGTGCTGGTCCGCCGGGAGGCCGGGCGGCCGTTCGATCTCGCCGTCGAAACACCCTTGCGCTGCACCGTGATTCGTACGGGAGACGTCGAGTTCGTCCTCGCGCTGGTGGTGCACGCCATCGGCTGGGACGAGCTGTCCTGGGAACCCTTCTGTGCCGAGGTCGGTGCGCGCTACAACGGGCAGGCTCTGCCGTCGGTGCCTCCGGTCACGGCGGCGGAAGCCGAATCCGATGTGGGCCTGCGATATTGGCGCGATGCGTTGATTCCGCTGCCGCAGCCGGTCGAGTTGCCGGGCCGGATCGCGCCGGCGGTCACGGCCACGCTGCGGACCGCGCACATCGCGGCGGTCCTGCCGGCCGATACCGCGGAGCAGATGGAGGCATTCGCCCGGGCGGCGGGAACCACCACCTTCGCGGTCCTGCTCGCCGCCTACGACGTCCTCGTTCATCGCTACACCGCCGCAACGGATTTCCTGGTCTGTGTACCGGCCTCGATGCGCCCGGACGCACCCGTGTCGGGTATCGGCTACTTCGGCAATACGCTGTTGCTGCGCTCCACCCTGGATCCGGCCGCGGGCTTCGACGAGTGCGTGCGATCCGTGCACGACCGGGTCACCGGGGCGCTCGAGCATCGGCGCGTCGGTATCGATCGTGTGGTCGCCGAACTCAACCCGGAGCGGACCGGCGGCCGGGACGGGCTGGAACTGCTGGCCCGGATGGAATTCGCGGTCCGCCGCAGTCCGGCCTTCGGCTTCGACGGTATCGAAGCCGCGCAGATGGCGCTGCGCAGTCCGACCACGCGGATGCCGCTGTCGCTGACCGTGGTCACCGATCCCGGGCGGGCCCGGGTCGAGATCGCCTATCAGGCCGATGAATTCGACGCGCGGATCGTCGAGCGGTTCCTGGGTCATTACCTGCGGGTTCTCGATGGCGCCGTACGTGAGCCACATCGGCGCATCGGCGAACTCGACATCTTCGGCAGCCGGGATCGCGATGCGGTGCTGGAGCTGTCTCGCGGTGAACTCGTCGACGTGGCCCCGGCCACGCTGGTGGAACTGTTGCAGCGCCGGGTCGCCGCCGATCCGGAAGCGGTGGCGGTCGCCGCGCCCGACGTCGATCTCGAACTGAGCTACGGCGAGCTGAACCGGCGTGCGAATCGCCTGGCGCGCCATCTGATCCGGCAGGGCATCGGCGCCGAGGATGTGGTGGCGCTGCGGATGGGCACCTCGGTGGAGTTCGTGGTGGGGGTACTGGCCGTACTGAAAGCCGGTGCCGCCTATCTGCCGATCGATCCGGCCTATCCGCCGGACCGCGCGGACTTCCTGCTCGCCGACGCGCGACCGGCGGCGGTCTTCGGAATCGCCGAATTGCGTGCCGCCGCAGCAGCCGCCGCCGAACTGCCCTGCCATGATCCCGTCGACGCCGAACGGGTCCGGCCGCTGCGTCCCGGCCAGCTGGCCTATGTGATCTACACGTCCGGATCGACCGGGACGCCGAAGGGCGTGCCGGTATCGCACGCCGCGATCGCCGAACATCTCGACGGGTTCTGTGCCCAATGGGACATGACGGCCGCGGACCGCCTGCTGCAGTCCTCGTCGGTGGGATTCGACGCCTCGCTGCTCGACGTCTTCGTCACGCTCACCCTCGGTGCCTGCCTGGTCGTGCCGAAACCCGATGCCTTCGACGATATTCCGTATGTGGCCGATGTGATCTCGCGCTGCGGTGTCACGGTGCTGCACATGGTGCCCTCGCTGCTGAGCACGTTGCTGATGCTGCCCGAGGTGAATCACTGGCGCGCCCTGCGGCACGTGCCGGTCGGCGGTGAGGCGCTGTACGGCGAGGTCGCCGACCGCTTCGCCGGCCACTTCGACGCCGAACTGCGCAATCACTACGGGCCGACCGAGGCGGTGGTCTCGTCCACGCATTTCACGGTGGAGGGACCGCAGGGCACGAGGATCGTGCCGATCGGCCATCCCAACCGCAACGTCCATCTGTATCTGCTCGACGAGCGCCTGCAGCTGGTGCCCACCGGTGCCGCCGGCGAAATCTATCTGGGCGGAAGCCAATTGGCGCGGGGCTATCTGCACCGCGCCGGGGCGAGTGCCGAACGATTCGTCGCCGATCCGTTCACGCCGGGCGGTCGCCTGTATCGCACCGGCGATCTGGCCCGCCGCAACGGTGACGGTGCCCTCGAATTCCTCGGGCGTGCCGACGAGCAGGTGAAGGTGCGCGGCTATCGGATCGAGCTGGCCGAGGTGCAAGCAGCCGTGGCCGGACATCCGGATGTGGGCCAGTGTGTCGTCGCCGCGATATCCGATGCCTCGATCGGCTCGGTGCTGGCCGCCTACATCGTGCCGGCCCCGGGTGTTACCACCGTGGACTTCGACGCGGTGCGCGCCCATGCCGCGACGGTGTTGCCGCGCTTCATGATTCCGGCGGCCTACGCCAGTATCGACGAGATCCCGCTGACCGAACACGGAAAGCTCGATCGCCCCGCGCTACCGCGACCGGAACTGGCAGGTGCCGAACTGTTCCGGGAGCCGGGTACCGCCGTGGAGATCAGGATCGCGGAGATGTTCGGGCAGATGTTCGGCCGCGAGCGCATCGGTGCCGATGATTCGTTCTTCGAACTGGGCGGGCATTCGCTGCTCGCCGCTCGGCTGCTGGCTTGGGTCCGTACCGAATTCGGGGTGCGGATCGGGATTCGTGAACTGTTCGACAATCCGACGGTGTCGGGTCTGGCGACGCGCGTGGAGGTGCGCACCGAGCACGAAGCCCCGGTCGATGTCTACTGATCGGGTTCCCTTCCAGCTTTTATTAGCTTAGCCTAAGCTACGATCTGTGCAGATCGGATGATCGCCGCGGTGCCTCGTGCTCGGCGGAGTTGTGAATGCAAGGAGTTGACGTCATGAATCGAGATCGAGCTACCGCGCCGCGCGCCGGAGGGCGTGTGCGCATCGCGCTGCGGCGGGCGGGGCTGGTCGTGATGGCGTTCGGTCTGGTCGCCACCGCGGCCGCCTGCGGTTCCAGCGATGACGACGCCAATTCCGATGGCGCGGTCACCATCGACCACAGCCTGGGCAAGACCGAGGTCGAGGGCACGCCGAAGCGGGTGGTGGCGATCGGTAACCAGTGGGTGGAAACCACTGTGGCACTGGGCGTCAAGCCGGTCGGCTATCTGATTCCGGGTGCCGGGCCCAACACATCGGCGCCATGGCTGCCGGCCGCGCAGCTCGACGGCGCGAAGGCGCTCACCTCCGGTGGTGACCTCGTCGAACAGGTCGCCGCGCTGGAGCCGGATCTCATCCTGGCGCCCAACTACCTGATGGACAAGGCCATGTACGAGAAGCTCTCGAAGCTGGCCCCGACCGTCGGCAACATCTCCGGCGCGCAGATCGATCCGTGGCAGGACGAGGTGACCGCGCTGGGCAAAGCACTGCACAAGGACGATGCCGCACAGCAGGTCGTCGCGGATGTGAACGGCAAGATCGACGCCGTCGCCGCGAAATACCCGAAGCTGAAGGGCAAGACCTTCCTCACCTGCCTGCTCTCCACTCCGACCCAGCTGATGGTGCTGGCCGATCCCAAGGACGGATCCGCCCAGACCTTCATCCGGCTCGGCCTGACCATGCCGGAGAAGCTCGTCGCCGAGGCACCCGCGGGCGGGCGGCTGGCGTTGTCGCCGGAGCGGCTCGGCGATCTGACCTCCGATCTGCTGGTGTGCGGTGCCGTGCCGGGTATGCAGGAGAAATTCACTCAGCTGCCGGGGTATTCGGATCTGCCGTCGGTGCGTCAGGGTGGAATCTCGTTCGTCGACATGACGACGATCAACGCCATCAACCTGCCGACCGCGCTGTCGGTGCCGTATGTGCTCGGCAAGCTCGAGCCGACGCTGGCCAACATCGCCAAGTAAGGGGTCCAGTCATGTCCGACTCGTCTGTCTTCAACCCCGCAGGTCCTGGCTCTGCCGCACGGTCCGGTGGGCGGGGCGTGCCCTTGTCCCCGGCACAGCAGGCCTCCCTGCTGCCCGAACGCCTGCGGGGTACGCCGGCGGCGAATCTCTTCGTGGCACTGGAGATCACCGCCGACGCCGACGTCGACGCACTCGGCCGCGCGGCGGTGACCGCACTGACCCGGCACGAGATTCTGCGCACGGTGTATCCGGGTGACCGCCGCATTCCTTATCAGCAGGTCGCCGACGCGCCCGAATCGGTGCTCGAGGTGGCAGCGCTCGCCGCGGACGAGGATCTCGCCGCGGGCCTGCTCGCCGATGCCGGGCACCGGTTCGATCTCGCCGCCGATCTCCCGGTCCGGCTGCGGCTGTATCGCCTGCCGGAGCGCACCGTACTGTCGGTGACCCTGCATCCGATCGCCGCCGACGACCGCACGGTCGATCTGCTCATCACCGAGCTGCTGGGCTCCGAAACCGCTTCCGGTGCGGCGCAATCCGTACAGCAGTATCGGTCGTATGCGCTGGCGCAGGTCAAGACGCTGGCCGGGAACGCCGCCGACGGCGACCTGAACTACTGGCTGGAGCGACTGGACGGGCTGCCCGAGCGCGCGACCGTCGTGGTGCCCGAGCCGGCCGCCGAGGACACCGCCGGACAGGTTGCCGCGCCCTCGGCGCGGCGCGTGGTCGGGTTGTCCGCCGCCGCCGTCACCGCGCTCACCTCCGGGGCGGATCTCGAGGCCGCGGCCACCGCGGTCCTGGCGACCGTGCTGGCCGACGCCGGTCTGGGCGAGGACCTGGCGGTGGGCATCGTCGACGCGAACCGCGACGACGCGGGCCTCGCCCTGGGCGCCTACGCGAATTACCTGATACTGCGGGTGGATACGGCCTCGGCGGGTACTGCGCGCGAGCGGATCGCCGCGGTGTCCGAACTCGCCGGCGCGGCGCGCGCACACGCCGGAACCCGAATCGAGCAGCTGACCCACCAGTTGCGCGGTGCGGCCGCGGTGGCCGACGGGGTGCCCTTCCAGGCGCTGGTGAACGTGCGCGACGGTGCGGTGCACGCCGATCTCCCGGTACGCGAGCTGGCGCGCCGCATCGCCCGGCCGCACGGTGCGGACATCGTGGTCGACATCGCCTCCGGCGCGGACGGGGCGACGGTGACCGTCGACTTCCCCGCGGTGCTGGCCGGCCACGCCGACATCGACGCCGTCGCTTCGGCCTTCGAGCAGCGCTTCGCGGATTGGGCGGTCGCCCTCGACGATTCGACGGTGCCGTCCGAGTCGTCGGTCCCGGCCCTGTTCGAACGTCCGGACGTGGCCTTCGCGGGGATGACGGGCCTGGGCGGCGAACCCGAGACCGATGCCGAACGTCTGCTCGCCGACTGCATCCGCGAGGTGCTCGATCTCGACGAGGACGATCCGGTGGGCCGGTCCGACACCTTCTTCTCGCTGGGTGGTGACAGTATCGCCGCGCTGCGGCTGGTCACCCTGCTCGGTGAACGCGGCTACACCCTCGATGTGCAGCAGGTGTTCGAATTCCCCACCGTGCGTGACGCGGCGGCGCAGCTGGTCGCGGCCGAACCCGGCGGGGAGCAGGCCGCCGAACCCGCCGCCGTCGCTCCGATGAGCGCCTCCGGGCTGGACGCGGCGGCACTACAGGCATTGGCCGGGAAGTTCGCCGCCCGGTGAACAGTCCCAGCATTCTCGATGTAGTCGCGCTGTCGCCGCTGCAGCGCGGGCTGTACACGGTGAGCTCGCTGGCCCAGGGAGTGGATCCCTATCTGGTCACCTTCGCGGTGCGGGTCTCCGGGCTCACCGATCTGCCCGCGCTGCGGGAGGCGTTCGACGGTGTGCTGCAACGGTATCCGCACCTCGGTGCGGCCGTGCTCGCCGAGGATGTACCGCATCCGGTGCTCGTGATCACCTCCGACGGCCGGATCGGCTGGCGCGAGGTGGATCTGCGCGACACCCCCGATCCGGACGCGGCGGCGCGCGACCTCTATTGGGCCGAGGCGCGCCGTCGCATCGACCTGGACCGTGGTCCGCTGTTCCGCGTGGTGGCCGCCCGGGTCGGCGCCGACGACTACGAATTGGTCTGCACCGCACACCACATCGTGGTCGACGGCTGGTCCATTCCCTTGCTGTTCTCCGATCTGATCGCCCTGCACAGCGGTGCCGGCGCCGCCCTGCCGCCCGCCCCGCCGTTGCGTGAGCACGCCGCCTGGCTCGCCACCCGCGACACCGAGGCGTCGGGCCGGGCCTGGGCTGCGGCACTGGACGGGCTGGCTCCCATGCCGATGATCGGTCCGCCCGCGCCGGCCGAACTCGATCTGCCGGTCATCGGCGAGGCCCGGCTGGACCGCGCTGCCACCGAGACGCTGACGTCCTGGGCCCGGGCCAGTGGGCTCACCCTCAACACCGTGCTCCAATTGGCTTGGGGCCGTATTCTTTCCGGGCTCACCGGCCGCGACGATGTGGTGTTCGGGCAGACCACCTCCGGCCGCGACGCCTCCCTGCCCAATGCCGAGCGGCTGGTCGGCGCGCTGGTCACCACGATCCCGGTGCGGGTGTGCCTGGACGATCGCGCTCCCGCCGAGGTGGGTGCGCTGCTGCAGCGCACGGTCGCGCAGACCCGAGCGCACGAGTATCTGGGAATCGCCGAGATCACCCGCGCGGCCGGGGTGGGGCAGCTGTTCGACACCCTGCTGGTCTTCGAGAATTCGCCCACCGGGTCGGTGACCGCCGCGATGCCGATGGGGGGTGGTGCCACACTCACGCCCCGCCGGGTGGATTCGCCGAGCCACTATCCGCTCGCGATCGTGCCGGTGGTGGAGAACGGCGAGCTGATCTGCCGCGTGGAAACCCGCCCGGACGTCCTGACGACCTTCGACCCGGACCGGATGGCGCGGCGCGTGCTGGCGGTCGCCACCCGGATCGCGCGGGCGCCGCGGTGCAGCGCGGTCGAGGTGCTGCTGCCGGACGAATCCGTCACGCTGAGCGCGGACGGCGCGTCGCCGCATGTGGAACGTGGTGCGCGGGCCGGCTCGACCGATCGTGCCACGGCGACCGGTGCGGCCGATGATTCGATCGCCGGTGCGCCCGCCGCCGATGTGGCGGGCAGCGCCGGTGCCGCCCACCGGGTTGCGGCCGGGGGCTTCCGGACCGTTCCGGAGGCGCTGTGCGCCGCCGTCGACGCGGCAGCCGGTACCACCGCCGTGGTCGATGGATTCGGCGCGCACACCTACTCCGAATTCGGCGCCGCTGTGCGCACTTTGGCGACCGCACTCGAATCATCCGGTGTCGGTCCCGGTGCTGCCGTCGCCTCCATGCTGCCGCGTGATCGCCGGGTTCTGCAGGCGCCCTTCGCCGTCGGATCCACCGGTGCGGTCTGCGTACACATCGATCCGGCGACACCGGCCGACCGGGTCGCCTACCTGCTGACGACCAGTGGTGCTCGGGTGGTGCTGGCCGATGCCGATCGCGCGGAGGTGCTCGCGGAGGTGCGGGCGCAAGGGGTGCAGTGCCGTCACGGCATTCCGGACAACGGCGGCAGGCTCCGATTCGCCGATCCCGACAGCGGTGCGGGTGCCACCCCCGGTCCGCGAGTCCGCGCCGACATCGTCGACGACTCGTCCAGTGCGGATCTTCAAGGGGCACCGAGCAACTCGGCGTTCCCGAACCGCTCGGCCGCAACGGTGTCACCGGAGCTCGTCGAGCGACCTCGTGCCCCGCGTGGATATCCCGATGCTCCCTTCTATGTGGTCTTCACCTCCGGAACCACCGGCAGGCCCAAGGGCGTCGCGGTCCCGCATCGCGCGCTGCTCGACCACTGGTCCAATCACGAACGCCGCATCTTCGCCCCCACCTCGGCCGCGCTGGGCCGCACGCTGCGCATCGGGCACGGGTGGTCGACCGGCTTCGATGCCGCCTGGCAGCCCACGGTGGCCCTGCTGAGCGGGCATACGGTCGTGCTGCTCGGTGACGAGGTGCGTACCGATGCCGAGCGGATCGTCGGTGCCATCGACGAATTCGGCATCGACATCTTCGATACCTCACCGTCGATGCTGAATCGCCTGATCGCCGCTGGACTGTTCCGCACGGCCGACGGCGCGGAGAGCTGTCCGCTCGCGATTCTGGCGCTCGGCGGGGAGGCGATCAGCCCGGATACCTGGCGGCGTCTGCAGGGGCTGCCGACCACCCGGGTGATCAACTTCTACGGCCCCACCGAGACCACGGTCGAGGCCCTGATGGCCGATGTGCACTCCCACGACGCTCCCACCATCGGCCGGCCGTTCGACGCGATGATCGCGCATGTACTCGACCATCGGCTGCGGCCGGTGCCGCCCGGCGGTCAGGGCGAGTTGTATCTGTCCGGTCCGCAGCTCGCCCTCGGCTATCTGGCTCGGCCGGGTGCCACCGCCTCGACCTTCGTGGCCGGTGACGCGGGCGAAAGGCGTTACCGCACCGGTGATCTGGTGCGCCGAGCTGTCGACGGCACGGTCTCCTACGAAGGCCGTATCGATTCCCAGGTGAAGATCAACGGTTACCGTGTCGAACCCGATGAGGTGAGCGTCGTACTTCGCGAACTCGACGGGGTGCGGCACGCCGCCGCACTGGCGTTCACCGACAACGGCCGTACCCGCCTGGGTGCGCTGGTGGTGGGCGATCGCCCGGTCGGGGGTATCCGGTCCGAACTGGCACGCCGGCTGCCACAGTTCCTGGTGCCGACCCGGATCGTGCGGGTCGACGAGATCCCGTTGAATCGCAACGACAAACTCGATGTGCACGCGGCCACCGCACTGCTGGCTCGGCCGGCGGCCACCGGTGCGGCGGCCGAGCCGAGCACCGACACCGAACGTGCCCTGCTCGCGGTGCTGGCGGCGATGAGTGGCGAGAGCGCGGCGGGATCCCGGATCGGAATCCTGGACAGCCTGGTCGATCTGGGGATCGACAGCATCGGCGTCATCGATCTGGTGTCGCGGCTGCGCGGCGGCGGATATCGCATCTCGGCGCGGGAAGTGCTTGCGGCGGCCGATCTTCGTGATCTGGCGCAGCGGCTGGACCACCCGGTGGGCGACGAGAGCGAGGCGGCAGAGGTCAGGAGCGCCGGTGCCGTCCTGCCGCTGACCGCGCTGGCGCACGAGATCATCTCGCATGGCGATTACCGCTATCTCGCCCAATCACAGGTCATCTCGCTCGCCGCCGAGGCCACAGCGGAGTCGGTGATCGAGCGACTCGAGGCGCTGGCGATCGCGCATCCGAGTCTGCGTTCGCGACTCGACCTCGCCGCCGAGGGCGGTCCGG
Source organism: Nocardia sp. NPDC052254 (assembly GCF_040679495.1). Taxonomy (NCBI): domain Bacteria; kingdom Bacillati; phylum Actinomycetota; class Actinomycetes; order Mycobacteriales; family Nocardiaceae; genus Nocardia; species Nocardia sp. NPDC052254. The sequence continues at coordinate 193,370 of NZ_JBFAUW010000004.1, read as the reverse complement.
CGCTGATCGTGGGGGAGAGTTCCAGCGCCGCGGAACTGCTCACGGTGGTCGACGAGCGCGACGATGCCGGTGCCGCAACGCATCTGGCCGATACCGTCGGCCGCCTCGATCCTGATCGGGGCCGGATGGTCGCCGCCACCGTGCTCGCCGGGCCGCGGCCGCGCCTGGTGTTGTCCATCCATCACCTCGCGGTGGATGTGGTGTCCTGGCTGATTCTCGTCGACGACCTGCGCCGGATGGAGCAGGGACAGTCGCCGCTGAACGAGGCCGCGGCCGCACCGGCGACACCGGCCGGCCCGGACGCGACCGTCCCGCCGACACTCGGTGAACCGCTGTCGGGCCGATTCACCGATCCGCGTCGCGACCGGGCCCGCCAGGCCATCCACCGCACGGTGGAGCTGGGCCCGGACGTCACCGCGACACTGCTGCGGCGCTGTGCGGAAACCGGTGTGGCCCTGGAGGAATTGCTGCTGATGGGCTGTGCGCGGCTGGTCTCCGACACCGGCGACGCATCCGGCCGGATCGCGATCACCCGGGAATCGCACGGTCGCGCTCCCGATGACGAGACCCGCCGGGTGGGTTGGTTCACCGTCGAGGAGACGGTGCTGGTGCCGGCGGCCGAGCTCGCGGTCTGGACACCGGAATCGGGGCCCGCACCGCTGGACGATCGGACGCTCACCGCTCGCGGGCAGATCCGGCTCAATCACCTGGGCCGTTTCGATGTGCTGCAGTTCGGCGATGCGCCCTGGTCACCGGTGCCGCTCTCGGATCTCAGCGCCGAATTCGGCATCGCCGTCCATCCCGATCTGCCACTGCGGTTCACGATCGATGTGAATACTGCTGTGGTGTCCCGGGATTCCAGACCGTCACTCGTGGCGGTGTTCGACATGAACTCCGCGGTGCTCGACGAGGCCGGAGCCGATGAGCGCGCGCAGCGCTGGCGGGCCGTCCTGAGCGAGTTCGCGGTGCCCGAATTCGCGGGCCAGGCAGGAGCAGGGTGACAGATATGGGAGGGACGAGCCGATGACGGTCGACACCGAGCCGGTCGAGTCGCAGACGGAACAGACCACTGCGATACCGGCCGAGCCGTTACCGCCCGATCGGGTGGCGCTCAAACAGCAGAAGCGAGCCGACGGGCTGGCGCGCAAGCAGATCCTCGCACCGGTCAGCAGCACGCTGAACTGGGCGAGTCTGGTGGTCCTGCTGTCGTCGATCTGCTCGGTGGTCCCGTTCATCCTGATCGTCGAGGCCTGCCGGGAACTGCTGTCGGCGCCCGTCGACACCGGCCGGGTGTGGCGGCTGGTGATCGCGGCGGTCGTCGTGCTCGTGCTGCGCGGACTGCTGCAGGTGGTCGCGCTGGTGTGGACCCATGCGGTGGACGCGTCCTTCCAGCTCAGCCTGCGGCAGATGCTCGCCGCCAAGCTGACCCGGGTACCGCTGGGCTGGTTCACGGACCGCAGTTCCGGTGAGGTCAAGAAGTTCCTGCAGGACGATGTGGAGGCACTGCACTATCTGGTGGCCCACGCCCGGCTGGAATTCGTCGGTGCGGTCACCGTGCAGTTGGTCGCGCTGATCTACCTGTTCACCGTCGACTGGCGGCTGAGCCTGATCCTGCTGGTGCCGCTGTTCCTCTACACCCGCGGTCTGGCGGCCATGATGGGTAAGGCGCATCAGGAACGGTTCGCGGTGTTCAACACCAGTGAGCGCGCCATCGAGCAGTCGATCATCGAATTCGTCGACGGCATCCAGGTGGTGCGGGCATTCGGCCGGGCGCGCAAGGCGCACGGCACCTTCCAGCGCGCGGTCGACGACACCGCCGACAGCCTGCTGGCGTGGAAGACCCCGATGACCAAACTGCAGTCGGCCTCCGAGCTGCTGCTGACGCCGGTCCTGCTGATGCTCGTCGTCGTGGTGGCCGGCCTCGGGTTCGCCGATCTGGGCTGGATGGATCCGGTCGACATCCTGCCGTTCCTGCTGCTCGGAATCGGGCTGGGCGCAGCGTTGCTCGGGATCGGCTTCGGTGGCCAGGCCTTGCGCGAAGGTTCGGCCGCCGCGCTGCGACTGCACCAGTTGCAGCAGACACCGGAGCTGACGGTGCGCTCGGGTGCCGCGGCCGTCGCGGAGACGAGCGAGGCGCCGGTCGGGCTGGCCGTGCGATTCGAGAGTGTGAGCTTCGGCTATCGCGCCGATCGAACCGTCCTGCGCGAGCTCGACTTCGAGCTCGCCCCGGGCACGATCACCGCGCTCGTCGGCCCCAGCGGGTCCGGTAAGTCCACGCTGGCCCGGCTGCTGCCGCGCTTCTACGACGTGACCGACGGCCGGATCACCATCGGCGGCAACGATGTTCGCGACTTCTCCACCGAGGAGCTGTACCGCACCGTGGGCTTCGTGCTGCAGGATGTGCGGATGATTCGCGGGACGATCCGCGAGAACATCGCGCTGGCACGCCCCGAGGCCGACAGCGCCGATATCGAGCGGGCCGCTCGCGCCGCGCAGATCCATGAGAGGATCCTGGAACTGCCGCGCGGTTACGACTCCGAGATCGGGGTGGACGCGGTGCTGTCCGGCGGTGAGGCGCAACGATTGTCGATCGCGCGCACACTACTCGCCGATACGCCGATCCTGGTACTCGACGAGGCCACGGCCTTCGCCGATCCCGAATCGGAGGCCGCGGTGCAGGACGCGCTCGCGGTGCTGGTCGCGGGCCGCACCGTGCTGGTGATCGCGCATCGCCTGCACACCATCACCGGAGTGAACCGAATCCTGGTGCTGGACGAGGGCGCGGTCGCCGAATCCGGTGACCACGCGACCCTGTCGGTGGCCGGTGGTCTCTACCAACGCTTGTGGGAACAGAACGAGGCGTCGATCGGGGTGCTCGGCGAATCCCCGGTGGCGGCTCGTGACGCGGAAGGGGAACTGCGGTGATCAGGAAGATCTACGCGCTCGTCCCGCCGGACCTGCGCCGCTTCGTGCCGCGTCAGCTGGCGTTGATCGGTGCGGGCGCACTGGGGCAGATCGCGGCCTACCTGTTGTTGATTCCCGTGCTGCAGGCACTGTTCGACGGTGACTTCGGGCGGGCCTGGCGCTGGACGGCGTGGCTGGCGCTCGCGGTGATCGTGGCGTCGGCGTGCACGTATCAGCAGTTGCTGGTCGGTCTGCGGATCGGCGTCGGCATGATGCGCGGCGTGCAGACGCGGCTCGGCGACCACCTGAGCACGCTGCCGCTCGGCTGGTTCGCCACCGCCAACTCCGGTTCCCTCTCGCGCATGGTCGTCGGCGGTGTACGCGAGATCATGGGCGTGGTCAACTATCTGCTCGCGCCGGTGGTGACCGCGGTACTCGTACCCGTCGGCGTCGCGATCGGGGTGGCCTTCATCGACTGGCGGATCGCGCTGGTCATGCTGGTCAGCCTGCCGATCCTGCTGTTGGTGAGCAACTGGGCCAACAACAGCTACACCCGTGCGGACCGCCGGCTCGATGCGGCTGCGGCCGAGGCGAATTCGCGGGTCGTGGAATTTGCGCAGGCGCAGCCGGTGCTGCGTGCCTTCGGCGCGGTCGGCGCCGGCAACCGGGCGCTGGGACGAGCGCTGGAGGAACAGCGCGCTGCCGCGCGCCGGATGATCGCGGCCAGCGTTCCCGGCCTGATGGTCTTCGCGCTGTGCGTGCAGATCGTCTTCCTGGTCGTGGTGGCCGTGATCGTGGGCCGGGGGACCGGCGGTGAGCTGTCCATCCCCGCCACCATCGCGCTGATCGCGGTCACCGCCCGGTTCATCGAGCCGATCAACCGTGCCGCACAACTGAGCACGGCGATCCGCAGCGCCGGTGACGCGGCCGACCGCATCACCGATTTCCTGGCCGAGCACGACCTCGCGGAGGCCACCGAACCGGTGACGCCCGGAGCACCCGAGATCGTGTTCGACAAGGTCGAATTCGGTTATCGCGAGGGCGAAAAGGTCATCGACGGTGTCTCCTTCACCGTCCCGAGCGGCACCACCACCGCGATCGTGGGTCCGTCCGGCGGTGGTAAGACCACGCTGCTGAAACTGGCCTCGCGGTTCTACGACGTCGGCTCCGGCAGTATCACCGTCGGTGGTCACGACGTCCGGCGGCAGCCGTCGGAAACCCTGCTGCGCCAGGTGTCGCTGGTCTTCCAGGACGTCTACCTGTTCAACGAGACCATCTCCGACAACATCCGCCTCGGCAATCCGGAGGCCACCGACGAACAGGTGCGCCGGGCCGCCGAAATCGCCCGGGTGGACGAGATCGTCGACCATCTGCCCGATGGCTGGGAAGCGACGGTCGGCGAGGGCGGTGCGGCCCTGTCCGGCGGTGAGCGCCAACGAGTTTCGATCGCACGCGCCCTGCTCAAGGATGCCCCGATCGTCCTGCTCGACGAAGCCACCAGCGCCCTCGACCCGCACAGCGAGGCCGTCGTGGTCCGCGGCATCCACGAGCTGTCCCGCGACAAGACCGTCGTGGTGGTGGCACATCGGCTGTCCACCATCGCCCACGCCGACCAGATCCTGTTCGTCGAGGGCGGGCAGATCGTCGAGCGGGGAACACACGCGGAACTGCTCGAACTGGGCGGGCGCTACGCCCACTTCTGGTCGGAGCGTTCGCGTGCGACGGGGTGGCACCTGGTCGACGCCTGATCGGAATCAGCTCGTGCGGGCTCGGTCGTTCCGGATATCCGGAACGACCGAGCCCGGCGTGCGTTCCGAACTCGGGTACCCAGCTGTCGTCGGCAAGTCGGTCGAGGCCGAGCCCGATGCCCGTCGATGTGGCGATAACATGTAGCCACAACGGGGGTTGTGATGGAGATTGGTGTACGCGAGCTTCGTGATCACCTCAGTCAGCACTTGGCCGAGGTGCGTTCCGGACATACGGTGACCGTGACCGACCACGGGCGCCCCATTGCTCGTATTGTTCCTGTCGACGCGCTGTCCCCGCTGGAGCGACTGCGTCAACAGGGTGCGGTTCGGCCGGCGTCGCAACGAAAAATGGCTGCGCCCGAACCCATTCCCGCGGCAGGGTCGGTGAGTGATCTGATCGACGAGTAACGGCGGTGATCAGCTGTCGGAAAACCAGGCGGTCGATCGGGCGGAGCTTCACCGCCAGTGGTGGTCGCCGAGTGCCGCGGCCTCCGAACCTCCGTCGGCGAAGATGATCTGGCCGGTGATGAAGCGGTTGTCGGGTCCACCCAGCCAGCAGAGGGCTTCGGCGACCCATTCGGGGCGGCCGGGGAAGCCGCCGAAGGGTTGGGGCGCAGCGGTTTCCACGGCCGTGCGGATGTTGTCGTCGGCGAATATCCAGGCCGCGGCGGGGGTGTCGACCACGCCCGAGGCGACGGCATTGAGGGCGATACCGGCCCCGGCCCACTCGGCGGTCGGGGCTTGTCTGCGTACCCAGCGGTTCAGCGCGCGTTTGGCGGGACCGTAACCGGCGGTCGACCCACCTGCCGAGGGATCGGCGGCGAGCAGATCCACGGCCGCTGCTTCGGCGCCGTCCAGGCAGGCCTGCACGAGTCGTTCGTCCGCCGGTGCCAGCGACGACGTCGACGAGACGACGACCGCACGGGGATCGGTGCCGCGCGCCAGCAGCGGGCGCAATCCCGTCAAGGTCGCGACGGCGCCGAAATAGTTGGTTTCGAGCATTCCCGTTCTGCCACCACCGGCGACGGCCAATACCGCATCGATGCGGCCGAACTCGCCGACCTGGTCGACCAGCGATTGCCGGCCGGCCGCGGTCGACAGATCGGCGCGGACATCGGCCTCGTCGATATCGCAGCCGATGACGCGGGCCCCTCGTTCGCGCAGCAGTGCGGCGGTCGCGGCGCCGATACCCGATGCCGAGCCGGTGACCACATAGGTCCGTGCGTCCGAACCTGCTGGCGAAGTCATGACATCCTCTCCGGCCGGCCGTGATCGGTGGGGGCGATGTGCCCGTACGGCCGGTACGTCCGGAGTCAATCTGTCATACCGGTATCAGTGGGTGACGGCTCACCGCCAGTAACCGCGCACGGCCACATTCCCCTTCGGCAGCTTGCCTTTCAGTGATTTGCCGATGGCCCGGGTGGTGGCGGCGTCGCAGGCCGCCCAGCCGAAGGCGTCGGAAGCGCAGGTCGCCGATTCGGCGGCCTGGCGCAGCAACTGGCCGTAGTTGACGCGCTGTACCCAGGTGACCTCGGTCTTCGGTCCGGTGCGCACCGGCAGCGACTGTTCGGATTCCTCCTGCCATTCCAGCCAGACCCGCGCGGGGGTTTCGCCGATGGCATCGAGCAGGGAGTTGATGGCGGGCAGGGAGGCGCTGTCGCCGAAGATCAGGAATTCCGACGGGGTCGGTTCGGGTACGGCGAATTTCGAGCCCATCACCGTGGCATCGATCTCGTCGCCGACGGCGGCCTTCTGGGCCCAGCGGGAGGCGGGGCCGCCGTGCAGGGCGAATTCGATATCGAAGGTGTCGGCGTCCGGATTCGGGTCGACGAGGGTGTAGCCGCGCTGGACCAGGTTGCCGCTGTCCTCGGCGAACCAGATCCGCACCCACTGGGTGGGATGTACCGGATGTGCGGTCAGCAGGCCACCACCGGTGAACCCGATACGCAGGTACTTGTCGCTGATCTGCTGCGTCGAGGTCACCGTGAACCGGTAGTCGTCGGCGCCGAGCGCCTTCAGAACGACGCCATTGAAGCCTTTGCCCATAGAGCTAGAGTATCTGGGTTAGGTTAGCCAAACCACATCCTTACGACATGAGAAGGCATCTGGGTTACCATGCTTGGAGGTTAGGCAAGCCTAGCCTTTGAAGTGTGTGGTGAGGCCAGATTTCCGGCCGGTAAGGAGTTTTACCTGATGCTCGGCACAGCGGATGTACGTGACATCGTGGCGGCGGAGCTGGGGATACAACCCGAATCGATCGGTTATGACGACGATCTGGTCGGCCTCGGTATGCACTCTATGTTACTGATGCGACTGGCCGGTCGCTGGCGTAAACAGGGCCACGAAGTGCGTAGTTCCGAGCTCGCACTGCAGCCGACGATCTCGGCCTGGGCGGAGTTGCTGGGCGCCGAAGCGCAACCCGCGGTGGTCGAATCCGCGCCCGCGGCACCGACTTCGGTGGCCGAGGGGGAGGAGTTCCCGCTCGCCACCATGCAGCACGCCTACTGGGTGGGCCGTCGCCAGGATCAGCGGCTCGGTGGCGTCGCCGCGCATCTGTACGTGGAATTCGACGGGCACGGCCTGGATGCCGATCGGATGGAACGCGCCGTCGCGCGCGTGGTGCGGCGGCATCCACAGTTGCGGGTGCAGTTCACCGACAGCGGAACCCAGCGGGTGCTGCCCGAACCGCAGCGACCGGTGTTCCGCGCGGTGGATCTCACCGCGTCGGCAGACCCGGCCGCCGAGCTGGAACGGCTGCGCCACGACAAGAGTCATCAGCGCATGGATGTCGAGGCCGGTGAGGTCGTCGACATCACCCTCACCCGGCTGCCGGACGGCGCGCATCGCCTGCACGTGGACGTCGACATGCTCGCCGGCGACGCGCAGAGCTATCGGCGAGTTCTCGACGATCTGGCCACCCTCTACGACACCGACGCCGAGGCGGCCGACACCGTCGGCTACACCTTCCGCGAATATCTGGACACGAAAGGCCGTACCGCGCCGGACAATTCGGCAGCGCGCGACTGGTGGCAGGACCGGCTCGCCGATCTGCCCGACATCCCCGCCCTGCCCGTGCTGCCCGAGGACGAGCGGCGCGATCCGGCACGCAGCATCCGCCTGCATCACTGGTTCTCACCCGAGGCGAAGGCGCAGCTGAACAAGGTCGCGCACAGCCACGGCGTCACGCCCGCGGTCACCTTGGCCACCGTGTTCTCCGAGGCGATCGCGCGGTGGTCGGCCCAGCAGCGTTTCCTGCTGAACGTGCCGCTGTTCGACCGCGAACCCTTCCATGACGACATCGACCGGGTGGTCGGCGATTTCACCAATTCGGTCCTCGTCGACGTCGATGCCCGGGCGTCCGAGTCGGCGGTGGCGCGCGCCAAGCGGCTGCAGCGCGAATTGCACACCTGCGCGGCCCATTCCACCTATGAGGGCCTGGATGTTCTGCGTGATCTGGGCCGGTTGCGCGGTGCCCCGGTGACCCCCTCGGTGGTCTTCACCTCGGGCCTGAATCTCGGTGAATTGTTCTCCGACCAGGTGACTCGCCTTTTCGGTGAGCCGGTGTGGGTCCTCTCGCAGGGGCCGCAGGTGGATCTGGACGCCCAGGTGGCCGAGCTGTCCGGCGGCCTGCTGGTGAACTGGGACGTGCGCCGCGATGCGATGCCCGAGGGCGTGGTGGAGGCGATGTTCGCCGAGTTCCGCCGGTTGCTGCTGGCCCTGGTCGAACCCGGCGCCGATTGGAACGCGCCGCTGTCCATCGCACTGCCGCCCGAGCAGGCCGCGGTCCGCGCGCAGGTCAACGACACGGCGGCCGATCTCGGCCGCCGCACCCTGCACGACGCGTTCTTCGCACGGGCACAACAGAATCCGCAGCGCCCCGCGCTGCTGTGGCGGGACGGTGGTGCCGCCGGGTACGGCGAACTCGCCGATCAGGCCCTGGCCGTCGGCCGGGCGCTCAGCGATGCCGGTGTGCGGCCCGGTGACACCGTCGCGGTCGTGATCGGCAAGGGGCACCGGCAGATTCCGGCTGTCCTGGGTGTGCTGGCCGCCGGTGCCACCTATGTGCCGATCGGCACCGGGCAGCCCGCGGTCCGCCGCGATCGGATCCTGACCCGCGCCGGTGCCCGGGTGGCCCTCGTCGACACCGCGACCGAGCTGCCCGCCGAGGTCACCGCCGTGGATATCGAAGCGGCGCTGACCGGTCCGAAGCTGGACGGCCCGCACTCGCCATCGCCCGACAGCACCGCCTATGTGCTGTTCACCTCCGGATCCACCGGTGAGCCGAAGGGGGTCGAGGTCGGTCACCGCGCCGCCGCCAATACGATCGACGCCCTCGCCGCCCATTTCGGGCTCGGCGCCGACGAGCGCATGCTCGGGCTGTCGTCGCTGGAATTCGATCTGTCGGTCTACGACATCTTCGCCCCGCTCGCCCTCGGCGGCGCACTGGTCTGCGTGGACGGCGAGATCGAGCGCGATGCGCAGGGCTGGGCGCGACTGATCGCCGATCACGGTGTGACCGTGCTCAACTGCGCGCCCGGGCTGATCGGGATGCTGCTGGACACCGTGGCGGGAGCCGCTCCCGCCACCGCGGACAGCGACGCCGAGCAGCTGCGTTCGCTGCGCCTGGTGATCACCGGTGGTGATCGCGTCGGCGCCGATCTGGGCCACCGCCTGCGGGCACTGGTCCCGGGCCTGCGGTTCGCAGGTCTCGGTGGTGCCACCGAGGCGGCCATCCATTCCACGGTCTGCGAGGTCACCGACGAATTCCCGGCCGAGTGGGCCAGCGTGCCGTATGGCACCCCGCTGGCCAATGTGGCGATGCGGGTGGTCAACGAACGCGGTGAGGATTGCCCGGACTGGGTGGTCGGCGAATTGTGGCTCGGCGGAACCAGTGTCGCCGACGGCTATCGCGGCGATCCGGAACGCACCGCGCAGCGCTTCGTCGAGATCGACGGCGTGCGCTGGTACCGCACCGGCGATCTCGCCCGCTATCTGCCCGACGGCACCGTCGATTTCCTCGGCCGCGCCGACCATCAGGTCAAGATCCGCGGCTACCGGGTGGAACTCGGCGAGGTCGAATCGGCGCTGACCACACTGCCGGGGGTGCAGCAGGCGGTGGCGCTGGTGACCGACTCCGGCCGCCTGGCCGCCGCGGTGAGCGCACCGGGTGCCGATGCGGCCGCACTGCGTGCGGAGCTGCGCGACCTCCTGCCCGCGCACATGATTCCGGAGATCATCGACGTTCTCGACGCCATTCCGCTCACCCCGAACGGCAAGTTCGACCGCGCGGCGATCAAGCGCGGTCTGGACAGCGAATCACCGGCGGCCGCACAGGAATACGTCGCGCCCGCCGATGAGGTCGAGGCGGCCGTGGCCTATATCGCGGCCCAGATCCTGGGCATCGAACGCATCGGTGTCGACACCGACTTCTTCGAAATCGGCGGCAACTCGATTCTCGCCACCACTCTCACCGCGAAGGTCCGCGGGCTGCTCGCGGTCGAGAAGTTCGGTGTCACCGAGGTTTTCGGTGGCCGCACGGTACGGCGTATCAGCGCCGGACTGGTCGCTGCCGACACCGCCCCCGGCCGGCTGGCGCGGGTCTCGCGAATTCTGCTCGAACTCGCCGAGGTCGATGTGCCACAAACGGATTCGGCCCTGGCCGGAAGCGACCGCTGAGCGCGGTCCGCGATATCTCGTCGTAGGAAGATTGGTTCGTCACATGCGTTCGCTCGAAGACCTGCAGGCAGCGATGGCGGCTCGGCTCGCCGAGGAAGGATTGGCCACCGCCGCCGCGGTCGAGGCCCGGCGGGATCCGGAGCGCGCACCGCTGTCGTTCGGGCAGCGTTATGTGTGGGCCCATCAACAGATCTCGCCCGGCAGCACCGCCTACAACCTGTGCCTGGCGCTCACCTTCGAGGGTGCGGTCGACAGCTCCGCACTGCGCGCGGCGTTCGAGGCGCTGGTGCGGCGGCACGAAGTACTGCGCACGACCTATCACACCGACGACGACGGTGAGCCCTACCAGCGCATCCACACCGAGCTGCCGCCTCGGCTGCGCGAGGTGGATCTGTCCGCGGCCGAGCACGAGGCGGCGCGAGCGCAGGTCCGTGAGCTCACCGAAGCCGCGGCCCGGGAGAGCTTCGACCTGACCGCCGAATCCTCGCTGCGGGTGACCTTCGCCCGGGTACACGCGCACGAGCTGGTCGCGATCGTGGTCATGCAGCACATCGCGTGGGACGGTATGACGCTGCCTGCCCTCTCGCGCGATGTGGAGGAGTTCTACCGCCAGGCCCGCACCGGCCCGATCACGGTCGAACCGCTGCGATTACAGGTGGCCGACTTCGCCGAATGGGAGGCCGACCGGTTCGCCGCCGACGACCACGACGAGGACATCCGCTTCTGGCAGAGCCGATTCGACGGGGAGCTGCCCGAACTGCAGCTGCCCTACGACCGGCGTCCGGTGGCGGTCACCGAGCGCGGCGAGCGTTCGGACAAACCACTGAGCGCCCCCGCCGATGCCGCCCTGCGTGAGCTGACCGGCCGGCTGCGCACCACGCCGTTCTCGGTCTTCCTGTCCGCCTACTACCTCGCGCTGCGGCAGATGACCGGCCGCGCGGACATGGTCATCGGCACCACGGTCGCCAACCGTGAGGAATCCGGTATGGAGCTGCTGATCGGCAACCTCAGCAACATGCTCCCGCTGCGCATCTCCGCGGACGGTGCGACGAGGTTCGACGAACTGGTCGAACAGGTTCGCGGCGTGATCACCGACGGCTTCGGCCACAAGCACTTTCCGCAGGAAGGCATCGTGCGCGCGGTCAACGCGGTCACGGGCAATGTGGGGTCGAGCCTGTTCGACACCATGGTGCTGTTCCTGCACCAGAAGATCGACGGCCCGCAGCTCGCCAGAGCGACCACCAGCTGGGAGCTGATGCACAACGGTGCCGCGCTGCTGCCGCTGGTCGTCGAGACGTTCATGCACGGCGACCGCACCGATGTGCAGATCACCTACCGCACCGACCTTTTCGATGCCGCGACCGTCGACCGGCTGCACGAGTACATCGATCAGGTGCTGGCCGCGGCCGCCCCGCACCGGCCGATCGCCGAGCTGACGACGCTGTCCCGTTCGGATGCCGCCGCGCTGTCGCAGTGGTCGCACGGCACCGTGGTGGATATCGAAGCCGACACCATCGACTCGATGATCCGCACGGCCACCGCGAGATATCCGGACCGCACGGCCGTCGTATTCGGTGACCTGGAGCTGACCTATCGCGAATTCGATTCGCGGGTCAACGAACTCGCGCGGGTGCTGCTGGCACGCGGTGTCCGTCCGGGCGACCGGGTCGGGGTGTACGCCGAGCGTGGTGAGCGGCTGCCGATCGCCTTCGCGGCGGTGCAGCGGGTCGGCGCGGTGTACTTCCCGGTCGATCCCAGTTATCCGATCGATCGCATCGAATACATGCTGGCCGACGCGCAGCCGTCCCTGCTGCTGGTGACCGCCGCACAGGCGCCGGGCGTCGAGATCACCGTTCCGGTCGTCGATCTCGCCGATCCTGCCGTGGTCGCCGAGCTGACCGCCGCCGGTGGGGCGGAACTACCGGCCGCCGCGTTCGAGCGGCCGATCCACGGCCTCGACGCCGCCTATCTGCTCTACACCTCCGGTACCACCGGCCGCCCCAAGGGCGTCGTGGTTCCGCAGCGCGGTGTCACCAACCACGTGCAGTGGATGCGCGACTACCTGGAATTCGGCGAGGAGCGCATTCTGCAGAAGGCGCCGATCGGATTCGACGTCTCGGTCTTCGAACTGGTCAACGCGCTGTGCACCGGATCGGCCACCGTCCTGCCGCCGCCGGACTGGTGGCAGGCGGATGTGGAGGCGCTGGCCGGCATCATCCACCGGCACCGGATCACGCAGATCTCGCTGGTGCCCAGTGTGGTTCGCGCCTTCATCGACGCCGGACCGGATCCGTCGCGGCTGCAGTCGATGCGCTATGTGTACCTGGGTGGCGAATCGGTGCCACCGGCGCTGGTCGAGGAATCGAGCCGGTTCTTCGGCGGCACGGTGCTCGGGCTGTACGGCCCGACCGAGGGCGCGATGGACCTCATGCACGAGGACTTCGCCGGCATCGATCCGCACGAGGACACGATTCGCTCCGCGCTCATCGGTGCGCCCGAATGGAATTCGTCGGTGTACGTCCTCGACGAGCACCTGCGGCAGGTGCCGCCCGGTGTGGTCGGCGAGCTCCACCTCGGTGGTGTGCAGCTGGCCCGCGGTTATCACCGACGTCCGGATCTGACCGCGGGTGCGTTCGTGGCCTGCCCCTTCGCGGGTGAGCCGGGAGCGCGGATGTATCGCACCGGCGATATCGTGCGCTGGAATTCGCAGGGCCGCATGGAGTATCTGGGCCGCGTCGACGATCAGGTCAAGGTCCGCGGTCACCGCATCGAACTCGGTGAGATCGGCACCGTACTGCGCCGGATGCCGGGTATCGCCTCGGCGGTCGCGGTGACGACACCGCAGAGCGCGGGCGACCTCGCGCTGGTGGCCTATTACGTGCCCGAGGCCGATTCGCAGTTCGGTACCGGCGACGACGTCGCGGAGATCAAAGCCCATCTGGCGCAACGACTGCCGGAGTACATGATCCCGTCCGCGCTGGTGCGGCTCGATGAGTTGCCGCTGACCGCGAACGGCAAACTGGACCGGCGGGCATTGCCCGCACCCGATCTCGGCGGCAGCACCGGCCGTGGCCGCGCACTGCGCGACGAGGCCGAACGCAGCGTGGCCGACGCGGTGCGCCAGGTGCTCGGCATCGCGGAGACGGCCGAACTCGCCGCCGACGACGATTTCCTCGCCCTCGGTGGCGATTCCATCACCGCCATCCGGATGGCGTCCGCGCTGAAGAAGCGCGGACTGTTCATCACGACCAGCGCGCTGTTCGACGCGCGCACGATCGCACGGATCGCGGCGGCGGCCGAACCGATCGTGGCGGGCGGCGCCCCGGCACTGGCGGAGGTGGGCGAGCAGACCGGGTGGATTCCGCTCAACCCGATCGCCACCGTGCTCACCGAGACCGCGCCCGATCACAGCGCCTACAGTCAGGCCACCGCGGTGGTGACACCGCCGCACGGCAGCCTCGAGCAGGTCACCGCCGTGGTCGCGGCACTGGTGGACCGGCATCCGATGTTGCGGGCCCGGCTGGCCATCGATACCGGCGGACGAACGGCCTTCTACATCCCGGGCCCGGGCGAGCAGATCGCCGAACCGACCCTCACCGAGATCGTCGTGCCCGCCGCCCAGTGGGATCGTGCCGCGGGTTCGCAACTGCGTGAACATCTTCGGCACGGCAGCGAACTGCTCGACCCGGCCGACGGGCGGATGGTCGCCGCGATCTGGGTGCGCTCCGATGACGGTGCCCAGGGCCGGCTGCTGCTGGTGATCCATCATCTGGTGGTCGACGGCGTGTCCTGGCGCATCATCCACGACGATCTGCGCCAGCTGTGGGACGACCCGTCCGCGGCCGCGGAATCCGGCACCTCGGTGAAGACCTGGAACACCAGTCTCACCGGGCTGGCGACGGCCGGCAGCGTGCTCGACACCCTGCCGTACTGGACCGCCGCCGCCGCGGGCGTCGACCCGCTGCTGGGCGGGCGCGAACTCGATCCCGCGGTGGACACCGTCGCCACCGTCCGCGAGATCACCACCTCGCTCGACTCCGACGACACCGCCTTCTTGATGACCACGGCCACCACGGCCTTCGGCTGCGATTTCCTCGACATCCAGGTGGCGTCGCTGGCGGTGGCGGTGCACCGGTTCCGGCAGCGCCGCGACTCCGATGCCGCCACGGTGTCGCTGACCATGGAACGGCACGGCCGCGTCGAAACCCTGTTCGCCGGTGTCGATCTGGCCAATACCGTGGGCTGGTTCACCACGACCTACCCGGTCACCCTCGATGTCACGGGCGGCTCGGAGGTGGAGCCGGCGGTCAAGGCGGTCAAGGAGCAGCTGCTGGCGGTGCCCGAATCCGGTATCGGCTGGGGCCTGCTGCGCTGGCTCAACACCGAGACCCGCACCGCGCTCGAGCAGTACCGCACCCCGCAGATCAGCTTCAACTACATGGGCCGGTTCGCCGCCGCGGGCGCCGAGGACAGTATCGAGAACTTCTCGGCGGCACCGGAATTCGGCTATATGGGCGGGCACGCGAATCCCACGATGCCCGCGCCCGCCCTGCTGGACATCAACACGGTGGCGCTGACCGAGGACGACCGGGTGACACTGCAGGCGTCGTTCCGCTTCCCGGCCGGGCCGTTGTCCGACGACGATGTCCGCGAACTGGCCGAGCTCTGGGAATCCGGGCTAGCGGAGCTGGCCAAGGCGGTGCGCGACAACCAGACACGCCGCTTGAGCCCCAGTGATGTGCTCGCCGTGGGACCGACCCAGCTCGACCTCGACCGCTGGCGCGACATCTACGGCGAATTCGAGGACGTGTATCCGCTGGCGCCCATGCAGGCCGGTCTGTACCTGACCGCGCTCAGCGCCGGTGCCCGCGACGTCTACAACGTGCAGACCCTGATCGGTGTGCGCGGTGATCTCGATGTGCCGCGGCTGGGCCGTGCCTTCGACACCGTGCTCAACCGGTATCCGAATCTGCGTGTGACACTGTCGGTGTCGCATGCCGGGCGTCCCTACGCCATCGTGGCCGGGCGCGTGCCGATCCCGGTCCGCGAGATCGACCTGTCGAATGTGGCGGATGCGACCGGGCGCCTGCACGAGTTCTACCGGTCCGACCAGGCCGAGCAGTTCGATCTCGCACACGGCCCGCTGACCAGGGTCACCGTCGTACACATGCCCGACGGCGTGCACACCGTGGTGCTGACCATGCACCACATGCTGCTCGACGGCTGGTCCGGACAGCTGGTGGCGCGTGAGGTGTTCGCCGAATACGCCGTCGCGGGCGCGGATCCGATCGCCACCCCGGAGACCTTCGGGAAATTCCTCGCCATGGTCGAGGACGGTCAGGAGGCGGTCGAGGCCGCCTGGCGTCCGGTGCTCGAGGGTGTGCAGCCGTGCCTCGTCGCGCCGGGACGCGGACTGAGCAGTGACGGTATTCCGGTCGAGCGTTCGTTCGCGATCGACGACGAGCTCGTCGACCGGCTCACCGTGCTGGCCTCCGAACTGGGTACCACCTTCAGCGTGGTGTGCCAGCTGGCCTGGGCGAACGCGCTGCGCTACGTGGCGGGTGAGGAGACGACGGTCTTCGGTGAGGCGGTATCGGGCCGCCCGGCAGATCTCGACGAGGTCGACAACGCCATCGGCTGTTTCGCCAACATCATCCCGGCGGTGATCGGCTTCTCCGGTGACCGGACGTGGCGTGAGCACCTGGGCGAGGTCCAGTCCCGGCGCATGGAACTGATGGAGTATCACAGCTATCCGCTGACTTCGGCGCTGCGGGCCGCCGGCAGCCGCAAGCTGTTCGACACCATGTTCGTCTTCGAGTCCTACCCGCCCGGCCGCAAGGAGCTCGAGCGATTGCTGGGCACCGCGGGGCTGCAGCTGGCCTCCTTCGAGGGCGCGGGCGCGACCGACAACGCGCTGCTGCTGATGATCTTCCCGGCGAACTCGCTGCTGCCCAGCGATTCGGTACAGGCGGCGATCTTCTACGCCGAGGACGCCTTCGAGGCCGACGACGCCCGGATCATCGAAACCGCCTTCCACAACACCCTGCGGGCCATCGCCGACGCACCGAACCAGCCGATCAGCTCGGTTCCGGTGCTCGACGACGAGGACCAGGGCCTGCTGGTCATGAGACGGATGTGGCAGTGATCCGACTGAGGTAGACAACCCGCGGCCAGGCCGCAGAGCCCAACGATACGGGGATCGGGAGGCGATAGCGATGAGCAGTGCGCGGATCGAGGATGTGCTGGCACTGGCCCCGCTGCAGGAGGGGCTGCTGTCGCTGTCCCACCTGTCCGGGGACGACGACGTGTACACGATTCCGTTCGTCGTGGACATCGAGGGACCATTGGACGGCGCGCGGATGCGACGCAGCATCGAGGCGGTGCTGCGACGGCATTCGAATCTGCGGGCGGTGTTCTGGGATGAGGACGTGCCGCGCCCGGTGCAGATCGTGCCCGCCGAGGTGGAGTTGCCGTGGCGCGAGATCGACGCGCTGCCACAGGAATTGGACGATGTCACCGCCGCCGAGATCCGCCGGCCGTTCGATCTGAGCAGTGGTCCGGCGCTGCGGGTCCTGGTGGTGATGCTGCCACCCGATCCGGACGGCACCCGGCGGGGCCGGATGATCGTCACGATCCATCACATTCTCATCGACGGGTGGTCGCTCGGGCTGTTCTTCACCGAGCTGCGTGCGCTGTATCAGTCGGGGGGACAGGATGATTCACTTCCTCCGGTCCGGCCCTACCGGGACTACATCGCCTGGCTCGCCACCCAGGACATGGTGGCCGCCCAACGTCGCTGGGTCGACTACCTGGGTGTGCTCGACGGGCCACTGATGGTCGCCGATGGTGGCGGAGCGATGGGAATCGATCGCGCCGAGGTCAGCACTCCCGCCGAGATCACCCGCTTCGCGCTGTCGGCCGCCGATACGGCCCGCCTCGCGCAGTGGGCGCGGTCGCGGGGGCTGACGCTCAATACGGCCGTCCAATTCGCGTGGACGCTGGTGCTTTCCCGCCTCACCGACCGCCGCGACGTCGTCTACGGCACCGTGGTGACGGGGCGACCGGACCGGATCCCCGGCGTGGACCGCATCATCGGCCTGTTTCTCAATACCGTGGCGGTCGCCTTCCGGTTCGATCCGGACGCCGATGTGGTGGCGGAATGCGCACGGCTGCAACGGGAATCGGCGGCCATGCGCGAGCTCGGATTTCTGAGCCTGTCGTCGGTGCAGCGCGCGGCCGGGCACGGTGCGCTGTTCGACACCATGTTCGTCTTCCAGAACGCGCCGATGGAGGACGCCTTCGGCACCGCGGCCCTCGACGGCGGGGTCACCCTGCACCCGGTGATGACCGAGAACCTGACCCACTATCCGCTGACCGTGGTGTCGCACCTGCTGGGCGAGGAACTGCTGGTCGTCGTGGAGGCGGTCCGGGAGTCGGTGCCGTATCTGCCCGCCGACATCGGTGCGAGCATGCTGGCGGTGCTACGCGGCCTGCCGGACGCGACCGGCAGGTCCGGTGACGAACTGGAGGTGCTGCCCGCTTCGGAGCCCGCGGCCCTGCTGCGGTCGTCCACCACGCCCGCGGTGCCGTCCCCGGGCGATCCCGGCAGTGCCCAGGCGCCAACGGTTTTCGATGTGTTCGCGCGCCAGGCCGCCCGCACCCCGGACGCGGTCGCGCTCACCACCGATACCGGGCTGCTCACCTACGGCGATCTCCACGAGCGGGCGGTCCGGCTGGCCGGGGAATTCGCCGCCGCCGGGGTGGGGCCCGAAAGCGTTGTCGCGGTGCTGCTGCCGCGCGGGCCGCAGGCTATCGTCACCGTGCTGGCCGCCCTCGCCGCCGGAGGCGCGTATGTGCCCGTGGATCTTTCGCTACCCGCCGCCCGCATCGAATCCATCCTGCGACAGGCCCGGCCACGACTGGTGGTGGCCGACGCCGACCACGGCGATCTGCCGGGGGACCGGCCGGTGCTGCGGCTCGACGACCCGGCCGTCGGCAAGCGCATCGCCGCCCGCCCCGCGACGGCACCCGATGCGGCCCGGCACGCGGGTGGAGTCGCCTATCTCATCTTCACTTCCGGTTCCACCGGTGAACCCAAGGGCGTCATCGGTACCAACGAGGCGCTGATCAGCTATTTCCTCGACCACCGTGAACGGGTGTATCGCCCCGCCACCGCCCGGCTCGGGCGCAGGTTGCGGATCGCGCACGCCTGGTCGCTGAGCTTCGACGCGTCCTGGCAGCCGCTGGTAGGCCTGCTCGACGGGCACGCGCTGCACCTGTTCGACGACGAGTCGGTGCGGGACGCGCAACGGCTGGTCGACGGGATGGCGCGGTACGCGATCGACATGATCGACACCACACCGTCGCTGTTCCGGCAGCTGACCGCGGCCGGTCTGCTGAACCGGCCACCGGCCGTGGTCGCACTCGGTGGCGAGGCCATCGACACCCAGCTGTGGGCGCGGCTGCGGGCGCTGCCGGAGGTGGCGGTGCACAACTGTTACGGACCGACCGAGACCACCGTCGAAGCCGTGGTCGCCGATGTCACCGCGATCGACGCCGCCGAGCCTCAGTCCGATACGCCGACCATCGGAGCGCCCACCGCGGGAATGTCGGCGTACGTGCTCGATTCCCGGCTGCGCCCGCTTCCGGTGGGGGTGATCGGCGAGCTCTATCTGGCGGGCCCGCAGCTGGCGCGCGGGTACGCGGACCGGCCGGGCGGAACGGCCGCGCGCTTCGTGGCCGATCCGTTCCATCCCGGGCGCCGGGCCTACCGCACCGGTGATCTGGTGCGCCGCCGTGCCGACGGCCGGCTCGCCTATCTGGGCCGCGCCGACGCACAGGTGAAGGTGCGCGGATACCGTATCGAGATCGGCGAGGTGGATACGGCCCTGCGTACCCTGCCCGGGGTCGCCGCCGCGACCGCCACGGTGACCCGCCGCGGCGCCGGTGCGAGCCTGGTGGGATTCGTGGTCGGCGAGGCCGGTGCCGCGGTCGATCCGATCGGCCTGCGCGGTGCACTCGCGAATCGATTGCCCGCGTACATGATTCCCGCGCGGATCGTGGTCGTACCGCGACTGCCGGTGACCGTGAACGGCAAACTCGACGCCCGCGAACTCGACCGCCTCGCCGACATCGCACTCGCCGCCGGCGGATCCGCGGGAGCCGCCGCGGTCACCCCCACCGAGAAGACGCTCGGCGCACTGCTGGCCGAGGTGTTCGACGGGCGCACGCCGGGTGTCGACGAGGACTTCTTCGAACTCGGCATGGACAGCATCGTCGCCATCGCGCTGGTGAACCAGGCCCGCCGCAACGGATTGGCCGTCACCGCTCGGACGGTGCTGGCCAATCCGACCATCCGCGATCTGGCCGCCGCCGTCGATCGGGGTGTGGCCGAGGTGGTTTCGGTCGAGGGCGACGCCTACGGACAGGCGCCGCCGCTGCCGATCGTCTCCTGGATGTACACGCACGGCAACTATCGGCGCTTCACCCAGAACATGCTGCTCACCGTTCCCGAGGGGGTGACGGAGGCCGATCTCGGTGTGCTGCTGCGGGTACTGCTCGACGGGCACGACGTCCTGCGGTCGCAGCTGACGCGCACGGCGGACGGGCCGCGCCTGGTGACGCGCGAACCCGGAACGGTCACCGCGGCACAGGTGCTCACCCGGATCGTGGACGTAGCGGCGGACGCGGCGGGATCGCAGCTGCGCGCGGCCACCCATGCCGCCCTCGACGAGATCGACCCCGACACCGGAAATATGCTGCGCGCGGTGTGGTTCCGGCGCTCCGGCGGCGGAGATCTGTTGTTCCTGGCCATTCATCATCTGGCCGTGGACGTGGTGTCCTGGCACATCCTCACCGCCGATCTGACCGCTGCCTGGGAACAGATCCGGGCGGGCACGCAGCCGAAGGTGCTGGCCGAGCCGACCAGCTATCGCGCGTGGTCGCGACTGCTGTGGCAGCGCGCCGAACGCCCCGAGGTGACCGATGGGCTCGGGTACTGGGCCGCACAGGTGCGCGACCCGGATCCGGCGATCGGCAGTCGTGCACCCGATCCTGCCGTGGATACCTGGGCATCGTTGCGGGCAACCATGATTCGCACACCCATCGATGTCACGGCGGCGCTGTTGCGCGGACCCACCCGCGACGAGGGAGTACGCGAGGCATTGCTGGCCGCGCTGGCGATGACGATGATCTCGTGGCGGCGTGCCCGCGCACAGGAACACACCGGTGGTGCCCTGATCGCGCTGGAGAATCACGGCCGCGCGGACGAGGTCGTGGGCGCCGACACCTCGGGCACCGTGGGCTGGTTCACCACCGTCTTCCCGGTCCGGGTGGGTGTCGGCGAGCATGCGATCGATGTGGACACCGCGGAGGCCGACCCCGTGGGCACCGCCCGGCTGATCGCCGCCGTCGCCGCGCATGTGCGTGAGATACCCCGGCAGGGACTGGATTTCGGACTTCTGGACGCGGTGCGGCAGGTCCCCGAACTCGCCGGCGCGACCGAACCCCAGATCGAATTCAACTATCTCGGACGGTCGGATCTGGTCCGGCACGACGGTGAATGGTCGATCGTGACCGATGCCGCGTTCGCCGAGGCCATGCCGATCGCGCCGGAGCCCGATCTGCCGCTGCGCTACGCCGTCGACGTCGTCACGGGTATCGAGAGCGATGCGGGTGTTCCGCGGCTGATCACCCAATGGCGTTGGAGTGCAGCGCTGTTCACCGAATCCGAGGCGGCCGCATTGGCCGCACTGTGGAGCCGGAGCGTGGCCGCGGTCGCGGCCGCTCTCGAGTACTGACTCCGGCACCCCGCGCACACCCACACGGGGCGGTGCGGCGGACGCCGTGGACGGAACGAAGGGGAAACATATGCACAGACCGGGATGGATCAGGAAGTTTCACAAACCCCGAGCCCCCGGCAGCCCGCCGCTGTTGATATTTCCGCACGCCGGCGCCGGGGCATCGACGTATCGCAATTTCTCCAAGGCGTTCAGCGAGCGATTCGATGTGATCGTCTTTCAATATCCCGGGCGTCAGGACCGGGCGCACGAACCACTGCCGGTCTCGCTTCCGGAGATCGCTTGCGGCGCATTCGCCGAATTCCGTGATTCGGCTTTCGACCGCGGCGTGCCGATATTCACCTTCGGGCACAGCATGGGCGCATTGGTCTCGTTCGAATTCGTGCTGCTGGCCGAGGCCGCCGGAATGGATGTGCGCCTGTTGACGGTGGCGGCCGCGGTACCGCCCAGCCGCGCGGAGTTCCGGCCGCGGACACCCACCGGCGACGAGGAGCTGCTCGACCACATCGCCATGCTCGAGGGCACCGGCGCCGATGTTCTCGACAACCGAGAACTGATGCGGCTGGCCCTGCCGGTGTTGCAAGCCGATCATCGCGCCTCCGATACCTACACCGGGCCGCCGGACGCCCGGCTGAATGCCGCGGTGCACGCCTTGGGCGGCGATCGCGATCCGATCGTCTCGATCGCCGATCTGCACGGCTGGCGCACACACACCGACGCCGCCGAGGTCTCGATATTCGAAGGCGGCCATTTCTTCCTCAACGATCACGTCCAGACGATCGCGGAAGCCACCGCAAGAAATGCGGAATCCGTGTAGATGCAAGGGAAGTTCGACCGAAAAGTAAAGAGCGGGGATCAACGATGACATCGGCAACGAAGGCGGACATCGACCACATAGTCATTTCGGGAATGGCCGTGGAAGCGCCCGGCGGAATCGACGGACCGGGCGACCTGTGGTCCGCCCTGGCGGGTGCGAGAGAAATGATCGAGCCATTCCCG
Source organism: Nocardia sp. NPDC052254 (assembly GCF_040679495.1). Taxonomy (NCBI): domain Bacteria; kingdom Bacillati; phylum Actinomycetota; class Actinomycetes; order Mycobacteriales; family Nocardiaceae; genus Nocardia; species Nocardia sp. NPDC052254. Next base: position 171,244 of record NZ_JBFAUW010000004.1, on the reverse strand, counting down.
CGGGACCGTGGCTGGCCGATCGAGGAAATGCTGTCGCTGTCCGACATGGACGGCTGGGGTGACGTACCGGATGCGGGTGGGTTTCTCGACCGCGCAGCCGAATTCGACCCCACCTTCTTCGGTATCGCACAGCGCGAGGCGCTCGCGGCCGACCCTCAGCAGCGGGTGGCGCTGCGGGTGGCGTGGAAGGCCCTGGAGAACTCGGGGATCAATCCCGGTGCGGTGGACGGCGAGGAAGGGGGCTGTTTCGTCGGGACGCTGCCGATGGAATACGGCCCGCGCGGTGCGGAGGTCAACGACTACACCGGATATCGCGTGGTCGGCCAGGTGACGATGAGTGTGGCGGGCCGGGTATCACACTGCCTCGGGCTCACCGGCCCCTCGGTGACCGTCGACACCGCGTGTACCTCGTCGCTGACAGCGGTGCATCTGGCGGCGGCCGCCGTGCGCGCCGGAGAATGTGACTGGGCGCTGGCCGGCGGTGTGTGCGTGATGGGCTCACCGATCCTGTTCTACGAGTTCGCCAAGTACAACGCACTGTCCGCCGACGGGCACTGCCGCTCCTACTCGGACGACGCGACCGGCACGCTGTGGGGTGAGGGCGCCGGATTCGTCCTGGTGGAGAGGGAATCCCGTGCCCGTGCGCTGGGCCACCGGATCTTCGGTCGTCTGCTCGCCTCCGCGCACAACCACAATGGCAAGGGCAAACCGATCCTCACACCGCGCGTGGACGCGCAGGAACGAGTGATTCGCAGGACGATCGGGCTCGCGGGGATCGATCCGGCCGAGATCGGCTTGATCGAGGGCCATGGCACCGCCACCCGGGCCGGTGATCCGGTGGAGCTGACCGCGCTGCAGAACACCTACGGCGCGCCGGAATCCACGCCTCTGGTCGGTTCGATGAAGTCGAATATCGGGCACACCCAGGCCGCGGCCGGTGTACTCGGCCTGATCAAGGTGCTGCTGGCCGGCCGGCACGGGCGCATCCCGCCCAGCCTGTTCGCCGACCGGCCCACGTCCAAGGTGGATTGGGAGCGCTCCAGCCTGCGGCTGGCGACCGACCTGCGGCCCTGGGAGGCCCGTGCCGGGATGCGATGTGGAGCGGTGTCCGCGTTCGGCGCCGGGGGTGCCAACGCGCATGTGATCGTCGCGATGCCCGCGGGGGAGGAGTGACCATGACCGACAATTGCGCAGCTGATCGTCGCCGTGACCGGGTGCGGGTGTCCCGCGGAACTCAGGAGGTCGGCCATGTCTGAGCGTCGACTGCCGGACGGGACCGTGCCGGTGCTGCTGTCCTCGGACCATCCCGGCCTGCTGGGCGCCGAGGCGGCGGCGGTGCTCACCTATGCCGCCGACCATCCGGAGGTCACGCCGGATCGTATCTCCGGCATGCTCTTCCGGACCCGCATACCGCGTCGCTACCGCGCTCTGGCCACCGTCGGATCCCGTGACGAACTTCTCGCCGCGCTGCGCGCGATCGCCGACGACCGCGCCCATCCCGCCGTGATCCGCCCGTCCGTACCCGCCGCCGAACATCGGACGGCCTTCGTCTTTCCCGGTCAGGGGGGCCAGCGACCCGGCATGGCGCGCATGTTCCATGAGAACGTGCCGGCCTTCCGGGACGAGATGGACCGCTGCACAGAGCTTTTCGACGAGTTCTTCGGAGCCTCGCCACGGTCGTATCTGCTCGACGAGAACACGGCCGACACCGACAGCGCTCGCGTGGTGCAACCGGCACTGTTCACCCAGATGGCCGCCCTCGCCGCGATGTGGCGGGCCTTCGGTATCGATGCGCGGGCCGTCGTGGGACACAGTCAGGGCGAGATCGCCGCGGCCTACGTGTCCGGCGCCATGACCCTCGCCGACGCGATTCTCGTGGTGGGCACCCGGGCCGCCGCGGTCGACACCATCGCCTCCGATCGCTACGCCATGGCGGTGGTCGCCGCCGGTCGTGCGGAGTGTGAGCGAATCCTGGCTCGCAACTCGGGCTGGGCGCAGGTCTCGGTGATCAATTCGCCTGGCCTGGTGGGGATTTCGGGTGAGCGGCAGACGGTGCTCGACGTGGTCGACGCCCTCGCCGCGAACGACCGGTTCGCCCGCGTGATCCGGGTCGGTTATCCCGCCCACACCGATCGGGTCGCCGAACTCCGCGACGATCTTCGCGATGCCGTGCACGGCCGATTGGCGCACAAGCACTTCGTGGAATCCGATATCGACTGTCTCGGAGCCACTCTCGGTGACGCGATCACCACCGATCTGCCGGTCGACGAGTACTGGTTCTGGAATCTGCGCAACCAGGTGCGCTTCGATCTGGCGGTCGCGGCCGCGCTGGACCGCGAGATCGACACCTTCGTCGAGCTGTCCGAGCATCCCACGCTGGCCCTGTCGATACAGGACAACATCGCCGCCGCGGGTGCCACCGCCACGGTCGTCGGCACCTCGGTGCGCGCCGCGACCGATCTGTCGGAGCTCACCCGCAATCTGGCGACGCTCGCGGTGAACGAGCTGGGTTTTCACTGGGACCTGCTGTGCCGCGACCCCGAGGCCCCGATGGCACTGCCGCTGGACGGGTTCCCGAACATCGCGATGCACGAGCAGCGGCTCTGGTTGCCGTACAACGACTCCGCGGCCGATCGGCCGGCCCTCGGGCAGGGCGATTCGAATGCTGCGCGATCGTCCGGCGCGCATTCCGGCGCCGATTCCACTGGGCCCGGACAGCTGGCGCACCGGGCAGCCCCGACCTCGTCCGCGAACGCGCCCACTGCCCGGCCACAACTCGTGGTCGAACAGTGGCAGCGCCCGCAGCGACGTTCGCTGACCGCGCCGCGCACGATCGCCGTCGTCGACCACACCGGCGGTTGCTCCGATCTCGCCGCCGCCCTGTGCGCGCAGGCGGCCGACCAGGGGGCGGTCGCACGCTTCCTCGACACCACCGGCGCGCCCGGCAGCCCCGGCCGGGACCTCGGCGACGCCGACACCGTCGTCGTATTGCTCCCGGGCGCCGATACGGCCGACCCGAGTTCCACGAGTGAGGCGATCACGGATGTGGCGCGGTTCTTCGGGGATCGGCGCTGGTGGTCGGAACCGCCCACGGCGGTGACGGACTACTGGCTGATCACGGTCGGTGGCGAGGCGGTTGTCGACGACGATCCGGCGCCCGATCCGGTGGGCGCCGCGGCGGCCGCCGGATTCCGGTGCCTCGGAGCCGAATATCCCGGCATCGCCTTCCGGCATCTCGATCTGGCCGCGCACGAGGCGGGTCCCGAGGAGGCCTCGACGATCATCATGGCACTGCACACCGAGAGCGAGCCCGAACTGGCGCTGCGTGCCGGGGCGACCTATGTGAAGCGGCTGGTCGAAGCCGAATCCAGCGCCGCGACCGATACGGCCGCACCGGCGAACATCCTGATCGTCGGTGGTACCGGCGGGGTGGGCCTGGAGTACTGCGAGCATTTCGCCCATGCGGGTGCCCAGCGGATCACCCTCGTCTCTCGTTCCGGCGCGCGAGCACCGGTATCGGAACGCCTGCGCCGGATCGAGGCGGGCTCCGGCGTGGAGATTCGTGTGATCGGCTGCGATGTCGGCGATCCCGCGGCGATCGGAGTGCTGGCGGACGAATTGCGCGCCGCCCCGGCCGATCTGCTCATACACGCGGCGGCCGATATCGGCGAGCTGACCAATGTCGAGCTCGGCGAGATCACCGCCGCAGGTGTCGAGCGGGCGCTGCGCGGCAAGGTCGCCGGTTTCGCCAATCTGCTGAATTCCGCTGTGCTGTCCGATGATTGCCACATCGTGGCGTGCTCCTCGCTCGCCGCGACACTGGGCGGCCGGGCCATGACCGTGTACGCGGCGGCCAATCGGATGCTCGACGCGATGGCGTACCGGCTGCGTGCGGCCGGTACGCGTGCGGTGGCGATCCAATGGGGACAGTGGTCGATGCATCGCGGTGCGGGCACCTCGGAGACCTCGGTACTCGCGAGCGTGGGCTATCTGCCGATGGCCCCGGCCGACGCGATCGCCATGAGCCTCGGCGAGCTGCCGCCGGCCGCGATCGTGGCGGCCTTCGACTGGGACAGGGGACGGTCGGTACTCGGGCAGTTCGGCTACGGTCCGTTGCTGTCGGAGTTGCGCACCGCGCCCGTGGTCATCGCCGCCGATCCGGACGACCGATCGCCGACAGCGGCAGCGGCGGTATCCGCTTCGAAGTCGGTGGTCGCGGGGATGCTGGCCGCGGTGATCGGATCGGACGATCCCGACGCCCTCGACACCACCCGGCCGATGGTGGCGCTGGGCCTGGATTCCCTGCAGGCTCTGGAACTACGCCGCCGGGTCCAGGAGGAGTTCCACCGCGAACTACCGGTCGCCGATCTGATCAGCGGTGCCTCCCTGGACGACGTGCTGCGTCTGCTCGGCACGTCGGAAACCGGCACGGGACGGGTACCGGCCACCACCAACGGCGCTGCCGGACAGTGGAATTCGGTCGACCGGACGGCGCCCGCCGCCGGCGTGACCTCCGGGAACGGTTCGGCGCCCACGAGCACCGCACCGGCCGCGGCGCAGCGTGTGCTGCCCGGCGATCTGGACGCGGAACGTATCCGTACCGCCCGCCGGGACATGGATCTGTTCGGCCTGCGCGCCATGCTGGCGGTACTCGAGCCGGTCCTGAGCGACGGCGACTTCCACACCCCGGAATCCGTCTCCGCCGCACTCGAATTCGCGCCCCGCCATCACTGGTTGCTGCGGGCCTGGCTCCGGGAACTGACCGGCAACGGCTGTGTGGAGTTCGTGCCCGATCGCGGCTATCGGTACCTGGCCCCCGCGCCGGAACCGCTGCGTGCGTCGCTGTCCGAGGTATGCGCCGATCTGGGTTTCGAACCACCGTTCGCGACCTTCCTGTCGGCCACCGACGACCATCTGCTGGCCATCGCTCAGGACCACCGGCCGGTGCAGGAACTGTTGTTCCCCAACGGTGATCGGGCCACCGCCGACACGTTCTATCGCGACAATCTCGGTAGCCGCTATCTCAATGTCGCCGCGGGTGCGGCGGTCGCCGAACTCACCAGGGAGCTGGGTGGCCGCGGCACCCCGGTCCGGATGCTGGAACTGGGTGCGGGCGTGGGCGGGATGACCGATCGGATCGTGGCCGCCCTGCCGGATGTGGCGGTGGACTACCACTTCACCGATCTGTCCGCGTTCTTCCTCAACGCCGCCCGCGATCGTTTCGCCGCGGTCGAGGGGATGCGATTCGGGATCGTCGACATGAACGCGGATCTGCCCGCGCAGCCGGCCTGCGATGTGGTCCTGGCCTCGAATGTGCTGCACAACGCGACGCATATCGGGCATACGCTGCGGCAACTGCACGATCTGATCGCGCCCGGCGGTGCGGTGGTCTTCCTCGAATTCTGTGCCGCGCACTGCGAAATGCTCACCTCGGTGCATTTCCTGATGTCGCCGCGCGCCGAGGGGGAGCGGGCGGGTGCCACCGATGTCCGGGCCGGTACCGATCGGATCTTCCTGACCCAGCGGGAGTGGCGCGACGAACTCGCCGCTGCCGGTTTCACCCCGCGCCACGTGCTGCCGGCCGCCGATCATCCACTCTCGGCGCTCGACCAGCATCTGTTCGTCGCGGTCCGGGAGGTCTGAGCGGCGGTTGCGTACCGGTCGCCCGCGCGCACCGGCCACCCCCTGTCGGGGTAGATCACCGACAGGTATATTAGGTTTGCCTCACCTACCTAAGGTGGCCGGTGCTCCGGCCTGCCCGTGTGAAGAGAGATGTGCGATATGGCAACAACACCCGGTTGGATCCGGCAGTTCCACAAGCCGCGCGCGGCCGCCGCCGCACCGCTGGTGATCTGCCCTCATGCGGGCGGAGGTGCCTCGACCTACCGGCCGTTCTCCAAGCAGCTGCGGGAGAATTTCGACGTCACGATCCTGCAGTACCCCGGCCGTCAGGACCGGGCCCGGGAGGCCGCGCTGCAGACGCTGCCGGAGATCGCCGCCGGCGCATTCGACGAGTTCGTCCGGTCGCCGTTCCACCGGGACCAGCCCATCACCGTCTTCGGGCACAGCATGGGTTCGATGGTGGCCTTCGAGTTCACCCGGCTCGCCGAGGCCGCCGGTGTGCCGGTCCGGTTGCTCGCGGTTTCCGGTGCGGTCGCGCCGTCGCGGGTGGCAGATATGCCCGACCATCCGACCGAGGACGAACAGTTGCTCGACCATCTGGCCGGTTTGCAGGGCACCGGTGCCGATGTGCTCGGCAATCGCGATCTGATGATGATGGCCCTGCCCGTGCTGAAGGCCGACTACGCCGCCTTCGACCGCTATTCGTGTGCACCGGACATCAAGGTGCAGGCCACGATTCAAGCCATGGGCGGCAGCGACGACGAGTTCGTGACCATGGGCGAGCTCTACGGCTGGCAGCAGCACACCACCGCCGATCTGGCTGTCGAGATGTTCGACGGCGGGCATTTCTACCTGCACGATCAGGTCGAGGGCATCACCGAACTGCTCACCGCCGAACTGGAGACGGTGAGATGAGTGATCGCCAGGATCCGATCGTCGTCACCGGCATCGGAATCGACGCACCCGGCGGTATCGAGACCCCGGCCGACTACTGGGCGGCGGTGTCGCAGGGCCTGGATCTGATCGGCCCGTTCCCCCGCGACCGGGGCTGGCCGCTCGAACGACTGTTCACCCTGTCGGACGTCGAGGGCTGGTCGGAGGTCCGCGATGCGGGTGGATTCCTCTACACCGCGGCCGAATTCGATCCGATGTTCTTCGGCATCACCCCACGCGAGGCGGTCGCCATGGATCCGCAGCAGCGGGTGGCGCTGCGAGTGGCGTGGCGGGCGCTGGAGAACGCCGGTATCAATCCCGGCGCCATCGACGGCGAGGACGTCGGCTGCTATATGGGCGCCTCGCACACCGAATACGGGCCGCACGCCGCCGAGGTCAACGATTTCAGCGGCTATCGCGCCACCGGCACCGCGCTGGGTGCGGTGGCCGGGCGTATCTCCAACTGTCTCGGTCTGGGCGGGCCGTCGATCGTGGTCGACACCGCCTGCGCCTCGTCCCTGTCGGCCCTGCACATGGCCGCGGCCGCGATCCGTGACGGGGAATGCGAGTGGGCGCTGGCCGGTGCGGTGTGTGTGATGGGTTCGGCCGGAGCCTTTTTCGAATTCTCCAAGAACAACGCCCTCGCCGCCGACGGACAGTGCAAGCCGTATTCGGCCGATGCCACCGGCACGCTGTGGGGTGAGGGCGCCGGAATCGTGGTCCTGGAGCGGGAATCGCGCGCCCGGGAACTGGGCCACCGCATCTACGGCCGGATCCTCGCGACCCGGGTCAATCACAATGGCAGCGGTGCGCCGATCGCGGTGCCCAGCACCGAGGCGCAGGAGCGGCTGATCCGCAAAACCGTCGCGGCAGCCGGTATCTCGCCGGAACTGGTCGGCATGATCGAAGGGCACGGAACCGGCACCGCCGTCGGCGATCCGCTGGAACTGCGTGCGCTGCAACAGGTTTACGGCGGCGGCAAGGCGCGGCTGGGCTCGGTGAAATCCAATCTCGGTCACGCACAGGCGGCCGCGGGCATGCTCGGCCTGATCAAGGTGCTGCTGAGCGGTCTGCACGGGCAGATCGCGCCCACCCGGTTCGCCGACAATCCCACCGACGATGTGGATTGGGCGGCGACAGGCCTGCGACTGGCCGCCGAACTCGAGGACTGGGAGCCGCAGGACGGCATCCGCTACGGCGCGGTCTCGTCGTTCGGCGTGTCCGGCACGAATGCGCATGCACTGCTGGCGATCCCGGCCGTGGAAGAGGAGATCCATGTCTAGCTACCGACTTCCGGACGGCAGTGTTCCGGTCCTGCTGTCCTCGGATACACCCGAGGGGCTCGGCCGGGAGGCGGCAGCCGTCGCCGGATATGTGGACTCGCACGAGACCGCCACCCCGGACCGGGTGGCCGACATGCTCTTCCGTACCCGGGTCGCACGCCGGTACCGGGCCCTGGTGATGACCTCGGATCGGGAATCGCTGCTCGCGGCCCTGCGCACCGTCGCGGGCGGTGAGCCGCATCCGGATGTGGTGGTGTCCACCCGGCCGGCCGGTCGCGGCCGTGTCGCCTACGTCTTCCCCGGTCAGGGTAGCCAGCGGCCGGGGATGGGGCGGATGCTCCACGACCATTCCGAGGCATATCGGACCGCGGTCGGCGAATGCGACACGATCTTCCACGAGCTCTACGGATGGTCGCCGCTGCCGTATCTGCTGGAAGCCGACATGCCCGCCGACGACGACGCGCTCACCGTGCAGCCGGCGCTGTTCATGCAGATGGTCGGGGTGGCCGCGATGTGGCGGGCGGCCGGGGTCGATCCGGCCGTCACCGTCGGTCACTCACAGGGTGAGATCACCGCGGCCTACGTCTCCGGTGCGCAGACGCTGCGTGACGCGGTCCGGATCGTCACCACGCGCGCGCAGATCGTGGACGGCCTGAAGCTGTCCGGCTATTCGATGGCCGTCCTCGGCATCGATCGCGACGAATGTGAGGATCTGCTCGCCCGGCACGCGGGATTCGCCGAGCTGTCGGTGGTCAACTCGCGGCACATCATCGCCATCTCCGGTGAGCGTCCGGCCGTCCTGGATGTCGTCGAATCACTTAATGCGGCAGGTAAATTCGCCAAGGAGATCCGGGTGAAATATCCCGCGCACACCTCCTACGTGAGCGGTCTGCGCGACGAATTGAGCCGCACCGTCGGCAACGACATGGACAACGATTCGTTCCTGTCCGGTGAGGTCGACTTCATCGGCGCCACCTTCGGCGACAGTGTCGGCACGGATCAGTCGATCGTGGACTACTGGTATCTGAACCTGCGCAACCGGGTTCGCTTCGATCGCGCCATCGAGGTGGCCGCCGAACGCGGTGCCGACACCTTCATCGAGATCTCCGAACATCCCACACTGATGCTGGCGATCCAGGAGAACCTCGCCGGCACCGGATCGGCGAAACCGTATCAAGCCCTGGGTACCTCGCGGCGCAGTGCCGAGGATCTGCGGGAGTTCACCCGCAACCTGGCGACCGTCGCGGTGCACGACGCCGACTACGCGTGGGAAAGCCTGCGCGACCGGGCGGCCGACGCCGGACCTGCGCTTCCGCTATTGGATTTCCCGCATACCCAGATGAATCCCAAGACGCTGTGGGCCCCCTACCCGTACGCCGCCGCCGCGGCGCCGCGCGCAGCGGGTGCGCACAATGCCGACGGCACCGTCGTACCGCAGCGTTACCGTGAGGAGTGGACCAAGCTCCGGCGCCGGAAACTGGTGCCGCCGCGCACGATCGCGGTGGTCGACCACAGCGGGCGTTGCGGTGAGCTGGTGGCCGCCCTCGGTGCTGCCGCGCCCCGGCACGGGGCCACCGTCGTCACCGATATCGCCGCCGGGTCCGCCGACACCCTCGTCGTCCTGGTTCCGCCGCCGTCGGATGCCACCCCCGCGGGCGCCGTCGACGATCTCGCGGCCTTCCTGGGCGAGCCGGCGTGGCCGGCCGAACTCTCCGGAGTGAGCGATATCTGGCTCGTCACCACCGGTGGTGAACAGGTCCTCGACGGTGAGGTGCCCGACCCGTTCCACGCCGCCGCGCAGGCCGGATTCCGCTGCCTGGCAGCCGAATACCTCGGCGTCTCGGTCCGGCACGTCGATCTGCCCGCCGGTGCCGATCCGGCGGCGTCGGCCAAGGCGCTCGTCGGGGCGGTGCACATCGCCGGTGAGCCCGAGATCGCGGTCCGCGACGGTGGTGTCCACGCCAAGCGTCTCGTCGTCGACGACACCACCGCGGATCGCCCGTTGGATGCCGCCGCGCTGCGCGAGGTCGTGATCGTCGGCGGGACGGGCAAACTCGGACTGGACTTCTGCGCGCGGTTCGCCGCCGCCGGGGCCGGTCGGATCACCCTGATCAGCCGCTCGGGCGGGGACGCCGCCGCGGTGGCGCGGATCGGTGAGATCGAGCGCATCGGGAAGACCGAGATCGTGCGGCGCGGGTGCGATGTCGGCGACGAGGACGCGGTGCGCGCACTCGGTGCCGAGTTCGGCGATACTCCGATCTCCCTGCTCGTCCACGCCGCCGTCGACTACGCGGCGGCCGAGGCGACGGTGACGCCGGAGACGATCCGGGTTGCGGCACAGGCCAAATCGATCGCCCTGGATCGGCTGCTGCGCCATCTTCCACTCGCCGAGGACGGCCGGACCGTGTTGTGCTCCTCGCTGTCGGCCACCCTCGGCGGTCGCGGCCACCTGGTCTATTCGGCGGTCAACCGACTGCTCGACGCGGCCGCGGTGCGGTACCGGGCGCAGGGCATCGCGTGCTCGTCGGTGCAGTGGGGGTTGTGGCGCGCCGTCGGCGCGGACAATGCCGAAGCGCTGGCCAAGATCAGCGGCACCGGCCTGCAACCGATGGACGCGGCCGCGGCGGTCTCCGCCGGATTCGCACCCGAATCCGCGAATGTCGCGGTGGTAGCGGCGGATTGGGCGCGGATCTCGGACCTGTACGCGGTCTTCGGCTATCAGCCGCTGTTCGTGGAGCTGCCCGTGCAGGAGCGACCCGATCCCGTGCCGAGCACGGATCCGGTTGTCGCCGTGCCAGATTCGAAGGATGCCGGTCCGGCCGAGCCGGATGTTTCCGCGCCCGGCGCCGATACCGCCGATGCGGTGCGGTCGGCCCTGCGCACGGTGATGGGCCTGGGCAGTACGGAATCCATCGACGGGACCATTCCGCTCGTCGCTCTGGGGCTGGATTCGCTGCAGGCGCTCGACCTGCGTAAACGTATCGAATCGGAGTTGCGTCGAGATCTGCCGGTCACCGCCATCCTGGGCGGGGCCTCATTGGACGAGGTCGTATCGTTGCTCGTCTGATCCGTCGCGTCGCGCCACCCCGGTGTCGGCGAAATGCCGACGAAGGGGTGGAGTGCGCGTGCACATTAGGTTAGCGTTACCAAAGTAATCGGGCTTGTCGTCTTCAGACGGAGAACATTGTGTCGGAACCAGTGGGAGAATCGGGCGGGGTCTCGGGAGCGGACACCGCGATCGTCGTCGAATCGGTCGAGAAATCGTTCGGTGAGGTGAAAGCCTTGCGGGACATCACCTTCAGTGTGCCCACGGGCAGTGTGCTCGGGGTGCTGGGCCCGAACGGCGCCGGAAAGACCACCACCGTATCCATCCTGTCCACCCTCACCCGCCCGGATGCCGGGCGGGCCGTGGTCGCCGGATACGACGTGGTGACCGACGCCGCGCGGGTGCGGTCGTCGATCATGCTCACCGGTCAGTACGCGGCGCTCGACGAAATGCTCAGCGGCCGTGAGAATCTGGTGCTGTTCGGCCGGTTGATGGGCCTGCGGCGCAAGGCCGCCGCGGCGCGGGCCGAGGAACTGCTCGACCAGTTCTCCCTCACCGAGGCCGGTGATCGGCGGGTCGGCCAGTATTCCGGTGGTATGCGCCGCCGTATCGACATCGCCTGCGGTCTGGTCCGTCCGCCGCGGGTGGTCTTCCTCGACGAGCCGACCACCGGATTGGATCCGGTCAGCCGCCAGAGTCTGTGGGCCCTGGTCCGATCGCTCAAGGAACAGGGCGTCACGATCCTGCTCACCACCCAGTACCTCGAAGAGGCGGATGCGTTGAGCGACAACATCATCGTGGTCGACAAGGGCACCGTCATCGCCGAGGGCACCGCCGATCAGCTGAAGGCGCGTTCGGGTGAGAGCTATTGCGAGGTGGTTCCGGTCGACGCCGCGGACGTGCCCGCCGTGGTCGCCGCGCTGTCCGAACTGGGGCAGACCACGGTCGCGGAATCGCAGGATCGGGTGTCGATTCCGGCGCCGGGTGGTGCGGTGACATTGTCGCAGGCGCTGGACCGGATCAACGCCGGCGGTATCGAATTGATCGATATCGCACTGCGTCGTCCGTCGCTGGACGAGGTCTTCATCCGGCTCACCCAGCCGACCGTGGGAGCCGATGTATGACGGTCGCAACGAAAGCCACTGCCGCGCAGGTGATTCCGGAGGAGGATTTTCGGGTTCCGGTCACACTGCAGCTGAGTGCGCTCAGCGGACGCAGTGTCCGCGGCGCCCTGCGTCAGGGCGATCTGGTGCTCGCCTTCCTCCAGCCGTGGGTGTTCTTCGTCTGCTTCTATGTGCCGTTGCGCCGATCGATGGAGGTGCCCGGGGTCGACTATGCCCAGTACCTGCTGCCGATCATCGCGGTGTTCGCGATGTTCTTCGCTTCCATGTTCGCCGGTGACCGGGCCGCGCGCGAGGTGGTCGGCGGGATGGCGACGAGGCTGCGTTCCATGCCGGTGCCGGCGTGGATCCCGGTGATCGCCCGGACCTCGGCCAGTCTGCTGCGTTCGGCCACGGCACTGGTCGGGGCGCTGGTCATCGGCACGATCTTCGGATTCCGATTCCACGCCGCCGCGGCCGCGGTCGTATTCGTCGTGGTGGTGCTCGCTTTCGGCGCCGCCCTGGTCGTGGCGACCGACGCGCTGGGCACCGTGACCCGCAACCCGGAGCTGAGCGGGACCGTGCTGTTCGTCCCGCAGCTGTTGCTGGTCATGACCTCGACCGGACTCGTGCCGGCGCAGGGTTTCCCGGGCTGGATCCAGCCCTGGGTGCGCAATCAGCCGGTATCGCAGATCATCGCCGCCCTGCGCGGCCTGGCCGACGGCCGCTACGTCTCCGAACTCGGCGTCACCGCGGCATGGATCATCGGCCTTCTCGTGGTCGGGTCCGTCCTGGCGGTACGAGCGGAAGGACACCGGGCATGAACGACGCGAGCGTAGGCGGCAGCGCGCGTAACCACGGAGGGAGCCGGTAATGCCCGCAGAAGACCCTGCCATGAACGACGCGAGCGTAGGCGGCGGGAACGCGGAGAATGCCTCCACCGGAGCGGCCGTGGACGAGGCTGTGCGGGTCGATCTTTCGACGTCGTCCGTACTGGGCGACCAGGCCACGGCCGGGTTGGTGTCGCAGAGTCTGGTGGAGGCCGGTCGGTTGCTGCGCCGCTGGTCCCGGCAGCCGGAGGTGATCACCTCCACCCTGATCTTCCCGATTCTGTTGCTGCTCATGTACGACCTGGTGCTCGGCAGATCGCTGGGCGCCATGCAGGAGACCGACGCCATCTACGGTTTCGTGCCGATGATCGCGGTCGCGGGTGCCATGTACGGCGCGATGGGCACCGCCATGTCGCTGTATCAGGAACGTCAGAGCGGTCTGCTGCGCCGATTCTGGGTGCTGCCGATCCATCGGGCGGCCGGGCTGGCCGGTCGGCTGCTGGCCGAATGCGGTCGCGCTCTCGCCGCCACGATCGTGGTGGTCGTGGTGGGCATCGCGTTGGGCCTGCGCTTCCACGAGGGCTGGCCGGGCGTGATCGGGGTGCTGATCGTGCCGGTCATCGTGATCGCCGGATTCACACCGGTGGTGGTGATGGTCGGCGTGAGCAGTGCCGGTGACAAGGCAACCGAGTTGTTCGCGATCGTGGTGCTGGTCGGGATGTTCTTCAATTCCGGATTCGTCCCGGTGCAGAACTACCCGGGCTGGTTGCAGCCGGTGGTGCGGGCCCAGCCGATGAGCTGCGCCATCGAGGCGATGCGCAACTTCACCGTCGGCGGTCCGGTGCTGGTGCCGTTCCTGCAAACGGTGGCGTGGGCGGTGGGCCTGATCGCGGTGTTCGGAGTTCTCGCGGTGCGCGGTTATCGTCGCGCCGTGCAGAGCTGACCCGGGCCGTTCCGGCAGACACACCCCACGGTCCTTCCTGATTCGCACCGACTGAGCACTCACTCAGCGGTACTGTCGGCATCCGATTGTTTATCCCGGGCATCTCGGACGCGCAGGAAGGATCAATTGTGAGGAGCCGGATACACAGTTGGACCGCAGTTCTGTTCGGAACTCTCGTTCTCGTCGCAGGTGCGGCATTGTCGGCCGCACCTGCATCGGCCGCCGACGATTTCTACATACCACCGCCATTACCGGGGGGACCACCGGGCACCATTCTTCGCGCCGAGCCCGCGTCGGTGGTGATGTCGGCTCCCGGCCAGGCGGGTGTCATTCCCGCGATGGCGACCCGGATGATGTACCTCAGCAGCGACACCCATGACGCACCGACCGCGGTGGTGGCGACCTATCTCCAGCCGGTCCTGCCCTGGACAGGCCCTGGTGAACGCCCGCTGATCGCCTACGGGGTCGGTTCGCAGGGGCAGGGCGATCAGTGCGCGCCGTCGAAGGTGCTGCCGCAGCTCGCCCAATTCCGGCCGCCGTACGACGTCATCGCCGAATACGACGTGGTGGCGCTGTATTCGCTGCTGTCGCGCGGGATGGCGGTCGTGCTCACCGACTACCACGGGTTGGGCACGCCCGACGTGCACGATTTCCTGAACCGGAAGGCGCAGGCCTATTCGGTTCTGGATTCCGCGCGCGCCGCGCTCCAATTGCCCGGTACCGGCCTGCACCCGGGGACACCGGTGATGTTGTTCGGATACTCCCAGGGCGGTATGGCTTCCGCCGGTGCGGCCGAATTGCAGTCGAGCTACGCACCCGATCTGAATGTGCGTGGCGCCTATGTCGGCGGGCCCATCGTCGATCCGGAGAATTTCATCGGGTACAACTACGGTCGGCCCGGCGTCGGATCCGCCGCGCCGTTGACGCTCAACGGCATCGCCGCCGACTATCCCGAAACGCGTCCGATCCTCGATGCCGAGATAAATGATGTCGGCAAGGGGTTGATGAACGATGCGCTGGGGCAATGTGCCATTGCGACATCGCTCGATATTCAATTGCGGCAAATTTCTCAAATCACCACAAGTGGACAGCCTCTCACCGAGGTGATCGACCGGTCGCCGGAACTGAAATCGGTATTCGACGAACAGCGCATCGGATCTCGTGCGCCGTCGATGCCCGTGCTCATCTCCTCGGCCATGAACGACGAGGGGACGCCGTATCCGCCGGTTCGGGCTGTGGCCGCCGGGTGGTGCGCCGGTGGTACGCCGGTTCAGCTGGACGCCAATACCCAGATTCCCCCTATCACGGGCATCGTGGGCACGCACGACCTGGCCTACTTTCCGTCCCTGGCGGCAGCGCAGTCGTGGATGACGGATCGGCTGGCGGGTCTGCCGGCGCCGAGTAACTGCGCCGCACTGCCCTAGACGCGGCAGTCACACAGCCGATTCCGGCGCCGGACTCCCAGCGGGGACGGCGCCGGAGCCGACTGTCGGGGTGGCAGCGTCGGCCCCCAGGTCCGGGGGCCAATTCATTGGATCGCCAGCAGACTCCGATGAAACGGTTACTCTGGAAGAAATCAGGCCAGCGCAACCGTTTTCGGTGTCCGCGCACTCGTTCCGCTGTTGTTCTTCCGGATGGCGAGAGACGTATGGCGATTTTCGCACAATCAAAAGCCCGCGACCCCAAGCGTTATCTGTGGACATTGGGGTTGATCGCGCCGGTCTGCGCGCTGTTCCCGGCGCAACTCGTGTCCCTGACGGGGCTCGAGCTGTTCTGGTGGATCGGTCCGATCATCGTGTTCGTGGTCATTCCACTGCTGGACTGGGTGGTCGGGGACGACGGGAGCAATCCGCACGACGCGGACTACGAGGCGCTGTCCAACGACCGCTACTACCGCTGGTGTACGTACCTCTTCCTGCCCATGCAGTTCACGGGGCTGGCCATCGCATGCCGGCTGTGGTCCAGCAGCGAACTGTCCGTCGTCGACGGGCTGGGACTCGCCGTGACCCTGGGGGTGGTGTCGGGTATCGGCATCAACGCCGCTCATGAGCTCGGTCATCGATCCGAGCACCTGGAGCGCTGGCTGGCCAAGATCGCCCTCGCACAGTCCGGGTACGGGCACTTCTTCGTCGAGCACAACCGTGGCCATCACGCCCGGGTCGCGACACCCGAGGACCCCGCCAGCGCCCGATTCGGCGAATCGCTGTGGGCATTTCTTCCCCGCAGCACGTTCGGCGGTCTGCGTTCGGCTGTGGCCCTCGAGCGCGAGCGCCTGTCCCGGAAGGGCAGGCGCTGGTTCAGCCCGGCCAACCACCTGTTGCAGGCATGGTCGATGAGCATCGTGTTGTTCACCGCGTTGATCCTCGTCTTCGGCCACCGGGTGATTCCGTTCCTGGCACTGCAGGCCGTGATCGGTGTGGCATTGCTGGAGACGGTGAACTACGTCGAGCACTACGGACTGCTCCGTGCCCGCCGTGCCGACGGCCAGTACCTGCGATGTTCACCGCGCGACAGCTGGAACAGCGACAGTCTCGTCACGAATGTGTTCCTCTTCCATCTGCAGCGGCACAGCGACCATCACGCCAATCCGGGCCGCCGCTATCAGACGTTGCGCAGCAGTGAGCAGGCGCCGCAGCTGCCGCTCGGCTATGCCGCCGTGATCCTGCTCGCCGTGGTGCCCCCGCTGTGGCGGGCGGTGATCGATCATCGGGTGCTCGCCCACTACGGCGGCGACCGCACACTGGTCAACAGCAAACCGCGCCGTCGCGGTCTCCTACCGCACCGGCGCGCCCGGCACCCCGCGGACCCGGCGGTACACGACTCACCGGCAGCGTGAATTGCGGCGAGGTCGGGGGATTGCTCCTGTCGAGCGCCCGGTAGCGGTTACGCTCGAATGTCGAAGTGCTCGTTTCTCGTCCGAAGGTTGTCGGAAGGCCCACACAGACCCCCACGCCGGATCGGCTGATCCGGTATCCAGGGAGGAGCCGTTCGCAATGGTGTCACTCGAGTCGATCGCCCCGTCCGCCATGGACGGTCCGAGGTCTCGCCGCGAGGGGGGTGCTGCGCGATGACCGGTCCGTCCCCGCTCAATGCCGGGGAACCGGCGCTGTTGAACGGTTCGGTGACCCTTGTCGAGGGCAGTACCTTCTGCCTGTCCGACCGGGTCGGCGATGTGGAGTCGGGTACCTCCCAGGGCCTGTTCTATCGCGACGCCCGCGTGGTGTCGCGCTGGGAGCTGCGGGTGGACGGTCAGCGCCTGGAACCGCTGTCGGTGCTGAGCCCGGAGGCGTTCACGGCGCGGTTCATCCTGCGGCGCCCGCCGCGGGCCGGTGCGGCGGACTCGAGTCTGCTGGTGGTCCGCGAACGGCTGGTCGCCGACGGTATGCGCGAGACGATCGTGCTGGAGAACCTCGGCCGCGAACCCACGGCCGTCGTCCTGGAACTACGCGCCGACGCCGATTTCGTGGATCTGTTCGCGGTCAAGGAGGGGCGTGCCGGGCACGGCCGCGCCGAAACCCTGGTGACCGACAACGAACTGCTGCTCAACGATCGCTCCGATCGTGCTCGCGGCCTGGCGATTTCGTCCTCGGAGCTGCCCACCATCCTGCCCGGCTCGCTGACCTGGCGCATCGTGGTTCCGGCCACCGGCCGGTGGCAGACCGAAGTTCTCGCCCAGCCCACTGTCGCCAATCAGCGGGTGAATGTCGCGCTGCGGCCGGGCGAGCACTATCGCAGCAGTGAACCCGGTCGCAAGATGGCGGCGTGGCGCGATACCGCCACCAAGCTCACCACCGGAGATCCCCAGCTCACCGCCGTTCTACAGCGCACCGAGAGTGATCTGGGCGCCCTGCAGATCCGGGAGGAACGCCGGAATCGGACCTTCGTCGCCGCGGGCGCGCCCTGGTTCATGACGTTGTTCGGCCGCGACTCGCTGCTCACCGCGTGGATGGCCCTGCCACTGGATTCCTCACTGGCGCTGGGCACCATGCAGCAGCTGGCGGAGATGCAGGGCCAGCAGGTCGACGCCCTCACCGAGGAGGAGCCCGGCCGGATCATGCACGAGATTCGGCGCGGTCCCTCCGGGGGCCTGGCGCTGGGTGGTGAGGTGTACTACGGAACCGTCGACGCCACACCGCTTTTCGTGATGCTGCTGGCCGAGACCCGACGCTGGGGCGCCTCACCGGAAGCGGTGCAGACCCTGTTGCCCGCCGCCGATGCCGCCCTGGACTGGATATCGCACTTCGGTGACCGGGACGGTGACGGCTTCGTCGAATATCAGCGGGCCACCGATCGCGGCCTGATCAACCAGGGCTGGAAGGACAGTTTCGACGGCATCAACGACGCCAGCGGTCATCTGGCCCAGGCGCCCATCGCGCTGTGCGAGGTGCAGAGCTACGTCTACGCGGCCATGCTGGCCCGCGCCGAACTGGCCGAGGAATTCGGCCAGGCCCACAAGGCCGCCAAATGGCGCGACCGGGCCGCGGAACTGCGCACGAAATTCGCCGAGGCGTTCTGGATGCCCGAAAAAGGCTGGTACGCGATAGCTCTGGACGGTCGCAAACAGCGCGTCGACGCGCTCACCAGCAATGTCGGGCACTGTATGTGGTCGGGGATCGTGCCGGACGAACACGCCGAACAGCTGATCCACCACCTGTCCACGGCGGAGATGGATTCCGGATTCGGTTTGCGCACACTGTCTTCCGGGATGGGTGCGTTCAACCCGATGAGCTACCACAACGGTTCGGTCTGGCCGCACGACACCGCCATCACGGTCGCGGGCCTGCTGCGATACCGCCACATTCCCGGTGCGGTCGAGCTGGCCACCCGGCTGTCCAACGGATTGCTGGACGCCGCAACCGCTTTCGGCGGCCGGCTGCCGGAGCTGTTCTGCGGCTTCCAGCGCACCCGCTTCTCCGCTCCGGTGCCTTACCCCACCTCGTGCTCACCCCAGGCCTGGGCGAGCGCGGCCCCGCTCCTGCTGGTCCGCTCCTTCCTCGGCCTGGCCCCCGATGTCCCGCACCGCACGGTCACCGTCCTCCCGCACCTCCCGCCGAAGTGGGGGTGTGTGGAACTGACCGACCTGCGCCTGGGCGGGACCACGGTGGATATCGCGGTCAATGGTGACCAGGTCACCGCCACCAACCTCCCGGACGACTGGAACCTGGTCACCCATTGACGACATCTCGGTGACCGCCGGGGGTGCGGCACGCGTTGTCGGCGGCAGCGCGCGAGGCTGCCGCCGACAGGTGGCTACAGGCTCACCCGCTGGTCCGCGGGCAGGAACAGCTTGTCGCCTTCCTTGACACCGAAGGTCGAGTAGAACTCCGGCAGATTGCGGACGACCTGGTTGCAGCGGAATTCGCTGGGGGAGTGCGGGTCGGTGGCGATCTGCTGCTCGAGTGATTTCGGGTCCTGCTTCTCGCGCCAGTTGCGGCCCCAGGACTGGAACATCGGCGTGTAGTCGGGGTTGGCGCGGCCGTTCTTGCCCTCCTCGATGCGGAAGGCGGCCAGCGAGATCATCAGGCCGCGCAGATCGGCCAGATTCTCGCCGACGGTCAGCTCGCCGTTGACATGGTCGCTCGGCGGCAGACCCTCGGGAACGAGACCGTTGTACTGGTCTATCAGCTGCTTGGTCTTGGCCTGGAAAGCAGCCTGGTCCTGCGGGGTCCACCAGTCCTTGCGGTTGCCCTCACCATCGTATTTCGAGCCCTGATCATCGAAGCCGTGCCCGATCTCGTGGCCGATGACCGCGCCGATCGCGCCGTAGTTCACCGCCGCTTCGGCACTGGCGTCGAAGAACGGCGCCTGCAGGATCGCCGCGGGGAAATTGATCGAGTTGGAGGTGGGCTGGTAGTAGGCGTTGACGGTCTGCGGCGACATACCCCATTCGGATTTGTCCACCGGCTTCCCCAGCTTGTTCAGCTCCCGCTTGCTCTCGAATGCCTCGATGGCGAGCAAGGATTCGACCAGTTTGCCGCGAGTGACCTTCAGTTTCGAATAGTCGACCCACTTGTCCGGGTAACCGATCTTCGTGGTGATCTTGTCCAGCTTGGCAATCGAGGCTTCGCGGGTCTGGGGTGACATCCACGACGAATTGCGGAAATTCTCGCGGTAGGCGGCCATCAGATTGCCGACCAGTTCTTCGGCCTGCTTCTTGGCCTGCGGCGGAAAGTATTTCGCCACGTACAGCTTGCCCAGCTGCTCACCGAGGCTGGCGTCGACCACGCCGACCGCCGACTTCCACAGTTCGGGACGCTGCTGCAGTCCGCTGGTGGCCTTGAGGTATTCGAAATTGGCGTCGGACAGCGTCTTGTTCATGTATTTCGCGTATTTGCGAAGCAGGCT
This sequence comes from Nocardia sp. NPDC052254, assembly GCF_040679495.1. Taxonomy (NCBI): domain Bacteria; kingdom Bacillati; phylum Actinomycetota; class Actinomycetes; order Mycobacteriales; family Nocardiaceae; genus Nocardia; species Nocardia sp. NPDC052254. The sequence continues at coordinate 151,142 of NZ_JBFAUW010000004.1, read as the reverse complement.
GAGCTTCAACCACTCTCGCCAGATGTTGACATCCACCTCGGTCCACAGCTGCGCGGCGGTGGTGAGGAAGGAGGGTTCGCCGACCACGATCTTGGCGAACAACTCCCGGGGGCGGTCGGTGGTGCCGGTCAGCCACGGATCCCAGTCGAAACCCGGTGCCGACTTGGTCATGTCCTCCCAGGACATCAGGTTGTAGGTCGCGTCCGCGTCGCGGGTGCGGACGTTGTCCCAGAAGCCGGCCGCGATCCGCTTCTCGAGATCGAGGGTGCGCTCGGCCGCGCCGTCCGGATCGGGCAGACCACCGCCGGCCGCCAGCTTGTGCAGCAGGGTCTGGTAGGCGGCGAGGCGCTCCGCGAATTCGGGTTTGCGGTAGTACTGCTCGCTCATGCCGAGGCCCGACTGATCCACCGAGGGGAGGTAGGCGTTGGAGTCGTTGCGGTCGATGCCGAGGCTCAGCGCGATCAGCCCGCCCAGCGGCAGCCCACCCATCACCTTCGCGAGATCGGCCTTGGTGGCCGCACCGTCGATCCGCTCGAACAGCGGTTGCAGCGGGGTGACGCCCAGTTTCTCCAGGGTGGCCTCGTCCATCCGCGCGTCGTAGAGATCGCGGATCTGCTGGCCCTCCGAGCCGTCGTCCGGATTGTGGATGTCGTCGATGACCTGGCGCAGCTGGCCCTCGATCCGGTCGGACACCTCACTGAACGTGCTGTAGGAGACCTTGTCCGGCGGCAGCTGATAGGTCCGCAGCCAGGTGCCGTTGACATTGCGGTACAGATCGTCCTGCGGGCGCACCGCGTTGTCGGCGCCCGACAGGTCGGGCCCGGTCAGCGGTTTCGGTTTCGCGTCGTCACTGTTGCAGGCCGCCAGTGCGGCGGCCACCGGCACCGCACCGAGCGCGATCAGGAACGAGCGGCGACCCAACTGGAGGTCGCGACCGGGCGATGTCACAGATAATCCTCTCCCCGACGGCTCATGCACCCGCGATGCCGGCGGCATCACGCGGCCCCGCCCGCGGACGGGGCCGATTGCGTCGGTGAGAGGCTAACCGAACCCGCTGAAGATCGGCTGAGTCCGAATTGCTCGCGGTGACAAGTTCTGGATTCGCCCCCTGATTTGGGCCCTACCTGCGGCTTGGCTACACTTGTCGGGTTGCCTGCGGGTGTTGTGCCCGCACTTTGGCCGCGAACCCACAGTGGTTGGTCTCTCCGGATCATGCATAACCGCTGGCAGGCGTGCGTTTGAAGGGCAACTGACCATGCCCGTCGGGTCGGTAATCCGGCGTGCATTACGTCCAGGTCTAGGAGGAGCTGAAGTGATTCAGCAGGAGTCGCGGCTGCGCGTCGCCGACAACACGGGTGCCAAGGAGATTCTGTGCATCCGCGTGCTCGGTGGATCGTCGCGCCGCTATGCCGGTATCGGCGATGTCATCGTCGCGACCGTCAAGGACGCGATCCCCGGCGGCAACGTCAAGAAGGGTGATGTCGTCAAGGCGGTCGTCGTGCGCACCGTCAAGGAGCGTCGTCGTCCGGACGGTTCGTACATCAAGTTCGACGAGAACGCCGCGGTGCTGATCAAGCCGGACAACGATCCGCGTGGCACCCGCATCTTCGGCCCCGTGGGCCGTGAGCTGCGCGACAAGCGTTTCATGAAGATCGTTTCGCTGGCCCCGGAGGTGCTCTGACATGAAGGTGCACAAGGGCGACACCGTGATCGTCATCTCGGGTAAGGACAAGGGCGCCAAGGGCAAGGTCATCCAGGCCTACCCCGAGCGCAACCGGGTTCTGGTCGAGGGCGTGAACCGGATCAAGAAGCATGTCGCGGATTCCGCGAACCAGCGCGGCGCCAGCTCCGGCGGCATCGTGACCCAGGAGGCGCCCATTCACGTGTCCAACGTGATGGTTGTCGACTCCGACGGCAAGCCGACCCGCGTGGGTTACCGCACCGACGAGAACGGCAAGCGGGTGCGCATCTCCCGTCGCAACGGGAAGGACATCTGAGCATGACCACCGCAGAGAACACAGACAAGATCGCTCCGCGCCTGAAGCTGCGCTACCGGGCGGAGATCAAGGACGCGCTGAACAGCGAGTTCGACTACGCCAACGTGATGCAGATCCCGGGCGTGGTGAAGGTCGTCGTGAACATGGGTGTCGGTGACGCCGCCCGTGACGCCAAGCTCATCAACGGCGCCGTCAACGACCTGGCCCTGATTACCGGTCAGAAGCCGGAGATCCGCAAGGCCCGTAAGTCCATCGCGCAGTTCAAGCTGCGTGAGGGCATGCCGATCGGTGCGCGCGTCACGCTGCGTGGCGACCGTATGTGGGAGTTCCTGGACCGTCTGGTGTCCATCGCCCTCCCGCGTATCCGTGACTTCCGTGGTCTGTCGCCGAAGCAGTTCGACGGCAACGGCAACTACACGTTCGGCCTGAGCGAGCAGTCGATGTTCCACGAGATCGACGTGGACTCCATCGACCGCCCGCGCGGTATGGACATCACGGTCGTCACCACGGCGACCAACGATGAGGAGGGCCGTGCCCTGCTCAAGCACCTCGGCTTCCCGTTCAAGGAGAACTGAGCACATGGCTAAGAAAGCTCTCGTCAACAAGGCCGCCGCGAAGCCGAAGTTCGCCGTTCGTGGCTACACCCGCTGCCAGCGCTGTGGCCGCCCCCGCGCGGTCTACCGCAAGTTCGGCCTGTGCCGCGTCTGCGTCCGTGAGATGGCGCACCGCGGCGAGCTGCCGGGCGTGCACAAGAGCTCCTGGTGAGCCCGCGCTGCTGAGGCAGCGCCCGCGCTGAGCGCGACAATCGAATCGAGGAAAGGTACGGACTCCGTCGAGTCCGTACCTTTTCTTGCGTCGAGGACTCGGCGTCGTCGATATGACCGCCGCGAATCGCTCCTCCGCGTCGACATTCGAGGTCCGACCACGGGATGTGGATGGGGAAAGGGAAATTCGTCTGATCGCCACGGAGTCACCTCCCCGCGCGTAGCGAGCCCGCTTGTCGCCCATGTGTCGTGCTCGTTGTGGGAACGGTCGACATGGTGGCGCCGCCGGGCCGGATCATGGTTTGCTCGCTGTTCCTTCCGGATGCCGCCCGGTGAGCGAGATCGGCGGCAAAAACCGTGTGAGTAGCGGAAATCGGCTGCATCTGGCTTGATGCTGGTCGGCTGTAGTTCGGCTCGAAAAATTTGCCGGAGATTCTCCCTCCAAATGGCAATCTGTGGAACCTGTGTGTAACGTCGCCGTTTCAGAAGGGCCGAAGTCGACGAGCGGTGGCGTTGTGACCAGTATTGACGAGTGCCTGCAGCGCATCATGGATGTTCCGGGTGCGCGTGGAGTGACATTGGTGGATGGAGCGAGTGGACTCGCCGTCGCCTCCGCCGGTCGGCACGATCCGATCGATGAACACGAGGATGCCGCTGCCACAACGGATGTGGTGCGCGCCGTGCTGAACTGCCCGGCGCTGGGTGCCGAACCCGACGACGACGTCACCGAGATCATGGTGTGCGGCACCCGCGGTTATCACCTGCTGAACCTGGTCGACGGCGACTTCGACGGCAGGCTCTTCGTACACGTCCTCTTCGACGAGGAGACCGGCAATCTGGCGATGTCCAGATATCAACTACGCGGCATCCTGTCCGAACTGGCCGAAGGTAGTCATGGGCGCTGATCTGGTCGTGGAGATGACGCGGCTGGAGGAGCAGAGAAGTACGGGGGTGCTGCACGCGGCGGACGGGTCGTTCTACTTCACCCGAGGTGAGGTCGTGACGGCGAATTGCCGGCGCACAACCGGACTGGACCGGTTGCTGGTGGAGTCGGGCGTCGCGACCGCCGAGGACTGGCAGCGAGCCGGAGCTGGCGATCCCGGGCCCGTCCTTGCCCGGCCGGCGCTGGAAACCCTTGCGTTGCTTGCTGTTTTCGATGCCGCCTACTTTCTGCTCTCCGCGCCCGCGATCGCCGAGTTCGAACCCGCGCCGGAGCATTGGCTCGCGCCGGTCTGCCATATCAATCCGCGGTTGCTCGTGCACGAATGCGAGCGCCGGGGCGATCCGGAGATGGGTCCGTGGCCGGCCGAGCTGGTTTCCCGGGCACCGGTGGTGCCGGTCCGGCGGGTGCGACGCCGGCGCGTCGCGCTGACCGGAGGCCAAGCGGAAGTGCTCGCGGCCGCCGATGGACGGCGCACCATCGCCGAGATAGCCGAGGAATTGGGGCGCACCAGCTACGGCTGTCTGGTGGCTGTCCGGGACCTGACCCTGGCGGGGCTGTTCCAGCCTCCGGCGCTGTCGGCACCGGCCGACTCCGGGAACGGCACACCGCCGCCGCTGGTCCGTCGCCGCCGGAGCGCGATTTCGGTTGCGCCGCCGGAACAGTGGGAGTCCCCGGTCGACCTGGACGTGCTGGTCCGCCTGCGGGCGGCCTTGGAGGAACTTGCGTGACCGCGCGGAAGAAGCTGCTCGGCGATCTGATGGGAAGGTTCAGCAAGGTGTCGAACTCGGAACCCGAGTCGAACGAAGCGGTGCTGGCGGAACTGAAGGCGTTGCGCGAGCGCGTCCCGGGACTGATCGGTGCGCTGGTGGCATCCAGTGACGGGCTCCTCATCGCGCACGACCTACCGCCCGAGATCGAACCCACCGGAATGGCCGCGCTGTCCGCATCGCAACTGGCGTTGTCGCAGCGGCTCGTCGCGACCGCGGTCGGCGGCGGATTCCACGAGGTCGTGGTGCGCGGTCCCGGCGGGCACGTCGTGGTCTACGCGGCGGATTGGGCCTCGCTGACCGTGCTGGCCGAACCACAGGTGAATGTCGGTCGGCTGCACCTGGAATCGCGTCCGGCGGCTCGTGCGATCGCCGAGCGCCTGACGACTCCGAGCGGCAAGCATCGCGCCGACCCGGATCAGTAACACCGAATGAAAGGGAACACCCATGTCCAATCTCGATCTGGCACTGAAGGAAATGATGGCGATCGACGGCGCGCTCGGCGCCTCCGTCGTCGACTACAACAGCGGGATGTCGCTGGGCATGCTCGGTAGTTCCAAGGCCCTGGATCTGCAGGTCGCCGGTGCCGGCAACACCGAGGTGGTGCGGGCCAAGCTGCGCACCATCGAACAGCTCGGGCTCAACGAGGAGATCGAGGACATCCTGATCTCGCTGTCCAGCCAGTACCACATCATCCGCCCGATGACGGCCCGGACGGCCAAGGGGCTGTTCATCTACCTCGCGCTGGATCGATCCCGCGCGAATCTGGCTCTGGCCCGCCACCGCCTGAAGGCCATCGAGGCCGAACTCGAGGTCTGATCCCACACCGCCCTGCCCCGGGGGTGAGTGGAGCCATCCTCGGAGCAGACGGTGTGGCAGCGTGGTGCGGATAGACGGTGGGCATGACCACCGCTGAGCGATCTCGGTGCCCTCGATATCGATGACTGTTCGGCGTCCTGGGTACCGTTACCGACTGTTGGGCAACGACTTTCACATCGACAAGGTTGTCGCACTGCCACGACCGGATCGGATCGGGGATGGGGATCGACAGGACGCGTGTGTTTCCGGCTGGGGATCGGGCCTTCGACTTCGCCCCGTTTCATGGAATGGGGCGGATCGATGATGTCGATGTGAACAATCGGTGGGACAGGCCGTATCCGGAGGGACTGAGATTACCGATCGGCGCGCAGGACAGCGGGCCGGCACTGGTCCTGGATCTGAATTCGGCGGCTGATGGTGGGGCGGGGCCCTTCGGTCTGGTGATCGGGGCGAGAGGGTCGGGCAAGTCCGAGATCTTGTCGGTGGTCGCGTTGGGGCTGGCACTCGGCAATCCGCCGGAGCAGGTCAATCTTCTTCTCGGCCAAGGGCGCGAGGGGAGTGCGCTGTCCGGGATCGAGAATCTGCCGCATGTGATCGGACACTGCGTTGCGAACGATCGTGACGATTCGGAGGTCGATTTCTTCCATGTCGTCGAGAGCGAGATCATCCGGCGCCGCGAGATCGTTCCCGCCGGCGGTGACTTCCGGGCCTGTCGTCTTCCGGCACTTGTCATCATCATCGACGACGCCGATTCGTTCGGGGGCGAGGACACGATTTCCGCCATTGTCGGCCTCGTCGATCGGGTCGGGCACGCGGTCGGCGCGCAACTGCTGATCTCGGTCGGTGATCTCATCGGACCGGCGGCCGATCGCGGCGCTGTCGCTTCCTACCGGATCTGCCTCGAGGCATTGTCTGCCAACGGTTCTCGGCAGACGGGCGAAATACCCGATGCCGACGACCTCCCCGATACAGCGGGGCACGGTTACCTGCGGCTCGCAGACGGATCCGTCACCCGGTTCCGGGCTCCGCACACCTCCTACTCGGTCCATACGAAGTGTGTGCCCGAGGAAGTCGCGGGTTCCGGCGTCGCCCTGCCCGTGGCACTGTCGGCAGTGCTGACCGATCGCCACGCGACGTACGCGCGTGTTGCGGAGATACGTCGCAGGAACGGTATGAAGAAGGATCCGGCCGACGTGTTTCCGAACCTGAGTGGCGGCTTCGACTTCGCTCCCTTTCATCGGATAGGCGATGTCGGTGACTTGGATGTGAAGTATCGATGGCGGCGCAAGCCGTATCGGGATCGGCTCCGGGTGCCGATCGGTGTGGCGGACAACGGGACTCGGGTTGTTCTGGACCTGAAATCACCGGCGGGTAGCGACTCGGCGCCGATCGGCGTGGTGACCGGGTTCTCGGGGTCCGGTAAGTCGCAGATCCTGATGTCGGCGGTGCTGGGACTTGTCGTCGAGAATCCGCCGGAACAGGTGAGCATCCTGCTCGGCCAGGTCGTCGTTCAGCAGACCTTCAATCAGATCGAAGAGCTTCCGCACATCATCGGCTTCTATCCCGAACTCTCGTCCCAGATGATCGAGCCGGAACTGTGGGAACCTTCGGGTATCGCAGCGGAGGGGGACATTTTCGACGTCATCGACAATGAGATCACCCGTCGGTGGGACGTCGTCCGGGCTGCCGGGGACTTTCGAAGCTTCGTCGGGTACGCCGAAGCGGTGGACGCTCGACGCCCGCCGATCCCACGGCTGCCGGCGCTGGTCATCGTGATCGATGATGTCGATCAGATTCTGGTCTTCAGCGAAGAGAACCGGGCGAAATTTTCGAAAGTGCTGGATCGCATCGACCGCCTCGGGAGTGTAGTCGGTGTCCATCTGCTGTGCTCCGCTTCCGATCTGCACAGTTTTCAGGATGCTGTCGAGGCCGTTCGGACCTATCGGATCGGTATGAAGCAATTCAGCCCACGCGCTTCGCGGCAGATCGTGGGCATACCCGACGCCTACGATCTGCCCGAATACCAGAACTACGGATACATTCGAACCGCCGGTGGCACCGTGACCCGGTTCCAGGCTCCGACCTCGTCCTATCGCGTGCACTCGAACCGCATCGCCGAGGAGGTGGAAGGGTGCGGCGTCTTTCTGACGACAGCGTTGTCCTCGATACTGGCCCGCTACCATTCGAACCTGGTGCACGACCCGCACTCCTGGCCGGATGAGGGCTGAGGCGCCGGGCCGTGCGTCCGGATCAGCCGACGTGGTGACGCGTGGCTGTCGCGTCGTCCCCGATCTCGTCGTCCTCGTAGTCGATTCCGTGTGCTGGTTCGGGCTGGTTCCGGATGCACGCGGTGCGCCAGAGGTCATATCCCAGTCCGGCGACAGCGACGGCGATACACATCCCGGCGGGAATCAGCAGCGCCACATCGCCGATTCGGCTGCCCGCCACCGTACCGGCGATGCCGCCGGCGATGAACGTGACGACCGTGGCCGACAGGACGATTCCCTTCCACGCGTCGAAACCGTGGTGCGATGAGCGGCCGATCAGCAGGCCCAGGTCGGTCAGGGTGCCGGTGAAATGGGTTGTGCGGATCTGCATTGCGCGCAGGCTGGAGGTTGTTCCGTTCTGCATGCCGCACGCCATGGCCGCCAGAATGACCGCCACGCTGTCCTCGGCCAATATGAAGGCCGAGACCAGCAGAAATGCCTCGCAGATCATGACCCCGCTGTGCCGCGCTCCCGCATGTCGTTTGGCCGGGCCCAGTGCGGCGCCCGCGATCGCGGCGCCGATCAGGAACCCGATGATGATGAACGCGAGAATGCCGCTTTCGTAGAGCACCGGATTGGCGACATCCATCCCCAGTTTGGTCGTCGTTGCGGTCAGGTTGCCGACCGGGAACGCGAGAACGAGAATGGCGACCGCGTTGACGAATCCCGCGACGGCCGCGAGCAGCGATCCGTAGCTGAGAACGAGCAGGCGATGTAATTGGTCGTGGCTCATGGCAGGCGGCTTCCCCGTGTGTCGTCTTGCCTGGGCGAATACGGGCAAAAGGTACCAAGGCAATCTCAGAGAAACCTGTGAACGATGCTCGGTTCCTTACCACCACTGGTGATCACGGCGAGTGCGGCTCGTGTCGCACGGCTACATTTGGCCGCCGGATACGGCATCCGAATCGCGGTCGAGGTGATATCGGCCGATCGGGCGGGCAGAGAACTGGGTGAGACCATGCCGCAGACGTCCGCGTGCCGTGAATCAGATCGAAACGAGGGTCAGCAGTGCGTCGAGCCCTTTGAAATCGTCCGCGTTGCGGGTGAACAACGGGATGTCATTCGCCGACGCGATTGCCGCGATCATCAGGTCCATTCTGCGCGGCTTGGGGTTTCGTCCAGATGAGACCACCAGTTTCGCCATGGAGGTGAATCGTCGTGCCGCGATGGAAGAGAAGGGTAGAGCGTCGAAACTGTGCTCGATCTCCATCAACCTTTCGGTGCGCAGAGCGAGAGTCGAGGGCGATGAGGCCAGTGCTATCCCCATGCCGAGTTCCGCGAGGGTCACGGTACTGATCCTCGATCCAACCGGTAAGGCGTGGTCGTCGATGGTGGGCAGGTCGATCAAGACGCAGGTGTCGAGCAGGCCGACCGGGAACCGGAACCCCGACTGTGGATCAGTCATCCAATCGGTCCTCGCCGAATGCCGCATCGAGCTCGGCGCGTTCTGTCGCGCTGTCGGCGCCTTCGGTGAATCGGGCCAGTCGCTTCTTGAGTTCGGTGGTGGAGATGTCCCGCTCGGCGGTGATGGGGTTCAGTGTGCCGACGGGGCGACCGTTCCGGGTGATGACGAATTCCTGGCCTGCTTCCAGTGCGTCCATGACACCTGCACTCCCGTTGCGCAACTCGGCCTGAGTAATAGTCTTCACCATACCTCGAATATAGCTACTGATGCTATAAGATGCTATGCATCTGGCGACGTGAGATACGGCAGGGAAGAAAGAGGGCCAGCTTTCTCGGCCGCTGCCCCCGATTTTGGCTGTTCGAGCGCCTCGCCTACACTAGACCGGTTGCTCGGGCACCACCGTGCCCTTTTGCGTGCGCGAAGCTCCGGGTGACTGCAATCCAATCCGGCCGGCAATGCTGTCGTCCGGACCAGCCGAAATTGTCGTAGGCCCACGACCGCCCCGTGTGACGGTGCTGTATGGGAACCGCGGCGAGAAAGGTAACGGTCAACACATGACCATGACTGATCCGATCGCAGACTTTCTGACCCGTCTGCGCAACGCCAACTCGGCGTACCACGATCAGGTGAAGGCTCCGCACTCGAAGCTCAAGGCGAACATCGCCGAGATTCTCAAGCGCGAGGGCTACATCTCCGACTACCGCACCGAAGAGGCGCCCGTCGGACAGACCCTGATCGTCGACCTGAAGTACGGCCAGAGCCGGGAGCGCAGCCTGCAGGGTGTGCGTCGCGTCTCGAAGCCGGGTCTGCGGGTGTACGCGAAATCCACCAACCTGCCCAAGGTGCTGGGCGGCCTCGGCGTGGCGATCATCTCCACGTCGAACGGCCTGCTCACCGACCGTCAGGCCAAGCAGCAAGGTGTGGGCGGGGAAGTCCTCGCCTACGTCTGGTAAGGGAGGTAGGAACAATGTCGCGTATCGGTAAGAAGCCGATCCCGGTTCCCACCGGCGTCGAGGTGACCATCGACGGCCAGGCCGTGTCAGTGAAGGGGCCCAAGGGCACCCTCTCGCACACGATCGCCGAGCCGATCGTCATCGCGAAGGCCGACAGCGGTGAACTGGAGGTGACCCGTCCCGACGACGAGCGCCGCAACCGCTCGCTGCACGGCCTGAGCCGCACCCTGATCAGCAACATGATCGTCGGTGTGACCCAGGGCTACGAGAAGAAGATGGAAATCTTCGGCGTCGGCTACCGCGTGCAGCAGAAGGGGTCGAACCTGGAGTTCGCCCTGGGCTACAGCCACCCGGTGCCGATCGAGGCCCCCGAGGGCATCACCTTCAAGGTGGAGGCCCCCACGAAGTTCTCGGTGTCCGGCATCGACAAGCAGAAGGTCGGCCAGATCGCCGCTGTGATCCACGGCCTGCGTAAGCCCGACCCGTACAAGGGCAAGGGCATTCGCTACGAGGGTGAGGTCGTGCGTCGCAAGGAAGGGAAGACGGGTAAGTAAGCCATGGCACAAACCGAGACTCAGAAAGCCGCGCGCAAGCCGCTCGGCAAGGATGCGTCGACCCGTCGCCGAGTTTCCAAGGCGCGCCGTCACTTCCGTCTGCGCAAGAAGGTCGCCGGCACCGCCGCGACCCCGCGTCTGGTCGTGTTCCGCTCCTCGCGGCACCTGCACGCTCAGCTCGTGGACGACCTGGCCGGCAAGACCCTTGCCTCCGCCTCGTCCGTCGAAGCCGATGTGCGGGCCCTCGAGGGCGACAAGACCGCCAAGGGCAAGAAGGTCGGCGAACTGCTCGCCGAGCGTGCCAAGGCTGCCGGTGTCGAGACCGCGGTGTTCGACCGCGGTGGACACGACTACCACGGCCGCATCGCCGCTCTGGCCGATGCCGCTCGCGAAGGTGGGTTGAAGTTCTGATGCGAATTCAGCCCATGGACCGAATGACCATGAACGAAGGGAACGTCTGATGCCGGGACGTCAGCGGCGTGACGGCGGCAACGGACCCGCCGGACAGGGTGGCAGTAACGATCGCGATCAGCGTGGTGGCGGTCGCGACCGCCGCGGCGGTGACCGCCGGGACAATGCCGCCGAGAAGAACCAGCTCGAGCGCGTAGTCGCGATCAACCGTGTGTCCAAGGTCGTGAAGGGTGGTCGTCGCTTCAGCTTCACCGCCCTCGTGATCGTGGGTGACGGCAACGGCCTGGTCGGTGTCGGATACGGCAAGGCCAAGGAAGTTCCCGCGGCCATCCAGAAGGGTGTCGAGGAGGCTCGCAAGGGCTTCTTCCGCGTCCCGATGATCGGCAGCACCATCACGCACCCCGTGCAGGGTGAGGCTGCCGCCGGTGTCGTCATGCTGCGTCCGGCCTCGCCCGGTACCGGTGTGATCGCCGGTGGTGCGGCCCGTGCCGTGCTGGAATGCGCCGGTATCCACGACATCCTGGCCAAGTCGCTCGGTAGCGACAACGCCATCAACGTCGTGCACGCTACCGTCGCTGCCCTGAAGATGCTGCAGCGTCCGGAAGAGGTGGCCGCCCGCCGCGGTCTGCCGATCGAGGACGTTGCCCCGGCGGGCATGCTGCGTGCGCGTGCCGGACAGGGAGCCTGATATGGCACAGCTCAAGGTGACCCAGATCAAGTCGACGATCGGCGCCAAGAAGAATCAGCGGGAGTCGCTTCGCACCCTCGGCCTGCGCGGAATCCGCCAGTCCGTGCTCCGCGAGGACAACGCCCAGAACCGCGGGCTGATCAACGTCGTGCGCCACCTCGTTTCCGTAGAGGAGGAAACCGCATGACCCCCATCAAGCTGCACCACCTGCGGCCTGCCCCGGGTGCCAAGACCGAGAAGATCCGTGTGGGTCGCGGTGAGGGCTCCAAGGGCAAGACCGCCGGTCGCGGTACCAAGGGTACGAAGGCTCGCAAGAACGTGCCGGCCCGCTTCGAGGGCGGCCAGATGCCGATCCACATGCGCCTGCCGAAGCTGAAGGGGTTCACCAACCCGTTCCGCGTCGAGTACCAGGTCGTGAATGTGGGCGATATCGCCCGGCTGTTCCCGCAGGGCGGCGCCATCGGCAAGGACGAGCTCGTCGCTGCCGGTGCCGTCCGCAAGAACCAGTTGGTGAAGGTTCTCGGCGAGGGTGAGATCGGTGTGGCCGTTCAGGTCAGCGCCGACAAGTTCTCCGGCTCCGCCAAGGAGAAGATCGCCGCCGCCGGTGGTACCGCCACCGAATTGGCCTGACAGTTACGGTTAGTACGGTGTGGACGCCGGACGGGTGAGATGCCCGTCCGGCGTCGCTGTTAGAGTTCAATTGTTGTCTGCCAACCAGTCTGCCCCGTCGTCGTGGCACAGGACCGGATAATCCTCATTCGTGAGGGCACCGGTATGTGCCGAGGTGACGGAAGTGGGCGTGACCCCCGTGTCGTCAGCCAGGAGGATCTGTGCTTTCCGCCTTCGTGTCGGCTTTCCGGACCCCGGACTTACGGCGGAAGATTCTCTTCGCGCTGGGCCTGATCGCGTTGTACCGCGTGGGTGCCGCGTTACCGTCTCCCGGTGTCGACTACGGGGCCGTCCGGCGCTGCATCGATGTCGTCAACGGTGGTGACAGTGGCGGTATCTACCAGCTGATCAACCTGTTCTCCGGTGGCGCGCTGCTGCAGCTGTCGGTGTTCGCGATCGGGATCATGCCCTACATCACCGCGAGCATCATCATCCAGTTGCTGACGGTGGTCATCCCGCGGTTCGAGGAACTGCGCAAGGAGGGCCAGTCCGGTCAGAACAAGATGACGCAGTACACGCGGTATCTGTCGATCGCACTGGCGGTTCTGCAGGCCACGGGTCTGGTCGCATTGGCCGGGCGCGGGCTGCTGCTGAAGGACTGCAAAGAGGACATCCTCGCCGACACCAGCATTTTCGGCATGATCATCATCGTGCTGGTGATGACCGCCGGCGCGGCGCTGGTGATGTGGTTCGGTGAGCAGATCACCGAGCGCGGTATCGGCAACGGTATGTCGCTGCTGATCTTCGCCGGTATCGCATCCCGGATCCCGTCCGAGGGCAAGCAGATCCTCGACACCAAGGGCGGGCTGATCTTCGGCCTCGTCTGCGTCGCCGCCTTCGCGGTGATCGTCGGTGTCATCTTCGTCGAACAGGGCCAGCGCCGGATTCCGGTGCAGTACGCCAAACGCGTCGTCGGACGCAAGATGTACGGCGGGTCGTCGACCTATCTGCCGCTGAAGGTCAACCAAGCGGGTGTCATCCCGGTGATCTTCGCGTCCTCGCTGCTGTATCTGCCCAATCTGGTCGCCCAGCTGACGCAGTCGCAGAACTCCGACAGCTGGTGGCAGAAGATCATCCAGAAGTATCTGGTCAATCCGGGCAACCCGGTATATGTCCTGGTCTACTTCGCGTTGATCGTGTTCTTCACCTATTTCTATGTCGCGATCACCTTCAACCCGGAGGAACGCGCGGACGAGATGAAGAAGTTCGGCGGGTTCATCCCCGGTTACCGTCCGGGTAAGCCGACCGCCGACTATCTCAACTATGTACTGAGCCGAATCACCCTCCCCGGTTCTCTCTATCTCGGTGCTGTCGCCGTACTGCCCAACCTGCTGATCCACATCGGCGGCGGTGGCGGTGGGTCGAGCTTCCTGCCGTTCGGCGGTACGTCGGTACTGATCGTGGTGAGTGTCGGCCTCGATACGGTCAAACAGATCGAGAGCCAACTGATGAACAGAAATTACGAAGGGTTCCTCAAGTGAGACTCGTACTGCTCGGACCGCCGGGTGCCGGTAAAGGGACACAGGCCGAACTGCTGTCGGACAATCTGGGTGTTCCGCACATCTCCACGGGGAATTTGTTCCGCGCGAACATCTCCCAGCAGACCGCGCTGGGCCGCGAGGCCAAGAAGTACCTCGACGCCGGCGATCTCGTGCCCAGCGATGTGACCAACCGCATGGTGGAGTCGCGGATCGCCGAACCGGATGCCGCCAAGGGCTTCGTGCTCGACGGCTATCCCCGCACCGTCGATCAGGCGGTGGCGCTGGAGAAGATGCTGCAGCAGTCCGGCCAGAAGCTGGATGCCGTCGTGAGCTTCGAGGTGGCCGACGATGTCGTGGTGGAGCGGATGCTCGGCCGCGGCCGCGACGACGACACCGAAGAGGTCATCCGCAACCGCATGCAGGTCTACCGCGACGAGACCGCGCCGCTGCTGCAGCACTACGACGGCCTGATCCTCGCGGTCGACGGCATCGGTGAGGTCGACGAGGTCAACGCCCGCGTCCTACGCGTCCTGGGTCGCTGACGCCGATGGTATTCGGCCTCAAGCAGAAGAAGGTGGTGCCGTTCCGCACCGCCGGTGAGCTGGATGCCATGGCCGCGGCCGGTGCGATCGTCGGCCGCGCGCTCGTCGCCGTCCGCGCGGCCGCCGCGCCGGGCGTGTCGACGCTGGAATTGGACGAGGTCGCCGAGCAGACCATTCGCGAGGCGGGTGCCGTGCCGTCCTTCAAGGGCTATCACGGCTTCCCGGGCTCGATCTGCTCCTCGGTGAACGACCGTGTGGTGCACGGGATTCCGTCGAAGGACGAGGTCCTGGCGCCCGGCGATCTGGTATCCATCGACTGTGGTGCGATTCTGGACGGCTGGCACGGCGATTCGGCCTGGACGTTCGGTATCGGTGAGATCATCGAGGCCGATCGGCTGCTGAGCGATGCCACCCGGTTGTCGATGGACGCCGGGATCGCGGCGATGCTCCCGGGTAACCGGCTCACCGATGTCTCGCACGCGATCGAGCTCGGTACCCGGGCCGCCGAGTCCGAACACGGGCGGGCCTACGGCATCGTCGACGGTTACGGCGGGCACGGAATCGGCCGGCAGATGCATATGGATCCGTTCCTCGCCAACGAGGGAGCGCCCGGCCGCGGGCCCAAGCTCGTGGTGGGCTCGGTGCTGGCCATCGAACCGATGCTGACGCTGGGAACGACGGAAACCGTTGTGCTCGAAGACGACTGGACCGTTGTCACCTCCGACGGCACCCGGGCCGCGCACTGGGAACATACCGTCGCGGTCACCGAGGACGGTCCGCGCATTCTGACCCTGCGGCCCGAATAGGCTCGAAAAGATCTCTCGCGCAACGCACCTGCCGCCGGATGGCGCAGGTGCGTCGCGCTGTCTAGCGGCTGTGTCCGGTCATGGTGGTCAGTGGGACCATGCCGGTCCAGCCGCACGGCCGGTCGCAGCTGGCGACCACGGTCGTGGCACCGGCGAACGCCGCCGAAGCATGTGCGGGATAACCGCATTCGGGACATTTGCCGAAATAGTCGAGTACCTCGTGCGGCCCCGGGCTCATGGTGGTTCTCTGGTCGGTCACGGGTTCTCCTAGCCTCCGGTGCGCCACCCGCGGTTCGTCAGGTGGTGGCGCGATGTCCGCCGGTCGAGAACCTAACTCGGCACCGCGTACGATCTGTCCGTTCCGGGGACGGCATTGGACATCTCACAACCGGGTCGGCCGAATGCTGCGGGTGTGCCACAGCGGGTGTGCGGGGCGGCCGAATGACGCCCGACCTCGACGATTTCGTCTTGTTCTGTCGAATTTCATTGTGCGCCATCGGATATTCAACCGGGTGTGTTGTCGTAGTCGCTGCGGGGGTCGACGGCGGAGGTGACGGTGGTCAACGAACGGTTGCAGGCCGACATGATGACGGTCCTGGAGGGCCTCGACGAGCAACTGCGCGGGATCGCGGAGATCCAGCTGCGCCGATCGCGGCTGACCGCTACCGCTCGCACCTGTGAACAGCGGATCGAGGTCACCGTCAATGCCGATGGCCTGCTGATCGATACGACGTTCGCCGACGACATCTCGGATCTGACCTACGACGAGATCGCCGCGGGTATGACCGCGGCCGTGCAGCAGGCCGCCGCGGAGGCACTGCGGCTGGGCGCCGAGCTCATGCAACCGCTGCGCGAGCGGAAGATGCAGCTGCCCAAGATGTCCGAAATCATCGAAGGTGCACCGGATCTGGGGGAGATGATGCCGACCGCACCGCCGGTACCGAAGCGAGTCGAGGACTATCGCGAATCGCAACCCGACGGACCCGCGGACGGCAGTGTGCGCCGCTCGATGGTCTCCGACGAGGACTGATCCCCGTGAGCCTGTACCTTCCGCCGCCGGTGCGACCGATCGCCTGGGTCGCCGGCGCGAGCTGGCCCGATGGTGACGAGGACAAGATGTGGGCGGTGTCTCGCGCGTGGGACCAGGCGCACAAGGACCTCGCGGCGCAGGTGTCCGGGATAGAGAGCGCGAAATCGGCTGCCATGGCGGCATTTCCGTCCGGTGATGCGGCCGATCAGATCGGTCACCTGTTCGACGCGTTCCTGCAGGGGGATCAGTCGCTGGCCACGATGGCCGAGGGCTTCAAGACGATCAGCGATTCGACCTTCGACGTCGGTACCGAACTGCAGTCGGCGAAGATCAATATCATTGTGTCGCTGTGCATTCTGCTGGTCGAGATCGCCTGGGCCTGGCTGTTCCCCCCGACCGCGCCGGCCGTGGAGGCGGCGGCCGTCGGCACCACCCGTTCGATCGTGAAATTCATCGCCGACGCCTTGCAGAATGCGCTCGAACGCGCCTGGTCGAAGCTGGGATTCGCCACCCGCGCCGAGCTCAACGGTGCCTCGCGGTACTGGATCAAGCACATCCTGTCCGCCGATACCTGGAAGGGGATGCGCGGACAGACCTGGAAGTACAAGGCCAAGACGATCCTGCCCACGGCCAAGGGGATGGGCGTCTACACGCTGAAGTTCGGCGAGGGCGCGCTGTGGGGGCCGGTGACCAATGCGATCGTGCAGGGTGCGCAGATCGCGGACGGTAAGCGGCACGGCTTCAACTGGAAGGAGTTCGGCGCTTCCTGGGCGGCATCGGCGTTGAGCACCATCCCCAGCCGCGAACTCGGCCGCTATATGGGCTTCGGGATCAGCAATCTGGACAAGAAATTCGGCGGCGCGATCACGAATATGCCATTCCGGTCCGGGTTCTTCCTGCAGGGCGCGACCATCGGTGCGACCGCGGGCGTGTTCGGCAATGTGTTCGGCAATATCGGCGCCGGTGCGGTGACCGGCGATATCGCGGGCGCATTCGCCAGCCCCGAGGGCTGGGTCGGTGGTGCGGCCCGCGGCGGCATGGTCGGCGGGATGCGTGGTCTGGGCACGAAGACGACCGGCCCCAACAGCAACGACCCCCGATTCAATCTGTGGATGAACAAGAAGGCGCCCTGGGCGCCGCCGAAGACCCCACCCGAGAACAACCCACTGACACCGCGACCGGTACCCGGCAACAGCCCGACGACGAACTCGGGCGGTGGGCAGGTCCACCCGGCCGGTGGAGCGGGGAATTCGGTTGGTAACGGGGCGAATTCGACCAACGGTGGGGGTGGGTTCCGTGATCCGTCGGATCCGAATTACATGACGCCGTCGCGTCCTGCGCCTGCGCCGCCGGTGAATGCCGCGGGTGGTGGTGGTTTCCGTGATCCGTCGGATCCGAACTATATGACGCCGTCGCGGCCGGCTCCCGCGCCGCCGGTGCACAACGATGGTGGTCACGGTGGGGGTGGGTTCCGTGATCCGTCGGATCCGAATTACATGACGCCGTCGCGTCCTGCGCCTGCGCCGCCGGTGAATGCCGCGGGTGGTGGTGGTTTCCGTGATCCGTCGGATCCGAATTACATGACGCCGTCGCGGCCCGCTCCCGCGCCGCCGGTGAATGCTGGCGGGGGAGGCGGTGGTCGCACTCCGTTGTTCGAGCCGATGCCGCCGAATCCGAACAGCCGGATACCGACCGGGCTGCAGTCGACTCTGCTGGGCGGCGGAGATGGATCGACACCGCACCCGTCGGTCGGGACGACACACAATGGTCCGCCGGTGCATGGTGGTGGGTTTCGTGATCCGTCGGATCCGAACTATATGACGCCGTCGCGGCCTGCGCCTGTGCCGCCGGTGCATGGTGGTGGGTTTCGTGATCCGTCGGATCCGAACTATATGACGCCGTCGCGGCCTGCGCCTGTGCCGCCGGTGCATGGTGGTGGGTTTCGT
>NZ_JBFAUW010000004.1:0-133008 GCF_040679495.1 Nocardia sp. NPDC052254 | reverse complement strand
GGTTTCGTGATCCGTCGGATCCGAATTACATGACGCCCTCACGGCCCGCCCCCGCACCGCCGGGCGGTAACAACCACAGTGGCAATCCCGCCGACGGTCCGGGTGAGGAGCGTGGGCCCATCCCGCTGGGGCCGGGTAAGGACTATCGGGCCAAGACGCGGCCGAAGCGGGTTCCGGATATCGGGCCGATGCCGGCGTATTACGACGCGCCGGACGCGCCGGGCTCGCAGGCGTGGATCGATGCCGCGGAACCGCCGGTGCCGCCGCCCGATTCGTCCGGTGCGGATCCGAATGCGGGCGATCCCAATGTCGACAAACCGCTCGAGTTGTAGGCACACAGGTAGGGACTGATACATGGCGGAGAGTATCGAGGTGGATGTCGACGCGCTGACCAAGGCCGCCGATCTGCCCGAGGAAGTCTCGCGGAAGGTTCGGGGGGTGATCGACACCTTGAACGGCACGCTGACCGGAATCGAGAACGACGCCACCAATCAGCCGTGGGGAAATGACAAGTCCGGCAAGAAGTTCGCCGACGGCGACAAGGGCTACAAGGCGACCCGGAAGAACATGGTCGAGGGCGGCTACAGCATGGCTGACGCCCTGCATCAATTCGCTGAGGGCGAGCGAACGGCGGCCGATCAGTTCCGGGCTTCCGAAGGCGGAGCGACCGAGGGGCTCGGAGGCGGATCATGACGATTCCGAATGCGGACACCACCGAGTGGACCCAGATCCTGGGCTCGGCGAATGGTGGAAAGCTGAAGTTCGATACGAAGGACATCAAGGCGGCCACCGATTCCGCGGCACTGCTGATCGCGAATCTGGAGGCGCTGGCGCAATCGGTGCGCGACGCTCGCGCGGACTCGGTCGGGGCGTTCAGTTACCTGCAGTCCAGCCGCGATCTCGCTGGGGTGTACAGCAAGCACGGTTCGGCGCTGTACGACTCGTTGATGACGCACGCGAATGTGGTCCGCGATCAGTACAACACCTTCGTCGCCGCTGGTAAGACTTTCGACGCGCACGAGGACAGCTCCAAGTTCAACTTCGACAATCTGGCCAAACCCAAGGACACCAAGAGCAATGTGAAGGTGCCCACGGCCACGTCGAGTGGCAGTGTGGTCGCCGATCTCTCCGAGGACTGGGTCGACGACAGCTGGACGATGCCGAGTTTCCCCGAGGCGATTCAGGGATACGGCGGCAAGACCGATCAGGTCACCATCAATATCGAGAACTCCGAAAACCTGGACTGGGATCAGCTGATCCAGCTGGGACAGACGATTCACGCGCAACCGCCGATGGATCTGTCCGGATTCTGGGATTCGATGTCGACGGCGCTGACCGACCATCTGACCAAATATGCCGACCAGATCGCCAAACTGCAGTCCGATTGGACCGGTGACGCGTCCACCGCGGCGGTGACCGCGGTGCGCAACTACAAGAACAGTGCGCAGGACCTGATCGACGCGATCAAGGTCACCGGCGCGAGTCTGCGCTACACCAGTGACTGGCTCGAGGCCACCCGTAAGTCGATGCCGGCCCCCGGAGCCAAGGAGAAGACCGGCTGCAAGAACCACCACACCAACGAGTTTCGCGACAACTACAAGAAGTACTACGCGGAGCCGATGAAGTCGACGATCTCCACGATTCCGACGATCGAAATCCCCGGACAGGCGAGTGACGGTAGTCAGTCGGGTGGTGGCAACGGCAACGGCAACGGCAACGGCAACGGGAACGGCAACGGCAACGGGAACGGCAATGGCAACGGGAACGGCCAGGGCAACGGCAATAGCAATGGCAACGGGAACGGCCAGGGCAATGGCAATGGCAACGGCAATGGCCAGGGCAACGGCAACGGCAATGGCCAGGGCAACGGCAACGGTCAAGGCGTCAATCAGCAAGAGCTGCAGGAGGCCTACAACGAGGGGTATCAGGCCGGATACCAAGAAGGTTCGGGTGGCGGTAACGGCAACGGGCAGGGGAACGGCCAGGGGTATGGCAATGGCGAGGGGAACGGCAACGGCAATGGCGAGGGGTACGGCAACGGGAATGGCGAGGGGTACGGCAACGGGAACGGTGAGGGTTCCGGCAGCGGCGAGGGCTATGGGAACGGTGACGGTTCCGGTAACGGCGAGGGCTATGGCAACGGTGAAGGCTCCGGGAACGGCGAGGGTTACGGGAACGGTGACGGTTCCGGTAGCGGCCAGGGATATGGCTCCGGAAGTGGTTCGGGTAGTGGCGGTTACGGCAGCGGCTCCGGATCGTCCGGCAAGAACGGTCAGCAGAACCAGAACGGTGCCGGCAGCGGCTCCGGCAACGGCCAGTCCAATCAGCAGCAGCTCCCGAATCTGAACGATCTGCTCAACTCCTACGGCCTGGGCGACCAGGGCAGCGGCGGATCCTCCGGCGGCGGTTCGGGTTCGGGCAGTACTCCGTACTCGGGACCGAGCAGCACCGGTTCGGGTTCGAGCGGTTCGGGCTCCGGTTCGGGTTCGTCGACGATTCCGTCGAGCCTCGGCAAGAACCCACAGTCCCAGTCCGGTGCGAACGCGGCCAAGAACGGGCAGCGACAACCCTCCTTGGATGACGTGCTGTCCGGATTGGCGGGACAACAGGATTCCGAGGTGCCGACGAACGGTGAGGTGAACCCCTACGGCGATTCGGTCACGACGGGCAGTGCGAACCCACTGGAATCCCTGCTGGGGCAGACCACCGGTAATTCGTCGAATCCGCTGGAGTCGCTGCTGGGCGGGACCACCGGCAACGCCTCGAATCCCCTCGAATCCCTGCTGTCGGGCGGGAGCACGGGGTCCTCCAGTCCGCTGGAATCGCTGTTCTCGGGCGGTGAGCAGGCGTTGAACCAGCTCGGGCAGCAGGCGCACGACGGATTGGCGGGACTGGGGCAACTGCTGCACGGCATTCCCGGATTCGATCAGTTGCTCGCGAGCAATCCGCAGCTGAGTCACCTGCTGGCGGGTATTCCGGGACTCGACCAATTGGTGCCCGGTTCAACGGGATTGGAAGGGTTGCTGTCGAGTGATCCGGATCTGCAGCATCTGCTGTCGAGCATCCCCGGCCTGGACGAACTGCTGACGGGAACCGGCGCCGCCGACCCGATGCACTCGCTGGCGGACCGGCTGCGTGAACTCGGTCAGACTCCCGGCATGGAGGGATTGTCGGATATCGCCGCACAACTCGATCCGGGCGGCGGCGGTGGTGACAGCTCCGGTGGCGGCGGCGCGGACGCCGGCGGTGGATCCGGTGACGGACTCGGGTCCGGCGACGGGACGACTCCGCCCCGGCAACTCGACGAACCGCGCCAGCCCGACAAGTTCCCCCGAGCGGCGCTTCCCGCGGATGTCTCGTCCTATGGTCCGGGACAGCATGATTCCTACGACCAGCAGGCCGCTCAGCAGGGGCAACCAGGTCAGCCCGGGATGGCGGGTACCCCGGCATCGAGTTCGGGGAACGGTGGAGCGCAGGGCCAGCACCGCCGGCCGAAGTATCTGACCTCCACGGATTGGCTGGACGATGCCATGGGCGACACTCCATTCCGGGTCAAGCCGGTGATCGAACCGTGAGTGAGAGACAGTGACCACGTGGACTCTGACGGACCTGGAGTTCAAGGTGTTGTGCGACACCCGATTCTTCGGTCTGGTGCCGTCGATGTTCAGCATCACGAGCCGCATTCCGTACATGGACGACTACGAGCGCGAATGGCGCCGCACCCGAGCGGAATTGGAGAGCCGCGACGACAGCGCTTTCGAGGCGATCGTGGACACCATGGTGCTGCCCGAGGTGCTGGTCGGCGGCGAGGTCTGGGAGGACGACGACTTCGACAACCCGGCCAAGAGAGTGCGCTTCTATGCTGGGCGCCTCGGCTCCCGCGGATTCCTGGTCACGCAGATACCCGGGGAAACCATCAATCATGCCGACGGTTTCAGAATTACGCCGATCGATCCGCGGGCGCTGGGGGACACGGTGGTCCGCCTGATGCCACCCGCCGAACCGGGCCGACGCGGGCCGATCGAGATCGATATCAGCGGCGGCGGCCGGTCCTCGGGCGGCGGCTCCAGGGGCTCGACGGGTTCCATGGTCGCCGACGACGATGACGACGACGGCATCACCAGCTCGGTCTTCTTGAACATCCCCGCCGACCACTGCGGGACGGTCCGCTTGACGCAGGGGCGGTCGAAATTCGGTCCGCGCGGCCGTATCTCGGTTGCCAGGCTGTGGCGGGATCTGCCCGGTGACGGCCGGTACGTGATGCCGCTGGAGGAATCCACGCCCATCGCGATCGGTATGGGATCGGCCGGGTTGTCCGACTGGATCGACACCGAGGCCGAACTGATCCTCGAGCGGATGAGCGATTACCGAGAGGTGGAGGAGTGAGCGCGCTGCTCACCCCTCGAGCAGGAGGGTGACCGGTCCGTCGTTCACCAGCGACACCTGCATGTGCGCACCGAAGCGGCCGGTCGCGACAACGGCGCCGAGTTCACGCAGCGCGTCGGTGAACTCGGTGACCAGGGGTTCGGCGACCGGTCCGGGGGCGGCGGCCGACCACGAGGGCCGGCGTCCCTTGGCGGTGTCGGCGTAGAGGGTGAACTGGCTGACCACCAGGATCGGCGCGCCCAGATCGGCGGCGGAACGTTCACCGTCGAGGATGCGCAGGCGGAACAGCTTGTCGGCCAGCGTCTTCGCGATCGCGGTGGTATCGGTGCCGGTGACTCCGACCAGCGCGAGCAGGCCGTGCGGCACTCCGGTCGCGGACGGATCGATCCGTCCGACCACCTCGTCTCCGACCGTGACCCGGGCCGAGGCGACCCGCTGCACCAGGATTCGCATGCCCCCATTCTGGAGTATCGGCCGCCAGGGGCTTTGCGCGGTGTTTTCAGCGGCGGCCATCGTGCGTTCACGTCGGCGCCACTGGCGATTCTCCCGGCACTGTCATCGTCGAACATCAACGTCTACGGGCGCCGGCCGGTAGTGGGATGGAGGGACCGACAATGGCGAACGAGATCGAGGTCGAGGTGGCGAAGCTCCGCACCGCCGCCGGAAAGACGCAGGACGTGCGCGATCACATCGAACAGGTCCTGACCAAGCTGCACGGTAGGACCAGCGGATACGGAAAGCCCTGGGGAGACGACACTCTGGGCGAGCAGTTCGCGGGCACCGGCACCGGTGACGGCTACCTCGCGGCGCACGACAACATGGTCACCGGTGCGCGCGGCTTCGCCGACGCCTTCCAGAAGGTCTCCGACGGCCAGACCGACAGTGCCACTTATCTGGAGACGATGGAGCACGGCAACACCGACGGCCTCCGATGACGAACGAGCACATGCAGGCCGAGCTGGTGGGAATTCTCGGCGAGGCCAAGCAACAACTGCGGGTGATCGCCGAAATCCAGCGTGATCGGGCCGAGTTGACCGGCAGCGCCTCGGTGCGCAAGAACCGGGTCACCGTGAGCGTGAACGCCGACGGCGCCGTCATCGAGACCAAATTCGGTGCGGGAATCGAGGATCTGAGCTACTCGGAGATCGCGCGCGCGGTGACCGAGGCGGCGCAGCAGGCGTCGAAGGATCTGGCCGAGAAGCATCGGGTGCTGATGGCGCCGCTGCAGGAACGCCGCGCGAAGCTGCCCGCACTCACCGATCTGATCGAGGGCATGCCCGATGTGCGCCTGCCCGTCGCGCCGGAACCCTCACTGGCCCCGCCGGATTCGCCGGAGCGAACCGCCGGCTACGGCGAGGACGAGCTCCGGTTCGAGGATGCGGAGACCTATCCGGTCGAACCGGAACGCCGGGTCACCGACTCCAGTTGGTGAGCCGGGAGCTCCGCGCATGATCGAGTTTCCCGGTTGGCTCGAGTGGCTGGGTGCCGCCATCGGTATGGAGTGGCCGCACGGCAACGAAGACGACATGTGGTCGCTGGCCGGCGACTGGCATACCGCCGCGGACGAGCTGCGCGAGATCCTGCATCTGATGGACGAGGCCAAGTCGGCGACCCTGGCCGCCTATCCGGCCGGTGACGGCCGGCAGGAGATGAGCGACACGTTCGACGGCATGCGCTCGGGCAAGGATTCGCTGGAGGCGCTGGCGGGATATTTCGATCAGATCGGTGATTCGGTCGACGGTGGCGGCACACAGATTCAATACACCAAGTTGATGTTCTATTCGACGCTGGTGATCACCGCCGCCGATATCGCGGCGGTGTGGATCTTCCCGCCGACCGCGCCGGCGGAGGAGGCCGGCATCATCATCGCCACGAGAGTCGCGGTGCGAATGATGTTCCGGCGCATGCTCACCACGATGGCGGGGTGGGCCGGCCGGCTGGCCGAGAACGCCCTGGTGCGATTCCTGTTCCGGCATGTGCTGTTGAACGCGGCCCTGGGCGCCTTGCAGGAATTCGCGGTGCAGGAATTCCAGGTCTGGCAGGGGCATCGCAAGGGCCTGGACTGGAATCAGCTGGGGGTCACCACTTTCGCCGCCGGCGTGGGCGGCGCCGCCGGTGGGGGTTTCGGGGAGGCGCTGGGCCGCAAGTTCGGCAACGCCTTCCGCAACGAGGCGGGCGACATCACCTCGAAGTGGGGCGTCAATCTGACACGTGCCGGAATCGGGGCCGGGTCGGGGCTGGTCAACTCGGCGGCCGCGTTCGGCGGTTCCGTCGCCTGGCAGTTCGGCTCCGACCTGGCGCACGGCAATCTGGACACCGCGCTGACGAATCTGAAGAACACCCACGTCGACTGGCGTATGTTCAGCGCCGGGGCGATCACCGGTGGCGGGTCGGCGCTGAATCACAATTTCGCGCACAGCCATTTCGAGAACTCGCCGTTCTGGAAGCTGAACGCACCGCGGGCGGATCTGGGCAATATCGGCGATCTGCACAACTTCCAGCACGACGGCACCGTGCCGAATGTGCACGCCGATGTGCCGAACGGCAACGGGATCGCCCCGCACGGCGTGCACGGCGATCCCGGATCGTCGGGGCCGGTGCGCGGCGAGCCGGTGTCCAATGGGCACGACAGCCGCGCCGGGGCACCGTCGGCCACCACGGCGGGTACCCATGAGCCGCCCGCTTCCGGAACGGGACCGGCACCGGAACACGCGGCATCACAGGATCATTCGGATTCCACCGGGCCGAGTCCGCGGACACCGTCGCAGGACCGGGCCGGCCCGGTCGATGCGAGTGTGCCACCGGAGTCGACGACGTCCGGCGGCCCGGCGGATTCGCCCTCCGCGCCGGTGGCGAATCACCAGGGTGTGACCGGACACGACTCGACGCCCCCGGCGACCTCGGATGCTCCGGTACCGCAGCTCGGTGCGCACGAATCCGCCACGCCTGCGGCATCATCCGGGTCGGACTCGGCTCCGCACCCACAGGCCGAGACTCCGGCGGCGAGCGGTCCGGGTGCGTCGGCGGAATCCGGTCCGAGCGCAGCGTCCGGTCCGGCCGTGACATCGGGTACCGGTGCATCCACCGGTGCACCGGCCGCTGCCTCCGGTCCCGGAAGCTCCTCGCCGATCGATGCGCGCGGTGCCGCCGCCACCGGCGGTTCCGAAGTGCCACGCACCGGTGACGTCCGGGGACCCGATGCGCGTGCCGGCACCGACGGACGTACCGCCTCCGACCTCAACCGCGGCGTCGGTTCCGACGCCCGGACATCGGGACGGGCCGGTTCGGCGGATGCTCCGGGAGCTCGCGGCGGCGGGGATCCGCGGGTGCAGGCCCGGACCACCGACTCCGAGTCGCCGCGTGCCACGAGCCGTGCCGGTGCGAACGAGGGGGAGCGGGTAGCAGCCAGGCCCGGTCGCGGCGACACCGCATCGGCCCAGGACCGCACCGGCGCCGGGCAGCGTCCCGATCGCGGGGCCGAAAAGCCGCGCGGCGCAGCGGAAGCCGTCCCTCCGGTCGAGGATCGGGCGACCGGTCGCGGTGGCGGCGACGAGACGCCCGTACCGGTGCGGGACACCGAGGAACCCACGTCGCGCGAGGAGTCGGTGCCGCGGAATTCTCGCGAACCGCACCCCGCCGATCGCGACGCGGGCAATCCCGACGCAGCCGAGCCGCGAGGCGCCGAACACGCCGGTGCTCGCGACGGTGGCCGGCCGCGTGGCGCCGAGCATTCGGCTCCACGGGATCCCGAACACGGCGGAGATCGGGATGCGAATTCCGCGCACCCGCGCGATGGCGATGGTGTCCGGCCCGGTCGTTCCCACTCCGGCGAATTCGCGCCGTCCCCTGCCGATCCCGACAGCCCGGCGCGGCGGCTCGGTGAATCGAGTGAACCGTCTGCCCGCCGCGAAGCCACGGACGACGGCATGGACGCGACACCCCGCGACGCCGATGCGGGCCGCCGCCCCGGCGACGAGTCTGCCGGCGCCGATGCCGCACGATCGGAAGCCGATGGGGCGCAGCACAGATCCGGGACGGAAGACGAGGCCCCCCGGCGCCGCCCGGCCGCTCACGCAGACAATGACGGAAGGGTGGCCAAGCCGCGCGACCCCGAGTCCGGTGAGACCACGGCGCAGCACAGACGCGACGATTCCGGCCGCGTCCGCCCCGAGGAGCAGGCCGTACCCGGCATGCCCGCGCACCCCGCCGATGCCGAGCACACCCAGGCTCGTCCCCGTCGTGAGGGATCGCCCACGCCGGATCATCAGGGCACACCGGAACCGGCGAAACCGGCTGCCCGGAACGAGTCCAGGCGCGGCCGCTGTGCCGAACTGGCATTACGCCTGATCAAGGACCTCACCGGAAGCAAGACCGTCCGTGTCCCCACGCGCACGGTGGGCCCGGAGGGAATGACCGCCGCGGAGGTCCAGGCGGATGCCGGTGGCCGGATGGTGAAGGTCCGCGATCACGATGCGATCGCGCGGCGGCTGGCGGGGATGCGCAAGGGCGCGATGGCGCTGGTGGTCGACGGTTACCACGCCGGACCGGGCAGACGGGTCGTCGGTGCGCACGCCTACGTCATGATCCACGAGGGTGGCGGCCGCATCGTGGTGCGCGACGAGAGTACGGGGGTGGTGACCGACCATCCGGCCGACGTGCCCGAGGACCTGCACGACACCCACATGATCCTGTTCGACCGCAAGGGCCGTCCGGTCCATCCACTGACCCCGCAGCAGCGGGCAGCCCTTGCGCGGCAGCAGGATCCCGCCGCGGTCCGGATTCGCCAGGCGCTCGGCGACGTCGCGGATTCCGTGAAGCCACATGATCCCGAGGAGTCCGGCGCCCGCCACGATCCGGGGAGCGAGGAGGTCTTCACCGGCGGCGCCATCCGGCCGCGTGACGTCTACTTCCAGGACGCCTGGGCCAAGGAGGCCTACGAACGCTTCCGTGCGGACGACGGCGATATCGACGACATCGCCCGGCACCTCGCCGCAACGGTGCGTGCCGACGGCCGGGTCGGATTCACCCGCGAGGAGATGGCGCGGCTCAAACAGCATCTGATGCGGGACGAGCATCTGCTGCGCGACTACGAGAACGGTGGTCACAGCCGGCGGCGTTTCGACGAGTCCGCCGACATCGCCGAGGCGTGGATCCGATTGCGGTCCGGTCGCCCGCTCGCCGAGGACATCGTGCTGCTCGAGCACGAACTCCGCGAGGCCCGGTACATGGCCGAGCATCCCGACGCGACCTACGCCGAGGCACATGACCACGCCAACGAGCGCTTCAATTGGCAGGACAATGTTCCGGCGCGAACCGGCGAGCGCTTCGACAACCTGTGGAGGAACGACGATGGCAATGCTGGTGTTCTACGACCGGATCAGGGAGGACCCGACCGAGGTGGAGTACCGGTTCGGGACCAGGGAGCAACACCTCGATCGCCGGCTGACGATCGACAAGGAAACCAAGCGGTTCCACGATCAGGACGATCGGACGCAGGGGATCACCGCGGCGGTGGCCGCTCGGATCTTCGGCCGCTACCGCACCGAGGGCACGTGGCCGCGCAAGGGCATGATCCAGGCGTAGAACAGGCGCGGCCGCATCCGGAACAGTCCGGTGGCCGCAATGCCGCGCAGCCGCCGCGGCGCGGCGAGGTCGTCGTCGATCTCGCTGGTGAGCAGGTACGGCTGCACATGGTCGCCGACGAGCACGGGAACTGGCGGGTCGAGTCGGCCGAGCCGGTCGAGCCGGGACAGCGCACTCCGGGAACCGAAGTCGAACCCGCGAAGCCGGGCCTGCTGCGTTCGCTCTGGCAGCGCCTCACCGGTGGCTACGACGGGCACAATCCGAAGTATCCGTCCGGCAGTGGCCAGGACGGCAAGTATCAAACCGAGATGACCGAGGATTTCGGCCATCTGTTCGACATCAAGGCGCTGGAGACCCTCGGTGATCACGACATCAGCGTCAATTACGCCCGGTTGCTGAAAGAGTCGGTCACGCTGTGGCTGGGCCGCGAACACGCACCGTTGCTGAAACACCTCACCGCGCGCATGGAACTACAAGCGGGCGAACATATTCCGATGCACGACCGCGACGGGCGGGAGTACGCGTACTGGAACGAGGACGCCGACCCGGCCGAGGTCGCGGCGATGCACAAGTACCTGCGGGACGTGGGCCTCGGCCATCTGGTCGACGAATCCCAGCCACAGGATCTGACCGACCACCGGGCGAACGATGCAGCCGAAGCGCCGCACGACAATCCGGCCGACGAATTGCGTGCGGCCGCCGATCGGCTGGGTGTCGACCTGACCGAACTGAGCCCGGAGACCCTGCGCCGCGCACTCGACACCGCCGAGTATCAGAATCTGCGCCGGTCCGCGGCGATCGAGGCGCTGCGCGATGCCGCACACCGATACAACGCCGAACACGCCGACATCCCCTATCGGCCGCAGTCGATCAGCGACCACAACCCGCTGGGCCGGTTCCTGAAGGAAGTGATCATCGCCCAGGGCGACGATCCCGGCATGCTCAATTGGCGTGGTGTGAACAACGGGGCCGAATCGGGCCGCGACTTCGATGTGATGAACATCGAGCACCCCGATGAGCGCATCGAATACGACCCGGAAGACGAGTCGGGCCGCGATCAGGGGCTGCAGTCGTATTTCGAGAATGCGCTGCGGCGCGACCAGATTCGCGACGAGCGGGCCGCGTGGGCGGATCTGCTCGCCGTCGAGCTGGCGCGGCTGGAACCCGATCAGCTCGACGCCGCGCTGAACGAATTGCGCGACGGGGTGCACGAACGTGCCGGAGAGATCCGCGATTTCGCCGATCGGGTCGCGGAGTTCCGGAAACACTTCCCCGCCAACGATATTCGGGAACTACCTCCACAGCGGCCGGGCGAGCCGGGTCGGCTGGTGGTCCTGGATGTGCACGGCGATCACGAGCGGACGCTGATCGGGGCACTGGATCGTCATCCGGGTCTGGCCGCCCGCCTCAACAATGGTGCGGTGCGGGCGGAGAAGTGGACCGTCGTCGTCGACGCGAACAACGAGGCGCACGTCCGTCATCTCGGCACTCTCGACGTCCGTGCGATCTCGGTGGATGTGCAGGGACGGCATCTGAACGGACTGCTCGTCCGTGACGGTGAGAGCAACTGGCACGTCGCCCAGCCTCCGGCCGAACCCGGTCCGGTGGCGCCGCAGGCACGCACCCCCGAGGAGATCCGCGCCGTCCGAGATGATCTCGCCCGGGAGCTGGGCGTGGATCCCGAGCAGATCACGCCGGAACTCATCGAACGCGAACTGCGTGCCAACGATCTGCGGGCACTGCGGATCGAGGCGCTGCTCGATCACGCCCGCAGCAGTGACGCGATCGAGTCCTTCCACGATCTGGCCAATGCGCGCGACCGGCTCGCACAGACCACCGGTGTCGACCACGCGCAGCACGCGACCCCCGAGCACGTCGGTGACCGGATCGCCGACCGAGGCACCCGAGGCGCCCTGCGTAAACAGCAGGTCGAGATGCTGGTCAAGTACTACGACACAGTGTCCGGCCACCTCAAAGGGCTTGGCGAGGACCGAGGTCCGCTGACCGATGCGCGCGACGCTCTGGTGCGCGCACTGGGCGGTGAACCCTCCGATGTCCATCCGGGTAAGTACTCGAAGGAACTCGATTACGCCCCGGATCCGTTCGGCATCGATCCCGGAAAGCTGGCCTCGCTGATCCACGATCGGGCCGGAGAGCCCGGCACCCGGGACGCGGTCACCGATTTCGTCCGCACCCTTTCCGATACGGACCCGTTCACCGATGGACTTCGTTTCGACCCGGCCACCGATCCGCGGGTGTTCGAGGGCGATGTGCCTATGCACGATCCCGAGGCACTGAACCGTCTGCGCGAGGTCATCGGCGACGGGCGGCGGCTGTTCGACGCACCCGGTCCGGACGAGCAGGTTTCGCCCGGTTCGCGGCCGAATCGTGATTGGGCTCGGCTGCTGGGGCACGATCTGATCGACGCCACCCCGGAGCACTATGTGCGGACCTACGAGGCCTATCGCGACGGCAAGATCGAGAAGCACGAGCGGCTGGGAACGGCCCAGCGGGAAGAGGTGGCCCGCCAACTGCGCGAGGAGGTGCGGCGGCGGGGTGCCGATCTGCGTGCGCTCGGGGAGCTGAACGACCGGTACCACCGAGCGGTGGCCGATCTGCCGGAGAACAGGCGGGCGCGGATCGATCGGCTGTCGCGGGACTGGGCGGCCGCCTGGACCGAGCGGGAGCGGGCCCGGCAGTTCATCATCGACCACGCGCACGAACTCCGGGTCGCGCCGGAAGATCTGCTGGCCGATGAGCTGAAAGACGGCTCGGCACTGGATGATCTGTTCGACGATCTGGGCGCTCGTACGATCCGCGGAGACAATCGCGAGGACTTCAAACAACGGTTCGAGCAGTTCGCGGCCCAGCACGAGGCGCTGCTCGACGCCGCGCGCCGATTCCACGACAACGACGTTCGTATCGCGGATCTGGACGACGAACTGCGCGCGGCGGTGGAGCGCGATGTGGAGCTGTCCCGCGACGAAGGGGACGAAGGCGATGAGGGTACGGGCGCGGCACCGCCGCAGGGGCCACCGAAGCAGCCCCCGCAGGCGCCCGGGGGTGCGGCGGAGCCGCCGAAACCCGATGACGGCGGTACGGCGGGAGCGAAACCCGAAGGTGGAGAAGGCGACAGCGTCGGGACCGACCAGGACGCGGCGACTCCACAGCCGCCGAATCCGGCGGAACCGGCCCCGGATGACAACGGTGCGCCCCCGGCCGACCCGGACGGTCCCGGTACACGGCCACGTGCCGAAACGCCGGCCGAATGGGGCCTGCGGATGCGGGCGGAGAACGCCAGCTGGTCCGCGCGCATGGCCGCCAGGCACGCCATCCGGATGCGGGAACTGGCCGACGAGATGGTCGCCCGCGATCCCGACGGCCCCGACGGCTCGATGGCCTGGGATGCCCGGATGCGCGCCGACCGGGCCGAATGGGAAGCACGTTTCGCCGCCCAGCGCGCCGACTGGCTGTGGGACCTCGTCGGCAACGACCGCGGGCCGGCCGCACCGGTGGCGGAACCTGTTGCGAGAGAGGTGAAGCAGGAGACCGGTGAGCCGGGGCAGCAGGAGTCCGCGCCGAAGCCGGAGGAAGTGGAGCCGGGCGCGGAGAAGGCCGAGCTGACGAGGGGAGCGGGTGCTCCGGCGCCGAAGCCGGACGCTGGTGCGGGCGCGAGGCCCGGGGCCGACTCGCGCGCGAAGATGCCTCAGCAGGATGTGGGTGGCTCGAAGGACGCGGGAGCCGAGGCGCCGAATCGGGAGGCCGGTGCGCGAGCCGAGGTGCCCGAGCAGGACGCGGGCGGCTCGAAGCGGGAGGCTGGTCTCGATCCCGATGTGCCGAAGCCGGAGGCCGGTGCGGGAGAGGGGAAGTCCGAGCAGGATGCGGTCGGCGCGAAGCAGGGGGTCGGTGCGGGTGACGGGAGGTCCGAGCGGGGGAAGGCGCCCGGCAGGGAGGCGCAGCGGCCTCCGCAGGAAACCGGCGGTGCGCAGCCCGATCCAATCGATGCGGCGCGGGCCCGGCAGGAGGCCGCACACAGCCAATTGCGCAGGATTGCACGGGATCTCGGACTCGCCGACCAGGGGAACGCGCGCGAGCTCGAGGCTGCGGTCGCTCGCCGGCTCGAGGAGGAGTCGGCCGAACAGCAGGCCGTCATCGCTCGCAATGATCTGCGCCCGGACGAGTGGGCCGCCGCCCGGGATCGCGCCCAACAGCGGCTGAACGAGCTGTACGGACTGCGTCGGGAGATGATGCGCGCGGCACGCGACTTCCAGGCCGCCCGGATGCAGGAACGGCAACTGCGTGCCGCGAATCCGCAGGAGTCGCAGGGAACTGGACAACAACGCGCGGCCGGCGGCGAGCGCACAGCAGGGAAACCGGGCGAACGACCCGTCGTCGGTGATGAGGGCTCGGTCCCGAAGTCTGGTGAGCCGCCCGCGGGTGGCGAGGGACAGGTCGCGAAGCCCAGTGAACCGTCGGCTGGTGCTGAGGGGCAGGTCGCGAAGTCGGGCGAGGAGCCCGTGGGTGCTGAGGGGCAGGTCGCGAAGTCGGGCGAGGAGCCCGTGGGTGCTGAGGGACAGGTCGCGAAGCCCGGTGAGCCGCCCGCAGCTGCGGAGAAGGGGACTGACGGGAAGTCCGACGGCGATGATCCGGGCTCGGATTCCGGTGCTGCGGAAGATGGTTCGGGTGGCTCACCCGCCAAACCGGGCGGGGACGGGTCCGGGGGCGCGGCACCGAAGGCGGAGGCCGAACCCGCGACCGACGGTGGTGGTGGCGGTAAGCCGCCCTCGGACAGCGGCAGTGGCGCAGGTGGTCGGCGTCCGCCGACCGGCGCCGGTGGCGGGGAGCAACCGCCCGGCGGTGGTGACGGTAAGCCGCCGCCGGGTGATGGTGCCGGTGCCGACGGCGGGGAGTCGAACAACAGCGGCGATCGTCCCGAAGACGGCGCGGGACAACCGGATTCGAAGACGATGCCACTGCGGCAGCCGCCCGGACCACCGGCCGGGCGCGACGGTGGCACGCCTCCCGAGCGCGCGACCTGGCACCAGGACGGTCCGCAACACGAGCATCGCCCGGTCACCCGCGCACTGCGAAAGGCATTGCGAGACCTGGCCGATGCCGGTGCCGGCCGGGTCCGCGCCTGGTCACGGTTGAACACCCGCGCTCACGAACTCGGACTGCGACCGGACGAGATCCGCCGCGAGCTGCTGCGCGAGGCGATTGCCCGAGCCGCCGACCATGCCGACATCGCGCCCGCGACCCGAGCCGAACTGCGGGATCTGCTGGCCGACCTGGACGACGGCAGGAGCCGGCTGGAGCTGGATCGCCGGGCCCGGCGACTGGGCCTGCCGCTGCCATCCGATCATCAGGTCGCCGACGCGATCCGGGACCGGCTGGCCCCACCGGCGCAACGACGCGCCGAGTTGTCCATCGAACTGGGCGACCGTCGCACCGTCGGCCTACCGCGCCTCGAACGCCTGGCCCGCGAATTCGGCGTGGATCCGGACGGTCTGTCGCGACCGGAACTGCAGCGCGCGGTGCGCGAGGCTGTGAACAACCATCGCGAGACCATTCCCGAACGGCAGCGCCGCGCGACCGTGCAGCTGGTGGACCGGTATCGGGCGGCGTCGGCGAACGAATCCGCGCGCCGGGCCGCCGCCCAGCATGCGGCCGAACGCGAATTGATGCAGTTGCGAGCGGGTTTCGACGATCGCGGCCCGCGAATCTCGGGCGTGTCCTACCGGCGCCTGCGACTCGACGCACCCGGTCGCCTGCGGGCCGAGGGCGCGGTGGGCGAACGCGGCCGCTGGGTCGGGGTCGGGGCGCACGGCGATCCGGAGATCCGGATGCCCGCGCGGGAACGGGTCCGGCACGCGACCGAGGGCTTCGATACCGTCTACTTCGGGGTCGAACTGGACCACAACGGCCGGATCTGGGTGAGTGAGCATCATCCGGACGACGCGCACGCGCCTGCGGCCCGGCCGGATCCCATCCGCCGCCCGGGTGACTGGGTGGCCGGCGACGAGCACGAACACGAACCGAGCACCCGTGCGCTGCGTCGGCAGTTGCGCGATCTGGGCGAGGAACTGGGCCGCCGTGACGAACAGGTCGACAAGAACTTCGCCAAGATCGTCGTGCTCGCCGAACATCTGGGGATCGACGACGCGTGGCGGATGCGCCCGCGTGAGCTGGCCGCAGCGGTACGCGATCTGATCGCGCAGCGCCGTGCCCGGGCGGACGAACTCTGGAACCGGGCCGATATCCCGCGGGCCGACCTGGGGAAATTCTTCGCGGACCGACGTGCCGAGGAAGCTCGGGCCGAGGAAGCCGAATCGCTCGGAAAGGCCCTGCTGGGGTTGTTGCGAGTGCACGACCAGACCCTCGTGGCGGCCCGGGATCGGGTGGCGATGGACGCGGCGCTGCTCGCCGCGCGCGATGTGGTGGCCGGTCACGAGGGCGACCCACTGGGAGCCGATGGCCGCCCGTCTGATCCGAAATCTGCGGTGGCACGGCGTGTTCCGGGTGGTGACGGGACACCCGACCAGCTCGTCGTGGTGGCGCCGGGCGCCAATCCGGACCGGGTTCTCGATCCGGCGGTTCGCCGCGTGGTGCTCGGAGCCGACGGCGAATTCGTCTTCCGGCAGGTGCACATCGATGTCGACGGCCGGGTCCGGATCGTCGACATGCACGAGCCCCCGGCGGAACTCGATCACGCCGCCCATCGGCCGCCGGAACTCGAGGCGCCGCGCCCGGCCACCGATCCGGCACCGCCCGCGCCCGAGCCCGCGCCGGTGGCCGATCCCCAGGCCGCGCTGGACGCGAAGGTCCGCGAACGGGCCCATGTGGCAGCCGATCTGGAGTTCTGGCGCACCAAGGTCGACCATCGCGCCGAGCCGTTCGGCGATCCCGATCTGGCCCGCGGGCACTGGTCGGAGACGTTGCGGCAGTTGCGTGGTGACACCTCGCGCTACGTCCGGGACAGCGCGGGACTGGACACCCCCGACCTCGCCCGGCGCGAGCAGCTGCTTCCCGAGCAGGAACACGAGCAGACCGACCTCGTCGACAAACTGGCCGCCGCGCTGGATCGCTTCTTCCATTTCGAGGACCGCCTCGACGCGATCGATCGCGAGATCCATGACCTGGAAC
Organism: Nocardia sp. NPDC052254; assembly: GCF_040679495.1. Classification (NCBI taxonomy): domain Bacteria; kingdom Bacillati; phylum Actinomycetota; class Actinomycetes; order Mycobacteriales; family Nocardiaceae; genus Nocardia; species Nocardia sp. NPDC052254. Next base: position 115,896 of record NZ_JBFAUW010000004.1, on the reverse strand, counting down.
AGCGTGGCGCCCGCCACGACGCCTCACTCGCCGAGGAGCTCCGCGACCGACTGGGCCGGGTGGCCGATGAACATCGTGCGGCCGTGCAGCGCGCGAAACCGTTGCGGCGCAGCAGAGATGAGTTGTCGCGGCTCCTCGACGATCCCGCGGAGCGCACTCCGGAGAACCTGCGCCGGCTGGCCGATGCCGAGGACGCGGTGCGGCGCGCCGAGCACGAGATCGATCGCTTCAACGACGAGCGGGTTGCGTTGACCGGCGCCTGGCCCGATGCCGTGACCGACCACTGGCGCGCTGTGAACGGCGCCGATGATCCGCCGGCTCTGCATCGACTGAGCGAGAACGTGTGGGTCGATCGTGGCCGCGTACCCGCCGAGGACGGTACCGGCGGTCGCCCGGCCCGCATCATCGTCGTCGCCGGGCGGGCCGGGTTCGATCATCCGGATGTGCCGGTGCGCGCCGCGGATCCGGCCGGGCAGCGGCGCCCGGCCGACGATCGGTTCGACGCTCCGCTGCGCGACGCGTTCGCGCTGCACCATGGACTCACCGAGCTGCTGAAGGACCCGGCGACCGTCATCGACCGGCTGGCGGTGACCGGCGAACTGGTCGGCGGGGATCGTGACGGCGCCGGCCAGATCCGGCCACTCGTGGACGTCATGGCGCCGGTGGAGATCCACCGGATGGAACTGCCCGCGCACGAGGCAGGCCGGATGGGCGGCGACCGGCTGCCGTTCGCCGGCGACACCATGGTGCGCTGGCACGGTGCCGACGGCCGCTGGCACGATCCTCGTGAAGGACGGGCCCGCGGCCTCCGCGCCTACCAACCGGATCTGCCGTCCGGCACCAAACTCGACAAGTACTGGCAAAAGGAGGTCGACGGCTGGCGGCTGCCGCCCAAGGGCTGGGGCGCATTCGGCGGTTCGGACAACTCCCACATCCCGTACCGGCAGCGCGAGGAGAAGATGCCGGACGGATTCAGCGGCACCATGGGCGCCGAACCGTTCCAGAACATGGTGGAGCCATTGGTGATCAGAATGCTCACCGATCACTGGCCGGACCTCAGCTACGAGGAGATCCTGACGCTGAGCGAGGCCGGCCGCTCCGAGCTGTGGTGGCATCAGGGACCCGGACCCGAGCCGGAGCCGCCGCCGGGATGGGACGAGGAAGCTCACCACGGAATGCCGCTGGACGGTGCGTTGTACACCATCGGCAAGCGGTGGGTGCAGCTCTACGACATGGCGCGCAAACACCCGTGGGTGCTCGGTCCGCTGCAGCGCCGCCCGGAGATCGGCGAGTGGGTGCGCGAGCACACCACCCGACTGCCGGACGGGCCGTTCGATCCGGATCATCCGGTGCTGCGCAAAGTCCCGATCGTGCGGTCTTTCCGCGGCTGGAAGGGCTGGCGCGCCGGGCCGCGGATCGATCTGCAACCGCCGCATCGGCCGTGGTCGGCCGCCGAGCACGTGCCACCGCGCGATCGGGTGGAGTGGTCCACGCCGCGGCAGGATCGCGATATCGCGCGCTGGGACGCCGTGCAGCGCTGGGCGGATCGGGTGATCGGTGAATTCGCCCGCGACACCGGTGATTCCGATGTGCACCGGATCGTCGACGCGTTGACCCGGGCCCGGGATCCACTGGTGGATCCCGGCGATCCGGGTGGTGCGCGGCGGGAATCGCTGAACCTGGCCCGCCATCCGGACGGAACCCCGCTCACCCGCGAGGAGCTGACCGAACGCATCCAGCTGGTCAAGGACCACCTGATGCGCAACGAGATGTGGGTACGCGATCACACCGATCCGACGGGCCGGCTGGTCAAGAAGACCTACGACCCGCTGGCACATGTGGCCGACGCCTGGTCGCGGCTCACCGGAAGCGGCGACGGTGACGGCCGGACCACGCCGTACGACGAGGATCTGCTGCTGCTCGACGACGCCTACGTCGAGGCGAAGTATCTCGCCGACCACGACGACGCCACCTGGCACGACGCCGACCTCGAAGCGGCACGGCACGGCTACGACTGGGACACCAACCGGCGGCGGCTGAGCGGGCATCTGGTGATCCGCGACGGACGGCCCATGCATCCGGACGAGCTGCCACCCGATGCGCCCGAACACGACGGTGACAGGAAACTGCGCATGTCGCGGATCCCGTATGCCGCCGACTCCCCGCCGCCCGACCTCGCATGGCTGTCGCCGCGGGAACGATGGGCCGCCGAGATTCTCGACGCAGCCGGTGTGCGGCAACGCTTCCCGGGGCTGCCGCGCGATCCGGTGGCAGCGCTGAAGGAGCTGGCGATGCGCGGCGAGGGGGTGCGGCGTGCGCTGCCCGCACCCGGAGCGCGCGATCCGCTGCTGGATCTGCTGCTGCGCGCGGGCCGGGTGGAACAGCTCGTCGATGCCGCCGACCCGGCAGATCGCCTGTTCTGGGCGGAGCGGCTGGGCGAGCCGGACGTCGCGGTGCAGCCGGGTCAACTTCCCGAGACGGTCCGGCGACTACGCGGCGACGTGCATCGGCGGCTCGACGAACTGGGCGCGGACGGGCCCGCGGAGCTGCGTGGTGGCACGAATCCCGCGCGACCAGCCCTCGGCGGCGCCGATGGTCGGCGCGGTGTGGCGGAGAACGACGGCGACCGGAACGCGGCCGACCGTGGTACGAAAGCCATACGCGGCCAGCGGAATCAGCCCGGCGGCTCCACCGTGGGTGACCCCGAAGGAGCCGGCGGCTCCGAAGGCGGACAGGCTCAGCCGGATACGGCCGGTGGCCGGAAGGGTGGGGTCGAATCCGGGGATGAAGGGGATTCGGGAACGCTCCCTGCGGAGGAATCGCGTGGCCCTGGCCGCCGCGGTGCCGGAACGGCGGGCGACGGTTCGGCTGCGGAACCCGGAGCACAGGGAACCACGGGGTCGGGCCGGCGGTCCGGACCGCATCCGCCGGACGGGGGCGACCCCGATCGCGGCAAGGACGCGGCCCCGTCGGCCCGCCGGCCGCGCAAGACCTACATCACGCCGGTCCCGCACGTCCCGCACAACGCCGAATTCGACTGGCCGGACTACGAACCCGAACCAATAGATATCAACCTCCCCCCACCTCCGATCCCGGCGCCGCCGCCCCCCGAGCCTCCACCGCACAAACCGGAGCCGCGTGAGCCGGAGCCGCGTGAGCCGGAGCCGCGTGAGCCGGAGCCGCGTGAGCCGAAGCGACACAAACCTGGCGGAGACCATGACGGTCAGGGGCATGATCACCACGGCCATGATGGTCACGGTCACCACGACCACCACCATGGCCACGACGGTCACGGCCACCATGGCCATGACGCCCACGGCCATGACGCCCACGATCATCACGGTCACGGTCACGGTCACGGTCACCCTGGTCACGAGCACGAGCACGAGCACGAGCACGAGCACGAGCACGAGCACGGCCACGGCCACGGGCCGGGGCACCACGGCTCCGCCGAAAGGCATGAGCGCCATCGGGATGGCCACTCGGGTGACGGTCACTCGGGTGGAAGGCATTCGGGTGACGAGCACGACCACGGCGGCCGAGGGCGGCCACGCGACCATGGGCCGCACGGTGGTGATCACCGGCCACCGGATGGCGGTCGACCTGGACACGGGCATGCGGGGGCGCACGGCCATGATGTGGACCCCGGCGGCCGGGTACCCGGGCGGCCCGGCGGCCCGGCGGGCGGATCGGTACCGACGGCGGATATCGCTGTCCCGCCGTGGCTTCCGGGGACGGGCGGTGCGGGAAACGGCGTCGCACCGCAGCCGTTCGGCGTACCCGGCGCGGAGATCGGCCCGAATGCGAATCCGGCCGGAAGTGCCCCGCACCCGTTCGGTGACGCGATTCCGCGGACCGGTGAACCGACTCTGCCGCACCAGGTTCCGGCGCAGCCAACCCCGCAGCAGGCACCGTGGCTCCCGGACCACGGCAACGCTCCAGACTTCGGCAACGGCAACGGCAACGGCAACGGCAACGGCAACGGCACCGGCATCGGCAACGGTCGTCGTGGCGACGATCAGCGGACCCCGGTGGACCGCCCGTTCTCGCTCGGCGAGCCGATGGCCCGTCCGGCCGATCCGGCTTCCCCACCTGCCGACCCGGCCGGCGGACCGGCGAACGGGGTTGCACCGAACGGGGTCGCGCCGAACGGTTTTCCGCCGATGCTCCCACCCATGCGCGGGGTCGAGCATGCCCCCGCCGGCACCCCGGCCCCGCTTCGGCCCCCACCACCGAACGGCCCGCCCCCGCCGCCTCGCATCCTGGTGCGGGAATTCGGCGGATTCCGTTGTGCGGAGGTCGATCCGCTGACCGGTTCGCTGTACGAGACGGCCGAACCGCTGGCGCCGTTCAGCGGCGTGTACAGCGATCTCGACGGTGTGGAGATCGTCTTCTTCCGCGCCGACGGCCGGCTGTTCGTGCGTGTCGCGGGGCAGTTGATCGATGCCGACGATCTGGCGATCATCGTGCACTGGCAGCGCGCCGGGCGTCGCGACGCCCAATTCACCGTGACCCGGGCGGGGCCGGCGGTGTGCAGCGTGCGTTACCGACGACGCGCACCGGAACTCGACCTAGGCCTGTGGATCCGCGATGTGCTCGACAATCCGGCTCACCGCATGCAGATCTTCGCCGAAGCGCCGAGGGTGCCATGAGATACGTCCCGCCACCACGAGTCACCGATCACCGCCACCACGACAGTGTCCGCAACCGGCCCGCCCACCCGATGGTGGATGTGAACGAGGAGAACCCCGCGACGTGAGCAGCCCCGACGAACGCAGCCCCGCCCCGCGCGCCGAGGTGGATGCCGACGCCGCGCCGCCGGCGCCCGGCGCCCCCGGGCCGGCAACCGCCCCCACCGTCCCGGCCTCCGACGAGCCGGATGTCGGTTTCACCCTTCGCGGCGAGATCCCCGCTCCCGAAACATCCGTGGTCGATCCGGAGACGCGCGCCCGGGAGCTGGCACACGACATCGCCCGGGAGCTGGCCGCCTCCGCACCCGAGGGCTGGCACGAGCTGACCGCGATCTTCGCCGTCACCGTCCTGGTCGGCGGCGGCGAGGTGGTGTTCACCGACGATCAGGAGCGCACATTGCGCGCCGAGCCTCCCGAGTCCGTACTGGAGTCGGTGCGCGAACATCGCGACCTGTCCGCGGCGTTCGACGGTGGGCCCTGGTGGCGCCTGCTCGTGCGGCTCGACCGGGAGGGACATCTGCAGGTCGACTACGACTACGGTGACGATCCCTTCCCCGATGAGCAGCTTCTGGCGCCGGAGGCGTATCTGGCCGATCTGCAGGCCTATCCGCGTGCGCGGGTACCGGTCTGGCTGGCCGCCTATGTCGGCCACGGTGACCGGCAGTCCCGCCCTCCGGCGGAGGCGGCCCGGCAAACGCGGGCCGATCGCGCCGCCGGCGTGGTTCCCGCGCTGTCGGACCACGACTTTCCCGATCTGGCCACCCTCTGGAGCCGGTGGGCCGTGATGGCCGCGGCCTTCGTGGCGGCCGGATCGCAGTGGGGCCCCAGGGTTTTGCCGTCGCTGGGCTGGTTCGAGGGTTCCCGGCGCGGTGGCTGCACCCTGTATCTGCTGCCGGGTGGCCGGGCCGTACTCTCCGGCGGGGTCTGGGAAGCGCCCGCCCTCGACGCCGCGTACAACCGTGGCGAGCCGCTGCCGCAGCTGTATGCCGGTGCGCCGGAATGGGTGTCGAATCCGGTGCTGAATCCGCGCTTCGGCGACGGGCTGCTGTCGTTCTGTTACTGGTGGGAGGACGGGCAGTGGTATCGCGCCGAGTCTCCCGCGGCCGACGAGCTCAGCGACGCCCTGCCAGGGGTGTGGACCTCGGCGACGGTGGCCCAGGTGATCTGCGCTCTGATCGAGGGGGAGACCGGCGACGAACTGCGCGGCGCGGTGGATACGCTGGTGGCGGCGGCCGAGGCGAACCTGGTCACCCGCGAAACCCTGGTGAGCGTCTTCGGCGACGACGGCAGTTTCGATGTCGACGGTGCCTTCAATCAGATCAGCATGGCCGGTGCCACATTCACCGGTCCGGCGCCGCTGCCCGAAGACGAGGCACTCGAACGGGTGCGCCGCCACATCGATGGCAGCGAGATCGATACGGACCGATATCCGCTGGAGCGATTGTGCGCGGATCGGTTCTCGGTGGGCTGGATGGTGTACGTGCCTGCCGGACCGGAGGAGGTGGCGCTGGGCCGGGCGATCTTCTACGTCGCCGACGATGGTGTGCTCGAGCAGTCCTCGTCCTCGGTCGCGCCGTCGGTGTACGCCGGTGGGTTCGAGCAACGGTTCCGCGAGCGCCGCGGCGCGCTGCGGGCGGGGTGACACTCGCCGCCGGTGTTTCACCCCGCGTTCAGCCGCCGTTGCCGCCGGTGTTGCCCGCAGGTTGCAGGATGTTCGAAAGATGAGGTGGGACTTGCTATTCCGGTCCACGGCCGACGGGGTGACGACGCAGGTTCCGCTGTTGCCCAATGCGAGGAGCACGACCGATGGCCCCCGAGCCGACTGTCGCCACAGGTAATCCGTTTCCGGCGCTGAGCGACTATACGAAGAGCCACACGTCCGGAAAGGACGCGTTGAAATTCGAGCCGGAGACGGCGCTGGGAGTGGCCGCGGCCGCGGAGAGCACGATCGCGGCGCTGAAAACCCTGCAGCTCTATACCGACGAGCTCACCGCGGGCAAGCCGGTGTCGAATCTCGCGTCCGGGACCGCGATGGGGACCAAGTTCGGCGCCGAGGCCGGCGATTTCAAACAGGTCCTCGAGGATCACAAGACCATCCTCGGCCAGATGATCGACACCTTCATCCAGGCCGGAAAGGCCTACGGCAAGGTGGACGGCTTCAACTCCGAGCTGCTGGACAATGTCAGCAGCAAACCCGACTACATGTGGGATGCCGACGGTCTCGATCCGATCGGTGATCCGCCGAAGGTGCCGGGCACCAACGACGATCTGAAGACTCCGGTCGACGCGATGGACAACAAGGCCGGTCTGCAGTCGTTCCAGTCGACGACCATCAGTCCCGAGGCGCCGGACTACATGAGCTGGTACGACCTGTATGAGGTCGGCAACTACATCCGGACGAACAAGGTGGCGGAGAGTCTCGCCAACCATGCCGGTACCTGGTGGTGGATGGCGACCGAGGTCGGCAAGGTGTACTCGGATCTGCTGAACAAGATCGATTCGGTCACCGTCGACAAGTGGACCGGTCCCGGCAGGGAGGCCGCGGTGGCGGCGGTGCAGGCCTACGGCAAGAGCATTCCGGCACTGTCGAATTCGATCAAGGGCACCGGCGACCTGCTGCTCTACAGTTCGGGCTGGCTGAACGAGACGCAGTACTCCATGCCGCCGAACAACGACGCCGACGCGAAGACGCAGCAGGATTGGGTCCAGACCGTACGCGAGAGTTTCCGCAAGACCTACGTGTACGGAATGAACCAATCCGCCAAGCATGTACCGGTGATACCCGCGGCCGCGTCGGCATTCGGCCAGCTCCCGGCGAATCCGTTCGACCCCACCGGCCAGAACCCGCCTGGCAGTCAGAACCCGCCCGGCAGTCAGAATCCGCCCGGCAGTCAGAATCCGCCCGGCAGTCAGAATCCGCCCGGTGGTCAGACCCCACCGGGGAGTCGGACGCCGCCGGGAGGTTCGACCCCGCCCGGTTCCGGTACACCCTCCGCCGAGCAGAAGGCCGCACAGGAAAAGGCGGCGCAGCAGCAGAAGGAGGCGCTGGCCCAGCAGCAGAAGCAGGCCGCGGAGTACGAGAAGCAGCAGAAGCAACAACAGCAGCAGCAACAGAAGCAACAAGAGGAGCAGGGCAAGCAGCAGGAGCAGTACCAGAAGCAACAGCAACAGCAGCAGGATGCGGCGCAGAAACAGCAGGAGCAACAGCAGGTCTCCTCGGCTGTGCAGCAACTGCTGTCGGCCGCACAGCAGGGCGTGCAGCAGCTCATGCAGGCCTTCCAGCAGGTCTCGCAGACGCTCACCCAGCAACAGGCGCAGGATGCGTTGACCAAGGCCGGGCTGGGCGATGTTCCTGGACTGAGCGATGCGCTGGATCCGCTCTCGGCCCTCGGCGGTGGCGGTGCGGGCGGCGGCGGTGGCGGCGTGCCGGGCGGCAGTGGTGCCGGAGTGCCCGGAATGCCGGCGCTCGATCGCGATCTCGCACAGGCCTCGAAGCTGTTCCCGCGGGCCGGCACACTCAGCACCGCGCTCAATGCCGGCAGCGTCGATTCCGCGACCGGCCGCGCCGGTGCCGCGCCGATGCAGGGAAGTCCCGGATCGCCGGGCGCCGCTGGTGCGGGTGCACAGAACCAGCAGGGCAAGGAGCACAAGCGGCCCGCCTACCTGGATTCCGTCGAACATCTCGAGGACGCACTCGGTGATGCGCCCGTGGTCGTGAAGCCGGTCGTCGAGAAATGACCCGCAGCTGGAACTTCACCGACCTCGAATTCGTCGTCATGTGGCGCCATCTCGCCGACGAGGGGCCACCACGGCCGTTCGTCTACACCACCGACATCCCGCTGGAGGACGACTTCCAGCGCGAGTGCGCCCGGCTGCGGGACCGGATGCTCGCCCACCCCGACCACGCGCTGTTCGACGCGGTGCGCGATTGCACGCAGCCCGATATCGCAGTCCTGGCATGGGGATTCGACGGTCACGATCCGCATCGGGGTGCGGGCGTGGTCCGGATATTGGCGGCTCGGCGAGAGGACCGCGGCTATCTGCTGACCCAGTTGCCCGGCCGAACCCTGTTGCACGCCGGGGGATTCACGATGGTGCAGTGTGATCCGTTGCGGCTGGCCGATCTCATCGCGGAGACATTGCCGCAGGTCGAGCCCGGCGGGACCGGGCATATCGTCCTGCCACCGGATCCGGAGTCGAAAGCCGGTGTCCTGGAGGCGCATTACGTGTCGGCGGCGACCGCGGGCGGTGCCCCGCAACTGTGGGACAGCTACGACGAACCCGCCCTCGCCGCGGGGCAGCGCTTTCTGGATACGGTTCCGGACCGCTCCGGAACCATCGAAATCGCCCAGGGTATATCGCGATTCGGCCCGCGCGGTCGCACCATCCGCAACCTGAGCTGGCGCGATCTACCCGCCGACGGCCGATACGTGATCCAGGAGGGGCCGCCACGTGCCGCCGTCGGCGTCGACCGGAACGGCCTGATCGCCGCGATCAATGCCGAGATCATCACCGTCGTCCGTGCGATCAAGGACGAACGCGCCTGATCCCGGATCCGACCCCACCACCGAGGAGCACGATGTCCACCGCGACGACACGATCCGGATCGATAGCGGTCGAGACCACCGAACAGGGTCTGCCGCTACGGATTTCGATCGACCCCGCCGAACTGCGCCGTGATCCCGCCGAACTGGCCGCCGAATTGCTGCGCCTGTGCTCGCGCGCGGCCGACCGCGCCGGTCTGGCCCGGCGGCGGCAGCTGGCCGCGGCCGGGGTGAGCAGCGATCTGCTCGCACTGACCGGACTGCCCACCGCGGAACAGGTGGAACGGCAGGAACTGATCGACGAGCAGGAGTACGACACGGAACCGCAGAGCTGGCTGAGGTCGGTGTAGCGTGACGCAGGGGAGAGCGAATATGGCTGATCCGACCGGTGTTTCGGTGATGGACGAGCTGGTCGCGCGCTCGGAGCGGCAACTCGAGCGCATGCGTGATCTGGGTGATCGGATGGCCGGGGTCCGCGTGCGCGAGAGTTCACCGGACGGTGTCGTCACCGTGGAGGTCGACGGTAACGGCGCCTTACTCGATCTGGTCTTCTCGCCGCTGGTGAATCGACTGAGCCCGAAGGAGTTCGAGCAGCTGGTAGTCTCCACCGCGCAGAGCGCCGCCGCCCGCGCGTTCGCACGACGCGGTGAACTGATCACCGCCTTCAACGAGGAGAGCGCCGCCGGCCCGGAGCCGGCAGTCCAGGAGCCGCCCCGGTCCGAATCGGACTGACGGGTAGCGCGCCGAGGCTCGCGCACCGGGAGATTCACTGAGGCGTAACGCGCTCTTAAGCTGCGCGCGTGCCAATGCATTCCACGGCCTGTTGCAATGGCTCGGGTAGATGTTCGATCCGCCGGATTCGTGACCGCGAATCGGCTTACCGGGCAGGGGCTTTCACATGGGTGAATTGGTAGCAGTGCCGGAGGCGATCCGTCGCTACGGGGACTCGGCGGCCGCGATGGCCACCGAGACACTGACTGCGGGTACCGCGAACCAGGCGGTGGCCATCGCCGCGGCCGTGCCGATCTTCGGCCTGATCGGCCAGGATTTCCTCGCGACCTACGCGGTGGCGCAGGCGAATCACCTGGGCTCGGTGGTCGAGTTGGCGACCGTGCACGCCGGAACCGCGGTGACCGCGCACGAGAGCGCGGCCACCTACTCGGCGGCCGATGAGGACAATGCCGACGTGCTCGGCGGGATCGGTCGCGCGTGATGGATGCGGGTCTGGACCCGTCGATCGTCGATCTGTTGCGCCGCAGCGCCATGGGGTCGATCGTGGACCGGCCGGTCGACGATGTACTGCGGGAGATGGGGTTGCCGGGCGTGCCGCAGTTGCCGCCGGTACCGCCGCTGCCGCAACTACCGCCGCTGCCGGTCCTGGACCTGCACACATTGACCAAGCCGATCACCGACCTGGCCAGCAGTTTCGGCACCGGCAACCTCGGCGCCGGTCCGGGGCCGGATCCGACGCAGGTGCTCTCCCAGGTGTCGACCGTGCTGCAGACCGTGGTCCAGCTGGGCTCCACCGCGATGCAGCTGGCGATGACGGCCTGGCAGGGCGCGGGCGCGCTGTCCGCGGCGAGCAAGTCCACCCGAGCTGCCGCCGACGGGACCGCGGTCTCGGGGCAGGGCGCGCAGATGTCGCTGGGCACCACGGCCGCGGCCGGCAGCGTATTCACGGGAAATGCCCTGATGACGGGCATCACCTCCCACTACCTGACCACTCTCGCGGCGGCGGCCCCGTTCATCGTGACCCCGCCGGGGCAGGTGTTCGTGCTGGCGATGTCGGCGCAGACGCTGGCGGAGGCGCTCGGTGTGGTCACCAAGACCCGGGTCGAACTCGGCGCACACAGCGCGAAGATGGCACAGAGCGGGCAGAAGGTGAAGATCACCAATGTGCCGCACGGAGTCTCGAAGCTCTCCGCGAGCAAGATCGCGATGCCGAAGGGTTCGGTGACGCCGGTGGCCCGTACCACCCCCGCGCTCAGTGGCGACGCCACCTCGGGCCTGTCGCTCGCGACCACTGCCTCGGGTGGCACCGAATCCAGCAGTGGTGCCGTGCAATACATTTCGCAGGCATTGCAGATGGTGCAGTCGCTGTCGGCGGTGGGCGGGATCGGAGCGCGGGCCGCGACCTCACTCACCGGCCACACGGCCGAGCCGATCGCCACCTCCGCTCCGGCCGGTGGTGCTCCCGCGGCCGCTCCGGGTGGCGGTGGCGCCGGCGGTCCCGGCGCCCCGGCGGCCGGAGTTCCCGAGATGTCGTCGCCATTACAGGCCGCACGGACTCCGTCGATCATGACCGAAGCGGTCGCGTCGGCGAGCGCCGAGAGCGCGGTCGCCTCCTCCGGCACCGCCAACCCGGGCATGATGCCGATGACCCCGGGGGCCGGCGCGGCCGGAATGGCGCGCGCGGCTTCGGATTCCAGCACGACCGACGCGGTGCGCGGCCAGCTCGTCAACGCCGCACACGGAAACGACGTCGTGGGCGATATCGCCGGAGTTTCCCTCCCCGTCGTCGGCGCCGCGGACGCGGTCACCACCACACCGGACACCGAACCGCCGGACAAGGCCCTCACCCTCTAGGAGTTCGTGATGGAATTCGATCCTGTAGTCGCGGCACGCACCGCCGCCGATCTCGATGCGCTCGCCGACCGTCTGGAGGCGGGGCTGCAAGCGGACGCCCCGGCGCTGACGATCGATGCCCCCGGCGTCGACGAGGTGTCCCGTCGTGCGGCCGCCACCCTGACCGAAGTGGGCGTGTCGTTCGACTCGTCGGGCGGTCTGGGCGTGCGGGAGCTGCGCAAACTGGCCGCGACCCTGCGGGCGCAGGCACGCGGGCTGACGCGGATGGATGCCGAGAACGCCGCCGACCTCGGCGCCTCGGCCTGATCGGGCGCGACGATATGGTCGAACCGCCGAGTGACGGATTCACCGGTGTGGTCTGGGAGGCCAGGCCGACCGAACGGCTGGCCCGCGAACTGACCACCGGTCCGGGCTCGGTGCCGATGGCCGAGGCCGCCGCGGCGTGGGGCCGGCTGGCGGTGAATTTCGGCGCCGCCGTAGCGGATTACGACCGGATCGTGTCCGAGATCCGGGGACACTGGCAGTCCGAGCACAGTGACGACGTCGTGGAACGCATTGCGCGGATGCGGGATTGGCTGTCCGATGCCGCGACCGCCGCCGGGCGCAATGCCATCCACGCGAGCGAGCAGGCCGCCGCCTACGAGGTCGCCCGGCTGGCGATGCCGCACGTCGACGAGATCGCGGCGCTGGAACAGGCCGTGCACGCCGTGCAAGCGGTGGGTGCCGCCCTGGGCGCACCGATCGTCGGTGTCGCCGCCGATATCAGCGCCGACCAGGACGTCGCCAAATCCGGCGCGGCCCGGGTGATGCGGACCTACGAGGCCGCCACCGAACCCCTGGCGGTGCCGTGGCAGCAGGTCGCGCCACCGGCACTGGCCACCGCCGACGCGCTGGCGGGTGAGCGGGCCGCGGCGGCCGCCGAATCGGCCACCTCGATGCCGGTCGCGCCCGCTGTGCCCGCCATGCCGATTCCGGCGGCCTTCACGATGCCGCGCGCGCTCACCGGCGCCCGGATGCAGACGGTCGCCCGGGTGGCGCAGGCCTCCGAGTTCACCGCGGTGCCTTCCTCGACGGCCGCAAGCGGAGTGGCGGCGAACCAGGCGGTGCCCGCGGCGGCGGGACCGGCCGGCGCCGCCGCGCAGAGCGAGGAGGAGCACACGGCTCGCGCGGCCGCGACGGATGGGCCCGCCGTCGGTGAATTCGAGATCGCCGCCGGATTGGCCGCGGTACCACCGGTTCTCGGCGGTGTCGAGGCCCTCGCCCCCGCGCCCGGAACCGGCGATCCGGCGTAAGGAGAGCGCATGGCGACCCTGACCAACGACGCCGTCCTGGCCGTCTCCGAACTGCTCGGTGTCCAGACACTGCCGCTGGTGCTCGAGGTCGGTCCGCGACAGGATTCGATCGACACCTTCACCACAGCGCGGGCCGACGCCCTGCGTGGATTGCGCGGTGCGGGGCTCGTGGACGGCTATGACGATGTCGAGCCGGATCTCGGTGCGGCGCTGTCGATCCTGGCCCAGCCCGAGTGCGAGCTGGCGGCGCGGATCGTCACCGCATCCGGGGTGCGGCGGGTCTGCGTGGCGCGGCGCGGCGCAAGGCACGCGGCCGCTGTCCGGATCGGTGACGACATCGAGGTCCGGACGATCTGGGCCGATGAGAACGGTGCCGCTCTGGCCCGGCCGATCCTGGACGCGCTCGGTCCCGCGCAACCGGCGGATATCGCGAGTTTCAGTTCCACCGCCGAGGAGTTGTCCGCGCGGATCGACGCGGCCGCGCGGTCGACGGAGTTCGCCGAGGCGCTGCACGGCCTCGAGGTGGAGGAGCGGGCGGCGATCGAGTTCGGGATGGCGATGTCGCAGTGCCACGCCCACGCCGAGATCGTCGCCTACGCGCACGCCGACGGCAGAACCACCAGATCTTCCGGTGCCGTGGCGGTGTACGACACCGCCCGGGGCCGGATCGCGGCCATCCCGGGTGCCGCACCGGACCTGCGGGTCTGGTCCACCTTCACGCCGGGATCCGATCATCGTGTCGCACAGGCGATTACGGCACTGATCGGAACCTTGCCCGGGGGAAGGTGGATGCCCTAGCGCGCTATGCGTCCGGCGGCTGCACGGCGAAGAACGTGACTCCGTGACAGTGATCGCTTGTACGACGAGACCACTCATATGACCGACCATCGGTATCAGTTCGAAACACAGAGAGGGGCATCCGATGTCCGAAACGGCAAGAGTCAGTAATGATGCACAGTCCACCAGTACCGCGCAGACCGATATGGGCAACTCGGTCGATCAGATCCGCGCCACCATCTCCCGCGTGACCGAGGCGGTCGACTCGGCCAAGCGCGGCTGGCAGGGTTCCGCGTTCGACGCGTGCAACAAGGCCGCCGGCGACTGGGACGAAGAGGCCGCCCGGCTGAACAAGATCCTGGACGAGCTGACCGCGGAAGTCGGCCACGGTAACAAGACCTACACCGGTCTGGAGAACGAGAACGAGAACGAGTTCCGCACTCTCGTCTCGCAGACCGGCGGCATGACCAACCTGGGCTCCTGAGGTCGGCCCACCACCACATCCACGAAAGGCGTTGACATGCTTTACGAAAGGCAAGTTCTGCAGGAGCTCTCCGACCTGCTGGACGGTTTCCACAAGGATCTGCGGTCCGAGGCGGAGAACCTGCAGACCTGCGCGGGCAAGCTCGCCCAGTCCTGGGAGGGCAACGCCGGTCTCGAGGCGTTCCAGAACTCGAAGAAGAAGTGGGACCAGGAGTTCGGCGACATCAACGACGAGAACGGCCCCGACACCACGATGGGCAAGATCGCCCGCCTGTCCAAGGCAGTCCAGCAGGCGATGAACAACGCGTCGGCGGCCGACAAGGTCGTCTCACAGGGATTCGGCGGCTGATCCGCCACTCCCGCAACACGAACGGGCCCGTCCGCTGTCCCAGATCGGACGGGCCCGTTCGCTGTCCGCCGGGCACGACTCAGGCCGGAACGCCCGGATGTGCGCCCACGTACCGCAATTCCTCCGGTGTCGCCACCATGTACACGCTGGTCTCCCCGGACTCGGTGCGCACGGTGACGAGGTTGGCGGTCCCCGGGTCCTCGATCAGGGTGACGTCGGGTTCGAATCCGTCTGTCGCGGGACCGTTCTGGCGCAGCACCATCACCGTGGCGTCGGAGTGGTGCCCGCTCGGTGCGATGCCGTCGAAGACGACCAGGGTCGCGAGCCGATACGAACCGGATTGCTGTGAGCCGGCGGACCAGGTGGCCAGGGTCAGTGCCTGTGGCATGTCGACGTAGCCGACCATCGGGCGCCATTCGTCGTGCCGGTTCGTGTGCACGACGACGTTCGCGCCCAGCGCGATGGCGCGCAGGATGACCTGTTTGGCGACCAGCGGGGAGCCGATGATCTCCACCCGGCGCACATGCCCGCTCACCAGGGGAAGTGCCACGCCCTGTCCGGAACTGTCCGCGCCGATCAGCTGTCCGCATCCGGCGATCGGCATCGGCACCTCGTCGAGTGCGTCCGGCGGCCCGAGATAGCTGTCCAGTGGCAGCGCCGGAACCCCGGTACCCAGGGGGAGACTGAAAAGCAGTGCGCGCCGCTGTTTTCCGGGCAGTGGGCGCAGACCGGCCGCGCGGACGCGGCACGGGGTGTCGCGGGTCGCGAAGCGGGCGGTGGCGGTCACCGCGATCGCGCCGGTATCGCTGCCGGAGTCAGGTATGCGCTGCAGCCGGACGGTGATCGTCGAGGTCACTGTCGGCGTCGACCACACCGCGGCGATGCCGCGTGATCCCAGTGCCTCCGGCGTCATGCGATAGGTGGTGTGGTGAAAGCCGTTGTGCGTCACGCTGTCCGTGGTCTCGACGAACTCCTCCGGTGCGGCGCCCAGGGTGAGCTGAGCGACGGCCTGGTTCATCTCGGTCGACGAGAGCGCGACGGCCGAGAGGCCGTGTGCGGCCAATCGGTTCGCCACGCGCCGGGTCGCCACGACGGCCGAGCGCAGGGTGCCTTCCGCACCACCTCCGCGCCGGTCCACCGCCGTGGCATTGGCGAGCGGATCCAGCCGCAGCACGACCCATACCGTCCGATGCGCCACGGCCGGAAGCGGTCCCAGGATGCTCTCGTAGGACCGGGCCACCGCGCCCGTACCGGCGCTGCGTGAACCCGTGCTGATCACATCGATGGCGGCCAGCCGGATGTCGAACTGATCGAGGCAGCGCGCGATCTCCGCGAGCGGCAGCATGTCGTCGCCGAGCAGGCCGCTGGGACTCAACCGGGTCACCGTCCGCGGTTGTGCGTCGATACGCAACATGGTGATCAGCCGATCGCCGTCCCATCGCATTCCATAACTTCCGCCCTCGGGCAGTGGAACATTGAACGGCGAATGTTGAACGGAGGAGGAACGATGACGAAACAATTGCCAACGAAATGTGATTCCGCGAGCCAGAGATTGCGCGAGAGACGTGCCGCGAATCGGAGTGAGAAGGACTACCGCCACCACAGTTCCGGCCACCATCGGAACCCACCACAGTGGTGTGAAAACCCTTGCCGCGAAGGCGCTCACGGCGGCCGTGACCAGCGCAGGAAGCGTCAGGTGCAGAGGAAAGAAGCGAAAGAGCCAATATTCCGTGGAACGTAATTTCGGTGCGCTTCGCGAATTTTCGGAGAGGTCTGATCCAGCGTTTTCGGGCGCTGTTGCTGTTTCTCCGCGCGCGGTGGAGTTCATGCGCACATAATGGACCGAACTCACGGCGCTTCGCTAGTCTGTCGAGGCGCGGCCGTACGCGGTTCGTGCGGTCGAACGAGGGCTATCGGAATTTCGGAGGCGGTTGTGCCGGCACAGTTGACCACCCGTGCCCAAGTCAACGGATACCGGTTCCTGCTGAAGCGCTACGAGCACGCGCTGGTGCGCCAGGACATCCGGATGCTGCACGACCCCATGCGTACGCAGTTCCGCTCCCTGATCATCGGCGCGGTGCTGGGGTTGCTCGGCGTGGCGGGTGCGGCCATCCTGGGGTTCCTGCATCCGCAGGGGTCCGTCGGCGACTCGAAGATCGTGATGGGCAAGGACTCCGGCGCGCTGTACGTCCTCGTGGACGGGACGCTGCATCCGGCGCTGAATCTGGCCTCGGCGCGCCTGATCACCGGCGCCGCCTCATCACCGTCGTCGGTCAAGGACAGTAAGCTCACCGAGCCACGCGGCCCACTGCTCGGGATCCCGGGGGCACCGGGTGCGCTGCCCGGATCGGGTGATCCCAAGCGCTCCACCTGGACGATGTGTGACGATCTGCTACCGCCCTCGACGGGACGGGCGGGGGCCGTCACGGGTCCGCTCACGACCGTCATCGCCGGCTCGCTGGACAACCCGCCGGGCGGTACCCACGCGGTGCCGGTACGTGCGGATCAGGCCGTGCTGGCCACCCACGGCGGCAAGACCTTTCTGATCTACGACGGCAAGCGCGCCGAGATCGACCCGAACGATTCGGTGCTGATCCGTTCGCTCGGACTGCGCGACCAGCGCCCGCGTCCGATCGGCGGCGCATTGCTCGATGCCACCGAACCCGTACCGGCGCTGGCTGTTCCGGAGATCGACCGGCACGGCACACCCGGACCCGGCGCGTTGGCCGATGTCCCGATCGGCGGTGTGATCCGCGTACACGGGGTGGATGCCGATGAGCTGTATGTCGTCCTCGCCGACGGGGTACAGCGGGTGACACCGTTCGCCGCGGGTGTCATCCGGGATGCGAATTCCCAAGGGATGAACGATATTACGACCGTGCCGCCGGATCGTATCGTCGGGGTTCCGGTGCTGCACCGGCTGCCGATCGACGATTTCCCGCAGCAGGTTCCGGTGGTGCTGGCCCCCGACGTCGATCCGGTGGTCTGTCTGTCGTGGACCCGCGCCGAGGACGATGCCCGTGCGACGGTGGGTGTGCTCGCGGGCCGCGCGCTCCCGCTGCCCTCGGACGCGGCGCCGGTCGTCCCGGCGACGGCGGACGGTAACGGCGACCGGATCGACGGCGTGTATCTGCGTCCCGGTACCGGTGAATTCGTGCGATCGGTCGGCGCGGAACCGGGGGCGGTGAGCAACGGGGCGCTGTTCTTCGTGGGTGACAACGGGATTCGGTACGGCATACCGGATGCCGATACCGCGAAGGTGCTGGGTCTGCCGAAGCTCGCGAAGCCGGCGCCCAAGCCGATCGTGGCGGCGCTGTCGGCGGGGCCGTCACTGTCGCGGCAGGACGCCCTCATGAGCCACGACAGCCTGCCGCAGTGTCCCGACTCCGGTGCCGGCGCCACGGCCTGCGCCCGGCCGATCCCGCCGCCGGGGAAGAACTGAGACGAGAAACCCGGCCGCCCCCGAGCGGCCGGTTTCACGTGCTGTGGCGTTTCGTGCTGTGGCTCAGCGCAATCCGCCGAGCACGCCGTCGAGGGCCTTGGCCATGTCGGCGCCCTCGATCCGCATCAGCACCGTCTCGTCGACCGCCGACAGATCGATGGACTCGTCTGTGGCCAGCCGGAATTCGCGCTCCTCCTCGGCGGCCTCGATCACATTGCGGATGAACCGGCCGTTACCGGCCAGGTCGACCGCGCGTCGCTGCTCCCCGCTCTGGTCCACCACGTCGCGCGCGTAGAGCTCACCGCACGCGGCGGCCAACAGGCCCAGCGCGTCCTCGGCGACCTCCGAATCCCGTTTGCTGGCAATGAACTGACCGATCCGGCTCAGCTCCTCGGGGGTGTAGGAGTCGAACTTGACCCGCTTGGCGAAGCGGGATGCCAGACCGTCGTTGGAGGCGAGGAAACGGTCGATCTCGCCGTCGTATCCGGCGATGATCACGATCAGCCGGTCGCGGTCGTTCTCCATCCGTGCCAGCAGCGTGTCCACGGCCTCGCGGCCGAAGGCGTCACCGCCGGACAGGCCGGCCTGAATGAGCGTGTACGCCTCGTCGACGAACAGCACACCGTCCATTGCGGAATCTATCAATTTATTTGTTTTTATCGCGGTGCTTCCCAAATGTTCACCGACGAAATCCGAACGCTTCACCTCTACCAGTCGATCGGTTTTCAACAAACCCAACCCGCAGTAAATTTTTGCCACCACGCGGGCAATCGTCGTCTTACCGGTTCCTGGCGGGCCGGTGAACGCGAGGTGTTGTCCGCGTGGCGCGCTGGACATTCCTTTCTCGGCCCGGATCTTCGCCAATTGTGCGGTGGCCTGGAGTTTGGCGACCTGAGTTTTCACCGCGGTCAGTCCGATCTGCTCGTCCAGCTCCGCGCGGGCCACCTCGAGCAGGCGCTTGGCCCGGTCGCCCCGCTCGGAGTCCTCGACCTGCTCGGCGGTGGGCGCGGAGGCCGGATCCCAGCGGTCGGTGCGCGCGTCGATGAGCTCCTTGCTGGTGACCGTCAGCCGGTACTTGCGATCCCGCATGGCCTGCGTATTCGACTCGAAGTCCGGCGCCTCGGAGAACACCTTCTCGAACAGCGCCTGCGCCTCGTCCTCACGGCCCATCTCCCGCAGGCACAGTCCACGGCAGAACCGGGCCGTGGTCGCCGCGGCCGGGATCGGGCCGTTCTCGGCGGCCTCCATCCGGCGGATGGCCTCGCCGAACAGCCCCAGCTGGGCGCAGGCGGTGCCGACCATGACGTGCGCGCCCGCGGCGAGGAACGGGTCCGCCCACTCCGCGGAACCGGCCAGTACCGTCATCACATCCGGCCAGCGCTGCGTGGTGTAGTGCAGCAGACCGCGAACGTACTGGCAGATCCGGTCGTCGAGGTCCTGATCCGGCTGTGACAGCAGCCCCGCGCGATGCCGGGCCAGCTCGGACAGCACCTGCTCGGCCTCGTCGTGGTCGCCCGCGGCGATCAGCTGTGTGGCCTGCGCCAGCCAGATCTCGGTGTATCCGGCCAGCGGATAGTCGATGTACTGGCCCACGACGAAGCGCCCGGCCAGCTGCCGCGGCCCCAGACCGAGGCGGCGCTGCTCGCGGAACAGGGTGGAGTCGCTGGTCCGGTAGAGGTTGAACACCACCTCGGAGGTGACCTCCCCGGCCGCGGCCCGGCCCAGCCAGGCGTCGCACATACCCGGATCCCACTCGGTGGCGCGCTGGAACGCGAGCTTCGCATATTCGAGATCGGGCGTGGATTCCTGGCCGTCGATAGCGATACCCAATGACAAAACACCGGCATCGAAGGCGCGTTGTGCTTGGCGGTTGCCGGTCATACGGACAGTCCCCTAAACGCGTGAATGTGCTAATTCTCGCTCAGCATACCGGCTGCCGTAACGGCCGATCTCGGATAAGTTTGAATGGTCGCAAGACAGCGACGAAAATCGTAGGGAGTTCTGTAATCCGTGACCGAGTCGTCGAGCAGCGGCGTGGGGGCCGTTGACCCGGAATTGTGCCGAGTGTCGGTGATCGGCGGAAATACTCAACTCGATGTGGGCCTGCCCGCGACCGTGCCGGTCGCGGCGTACATCACCGACCTGGTCGAGCTGATCGATTCCCGCAACCCCGACCTGACCGAACATGACGAGGGCGCGCCCGTGCGCGCCCAGCACTGGACGCTGGCCCGCATCGGTCGCGATCCGATCCCGCCGCACCAGTCCCTCACCGACGCAGAGGTTTTCGACGGTGATTTGCTGGTGATGCGCTCGGTGACCGCCAAGGAAGCGCCCGCGCTGTTCGACGATGTGATCGACGCGGTCTCGCGACTCACGGCCGAGTCCGGAACCGGCTGGTCGCCCGCGGCGGCACGGCGAATGGGCCTGGGTGCCGGGCTGATCGCTGTGATCATCGCGGTGGCGGTTCTGTTGACCGGCAAGGGAACCGGCGTACTGAACGGCTTCATCGCACTCGGCGCGGGTCTGCTCGCCGCTGGTGCCACGGTGATCGTCGCGCGCCGCTATCCCGCCGAACGGGTGACGGCGATCGTGTTGTCGCTGTACGCGATCGCGCTGCTGGGATCGAGTGCGGGACTGCTCACACCCGGCTGGGTGGGGTCGCCACATCTACTGTTCTCCGCGGTGGCGGCGCTGGTGGTGGCGCTGGCGCTGTACTCGGCGACCCGGGCGGGGGCGCTGGTGGTCGCCGCGGTGGTCACCGGTGCCGCCATCGTCGCGGTGGCCGCCGCGGTACGGATGGTGTGGGACTTCGACATTCCGAAGATCGCCGTCGGTGCGCTGATCGTCGGCCTGGTACTGATCACGATGGCTCCGCGGGCCGCCGTCGCGGCCGCGCGACTGCCGGTGCCGCCGGTCCCGACCGCGGGCGGTGCCATCGACCCCACCGACCACGAACCGCGCCCCACCATCGCCGATATCGGTGTCATCGGCGCGACCGCGCTGCCCTCGGCGGCGGGACTCGAGCGCCGGGCCCGTGCCGCCAACCAGTACCAGTCCGGAATTCTCGTCGGCGCCACCCTCGCCGCGGGATTCGGTGCGGTACTGGGCGCCGATCCGCTGGGGGACGCGTCCTGGCCGGGATTGGCGCTGGCCGCGATCACCGCGGTGGTGCTGTGCCTGCGCGGCCGCGCGTACGCCGATCTCACCCAGGCGTCGACGATGATCGCCGGCGGCACCGTGGTGGCACTGGCGGTGACGGCCGCGGCGGCTGTCGCCCAGCAGGATTGGCGGTCCGTGGGGGCGGGGCTGCTGCTGGTCGTGGCCGCCGCGGTACTCGCCTTCGGCGTGCTCGGTCCCCGTGCGGATGTCTCCCCGGTTGCGCGGCGCGCCATCGAGATCGTCGAATATCTGCTGATCATCGCGATCGTGCCGCTGTCGCTGTGGCTGATGGACGTCTACTCGGCCGCGCGGAACATCTGATCGGGCGATGACTGTGGTGCGCAACGGAACAGCGGCTCGCGGGCTGCGGGTGATCGCGGCCGGTGCGGTACTCGGCACGGCGGTACTCGGTGCGGGCCCGGCGGTGATGTTCGGGTCGGGTCCCGCCGCGGCGATCGCCCCGCCCGCGATCGACGACGGTGCGCTCGGACAGGCACAGGCCGTCAACGCGAAGAACGGGCCGCCGGACGAGACCGAGAAGCGCGCGATCTGCGCGGAGCCGTACCTCAGCGGTTCGATCCCGCGGGATACGCCGCTGCCGCAACGGATTCTCGATCTGGACCGGGCCTGGAAGTTCAGCCGTGGTGCCGGTCAGCGGGTCGCCGTCATCGACACCGGGGTCAATCGCCATCCCCGGCTGCCGGATCTGCTGCCCGGCGGTGATTTCGTCACCGCCGGTGACGGCACCGAGGACTGCGATGGGCACGGCACCCTGGTCGCCGGATTGATCGCCGCCCACCCCGGTGCGTCGGACGCCTTTTCCGGCGTGGCTCCGGACGCGCAGATCCTCGCCATCCGCCAGCTGAGCCTGCAGTACGAGGCGAAGAACCGCCGCGGCGACGACACCGGCAAGGTCGCCGCCGGTGGATACGGTGACGTGCTCACCATGGCAGCGGCCGTGGTGCGCGCGGTCGACATGGGCGCCACGGTCATCAACATCTCCGAAGTCTCCTGCAGCACAGCCGGTTCCGGTACCGCGGACGCGGCGCTGGGGGCCGCGGTCGAGTATGCGGCCGATCGCAACGTCGTCGTGGTCGCGGCGGCCGGCAATCTCGACCAGGCGGCCTGCTCGACCCAGAACGAAACCAGCGGCTGGAACGGGGTGGCCACCGTCATCAGCCCGGCCTGGTTCTCCCCGTATGTCCTGTCGGTCGCCTCGACCGATCCCGACGGTGGTACCTCACCGTTCTCGATCCACGGCCCGTGGGTGGGCGTCGCCGCGCCCGGACGCAACATCATCTCCCTCGACAGCACACCGGGCGGGACGGGTCTGGTCGACACCGAACACGGTGACGAGGGCCCACTGACCATCGACGGCACCAGCTTCTCGGCCGCTTTCGTCTCCGGACTGGCGGCCCTGGTACGCAGCAGATTTCCCGATCTGACCGCGGCGCAGGTGATCGATCGGATCGAGCGGACCGCACACAATCCCGGCGCCGGCCGCGATGATCGGGTCGGCTTCGGCCTGATCGATCCGCTGGCCGCGCTCACCGCGCAACTACCGCCGGCGACGGGGCAGACCGCCGCGGTCCCGCGGGCCATCGCACCGCCGGCAGTCGATCGCGGACCCGATCCGGTGCCGCGCCGGGTGGCGGTGATCGGTTCGGTCGCCCTGCTCGCGCTGCTCGTCATCGGATGGGCGGCCGCGCTGCCGTACCGCCGCGCGCGGCCCGATCGGGGCGGCGGTGATGCGGCCGACGGCTTCCTGGGCGAGGCGGGAATCGCCTCACCGGAACAGATTTCGACATCTTCGGGCCCTGCCGGGACCGACTCGCCTGGAGAGGTGTAGGTCTATGTCCACCGACGGTTTCGTGCGCCGACCGCGTATCGCCCCGCCGCGCGCACCGGGTGGCGAGGTCGCCCTGACCGCCCCGCCGGAGATTCCGCGCCCGGTGCCACCCGCACTGCTGATGCGCCTCATGCCCGTGGTGATGGTGGTCGCGGTCGTGGGCATGATCGCGATGATGGTGATGATGGGGCGCAATCTGCTCGCCAACCCCTTCATGCTGATGTTCCCGATGATGATGCTGATGTCGATGGTCGGCATGATGGCGGGTATGCGCGGCAGCGGCGGCCCCAAGCGCGCCGCCGAGCTGAACGAGGAACGCAAGGACTACTTCCGCTACCTCGATCAGGTTCGTCGCGATGTGCGCAAAACCGGTGGGTCGCAGATGCAGTCGCTGATCTGGAGTCATCCCGAACCCTCGGATCTGCGCGCGGTGGCCGGTACCCGCCGGATGTGGGAACGCCGCCCCAACGATCCCGATTTCGGTCACGTGCGGGTGGGCATCGGCAGTCACCGGCTCGCCACCAAACTGGCCCGGCCGGAAACCGGCCCGCTCGAGGATCTGGAGCCGGTGTCGACCGTGGCGTTGCGCCGTTTCGTGCGCACCCATTCGGTGGTGCACGGCCTGCCCACGGCGCTGTCGCTGCGGGCGTTCCCGGCGATCAACTTCGAGGGCCGGCCGGCCGAGACCCGCATGCTGGTGCGCGCCATGCTGATGGAGTACGTGACCTTCCACGGACCCGACCACGCCGCGGTCGCGATCATCTGCGCTGATCCGGACACCGAGGCCTGGTCATGGGCGAAATGGTTACCGCACCTGCAACATCCGAGCGATCGGGACGGGATGGGCGCGGCCCGGATGATGTATCGGTCGCTGGCCGAACTGGAGACCACGATGTCGGGCGAACTGCTCGAGCGCGGCCGGTTCATGCGCAACGCACAGCCCACCGCCGGCCGGATCCACCTGCTGGTGATCATCGACGACGGATTCGTCAGCGGCACCGAGCGCATCGTCAGCGAGGCCGGCCTGGATTCGGTGACCGTCCTCGACCTGACCGCACCGCAGGCCGGTCTCGCGGTGCGGCGCGGACTGCAACTGGTGGTGGCCGACGGCACGGTGGCCGCGAAATCGGCTGCGGGCGTGGAACAGTTCGCCACCTCCGACGGGGTGACGATCGCCGAGGCGCAGACGCTGGCCCGAGCGCTGGCCCGGTATCGGGTCGCCACGGCCGCCCAGATCGTGAGCCTCGGTGACGAGTCCCGCGCGGTCCCCGGCCTGATGGAACTGCTGAAGATTCCCGATGCCGCCCAGATCGACGCCGGGACCGTGTGGCGGCACCGCAACGATCGCGAGCGGCTGCGGGTGCCCATCGGCATCACTCCCGACGGCACGCCGGTCGAGATCGACATCAAGGAGTCCGCCGAGAACGGTATGGGTCCGCACGGATTGTGTATCGGCGCGACGGGTTCGGGTAAGTCGGAGTTCCTGCGCACGCTGGTGCTGTCGATGGTGACGACGCACTCACCCGATCAGCTGAACATGGTGCTGGTCGACTTCAAAGGTGGTGCCACCTTCCTCGGGCTGGAGTCGCTGGCGCACGTCGCCGCGGTGATCACCAACCTGGAGGAGGAGATCGCGCTGGTCGACCGCATGAAGGACGCGCTCTCGGGGGAGATGACCCGGCGCCAGGAACTGCTGCGCTCGTCCGGCAACTTCGCCAATGTCACCGAATACGAGCGGGCCCGCGCCGCGGGTGCGCCCCTGGATCCGCTGCCCGCGCTGTTCATCATCGTCGACGAGTTCTCCGAACTCCTCTCGCAGAAGCCGGATTTCGCGGATCTGTTCGTCATGATCGGCCGTCTGGGCCGGTCACTGCGCGTGCACCTGCTGCTGGCGTCCCAGCGCCTCGAGGAGAACAAGCTGCGCGGTCTGGACTCGCACCTGTCCTACCGCATCGGTCTGCGCACATTCTCCGCCAACGAATCTCGCGCGGTCCTCGGCATCACCGATGCCTACCACCTGCCCAGCGTGCCGGGGTCGGGCTACCTCAAGAGCGACGCCGACGATCCGCTGCGGTTCAACGCCTGCTACGTCTCCGGGGCCTACGAATCACCCGGCGTCACCACACCCGGCCGCAGCGGCGGCACCCAGCGCCGGATCGGGCAGGACCCGGTCGTGTTCACCGCCGCCCCGGTCGAGATCCGCACCCCCGCCGCGGCCGATGCCGGCGCCGCGCCGGCGCGCGGACCGGTGGGCCTGCCCGAACTTCCGCCGCCGCCGGGTTCGCCCGAGACGGAACCGGAGTCCTCGCCCGGGATGCCCACCGAGACCGTGCCCAAGACACTGCTCAATGTGGTCGTGGACCGGCTGCGCGGGCACGGCCGCCCCGCCCACGAGGTCTGGCTGCCGCCGCTGGACGAATCGCCGTCGGTGGACATGCTGCTGCCCGATCCGGACTGGCGTTCGCCGGCCAATCGGCACGGCCGGTTGTGGTGGCCGATCGGCGTGATCGACAAGCCCTACGAGCAGCGCCGCGATGTGCTGATCGTGGATCTGTCCGCGGGACAGGGAAATCTGGCCGTGGTCGGTGGCCCGCAGTCGGGTAAGTCCACCACGCTGCGCTCGATCATCATGGCCGCCGCGGCCACCCACACCCCGGAACAGGTGCAGTTCTACTGTCTGGACTTCGGTGGCGGAACGTTGGCCGGTCTGTCCGACATTCCGCACGTGGGATCGGTGGCCGGGCGCATGGACATCGACCGGGTCCGCCGCACCCTCGCGGAGATGCTGACCCTGTTGCATCAGCGCGAGGAGCGCTTCCGCGAACTGGGGATCGAATCGATCCACGAATTCCGGCGCCGCAAAGCCGAACTCGCGACACTGGGTCCGGCCGAGCGGGCGGCGGATCCGTTGTCGCAGGACCTGTTCGGCGATGTCTTCCTGGTCGTCGACGGCTGGGCGACGATCCGATCCGAATTCGATGTCCTGGAGGGCGCGTTCAACGCCCTCGCCGCCCAGGGCCTGTCCTACGGCATCCACCTGATGATCGCGGCCACCCGCTGGGGTGAGGTCCGCGCCGCGATCAAGGACCTCATCGGTACCCGGCTGGAGTTGCGCCTCGGTGATCCCAGTGATTCCGAAATGGATCGCCGCACCGCGGTCATGGTGCCGATGGGCCGGCCCGGGCGCGGTCTGAACCCGGAGAAGTTGCA
This sequence comes from Nocardia sp. NPDC052254, assembly GCF_040679495.1. NCBI lineage: Bacteria > Bacillati > Actinomycetota > Actinomycetes > Mycobacteriales > Nocardiaceae > Nocardia > Nocardia sp. NPDC052254. The sequence continues at coordinate 89,514 of NZ_JBFAUW010000004.1, read as the reverse complement.
CATGCTGGTCGCACTGCCGCGACTGGATTCCGATTCCGATCCGGCGACCCTGTCCGACGGTATCGCCCTGGCGCGCACTCAGTTCGCCGGACTCTACGGCGATCGGCGTGCACCGGCGGTGCGGATGCTGCCGCTGCGGATACCGCGCGCGGAGGTCCTCGCCGAGGCCGCCCGCCACGGTGTCCAGGCCACCGCCACCCGCGTGGTGGTCGGTCTGGGCGAGAACGAATTGGCCCCGCTGGTACTGGATTTCGCCGCCCAGCCGCATCTGATGGCCTTCGCCGACGTGGAATGTGGCAAGACCACGCTGCTGCGCAACATCGTGCTCGGCATCACCGAGAACTCGAACGCCGAGCAGGCGCGCGTCATCCTGATCGATTACCGGCGCACGATGCTCGGTGTGCTCGAGGGCAAGCAGCTGGCCGGCTATTCGACCTCGGGCCAGACCTCGTTCGATATGATTCGAGAGGTCACCGCCTTTCTGCGGCAACGGATTCCGGGTTCGCACATCACTCCGCAGCAGCTGCGCGATCGCAGCTGGTGGGCCGGGCCGGAGATCTACATCGTGGTCGACGACTACGACATGGTCGCCACCGGTGCGGGCAATCCGCTGGAGCCGCTGCTGGAACTCATTCCGCAGGCCCGCGATATCGGTGTGCACCTGATCGTGGCGCGCCGGTCCGGCGGCGCCTCGCGCGCGCTCTACGACAAGGTGCTCGGCATGATGAAGGATCTCTCGGTGGACGCACTGCTGATGTCGGCGCCCAAGGACGAGGGCAAGCTCATCGGCGACGTGCGCTCGGCCAGACTGGCGCCCGGGCGCGGCACCCTGGTCTCGCGCGCCCGGGACAACGAGATGGTGCAGATCGGCTACCTGCCGCCGGTGTGACCGGCGCCGGGTGCGGCCAGTGCCCACAGCCGGGCGTCGCTGCGCCGTTCGAACAGGGCACCCGACGGCCCGCGGGCCTGCGGCCCGGCGAACCGCACCAGCCGGAAGCCGTTGGCGCGGTAGTACTCGTGCAGACCGGTGTTGGCGGTCCACGCGTCCAGCCGCACCCAATCGCGGGACCGGGCGCGGGCCAGTTCGGCGGCGTGCGCGAGCAGGGCTGGCCCGACGTGGCATCCCGCGAAGCGCACATCGACGATCATGTAGTGCACGATCAGGGCATCGGCGAGTTCACCGTGTGACCACAGCCCCGGATCCGCGTGCTCGTTGACGGTGACGGTTCCGGCGGATTCGCCGCCGACCTCCGCGATCCAGGTCTCCTCGGCCGCGACCGCCCGCGCGACCTCGCGAGCAAACCGTTCGATCGGTAGTCCGCGGCCCTGCCGCGTCCACTGGTCCGAGCCTCGTGCCGCAAGCCAGGCCGTGCGTTGGAGCCGTAATCGGCAGATGGTGCCGAGATCGGCCGAGCGGGCCTGACGGATGCGGATGGTCATGGTGAGCGGGGTACCAGTGAGTTACCGAAGGAATGGGAATTGCCCGGGGGATGCGGTGCTCCCAGGGTCTTGCGGATGAGGTCCGCGCCCTCGTCGTCTCCGAGTTCGTAGGCGAGCCGGTTGCGCGCGGCCAGTGATCGTTGCCGGGTCGCTCGCATGATGCGGTTGCCGCCGGCGCCGATGCGTAGATGATCGAGCAGCATGGTGCCGGTGCCCACGCCCAGCACCTCGGCCTCGTCGGCGCCGGCCGGCCGGGCGACGACGGTATCGCGATGGGCGGTCTCGGGATAGCCGCGCGCCGCCAGTCGCCGCGTGGTGCCCTCCGGAATATCGTGCGGTGAGTCGATTCCGGTGAGCTCGGCGAGATCACGCGGGTAATAGCTGACCTCCCACGACCACGGTTCGTTGTCCAGGTACTGCACCACCGTGCGCGAGACCACCCAGGCATCCCTCGGCACGCCGAGCCAGTGCGCGACGTCGGTGTCCGCGGGTTCCATCCGCGCGCTGAACTGTTTACTCGGCTCGCGCCCGGCCGTCCGCGCGATCTCGGAGAAGATGTCGTGCGCCGACTGTGGCCGATCGCGGCGAACATGGTTGGTCACAACCGATTCCAGCACTTCCTGGCTGCGCACGATGGTTCCCCGCGAAGTCGCTGTGAACAGCAGGTTTTCGGCGACGAGGACTTGAATCGCATTGCGCGTGGTCGTGATCGAGACCTGCATCCGCTCGGCCAGGTCGGAATGGCTCGGCAGACGATCACCGGGTGCGTACGTGCCGTCGCGGATCGCCTCCCGAAGCAGGTCGGCGATGCGTTGGTACCTCGGACCGGCGGCCATCTCGCTCCTCGGTTGTACCTTCAAGACAAAAAAGCTTACCTTGCCGCTGTAAAGGGGGGTGTGACCCTTGACACAAGTATTCAGCGGTTTATTGTAATGAACGTCCTGACCATAGGCTGTACGGCAACGACGGCGAGGCAATGTGGCTGGTTTGGAGACGTCCCCGATGGTGGTCGTGGCATGGCCCGACGCACCTCGAACATCAACGGCGATCGAATTTCTGACGCCGGATCCGTTGCCGAGTGCGGATCTGTTGTTACGAGCGTGCCGGGGGCATCGGGTGATCGGGGGGCCGATCCTGTGGTTCGCTCGCGATCTGGCGGTCCTCTACGAACGCCAGCTCGGACGCGGTGGGTCGGCTCCGGATCCGGAGTCCGCGCTGATCGTCGAGATCCGCAGGCGCCGAATGGAATTGGTGCTGGCGATCGACGACTGGATCGTCCGCACCGTGACACAGCAGCACCGCCCCGGCGCCACCCTGCACACCGAGACCGTCGGCGCGGTCATCGATCGGCTGGCCGAGGCATCGGTATACGCCCATCACGCGCTGGTGACACTCGACGCGAATGACGAGGTGCTGCACGGTGCTTGGCATCATCTGGCCGAATTGACCGACGGCTACGACGATCTCGTGCGCGAGGTCATCGCCGGCCGGCGGCGCCTGCCGAGCTGGTAGCGGTCACTGGATCCGCGACCGGCAGGACCCGGTCGCGGTGCGGCGGAGTCCGATTCGGTGAGCGGTCCGGCGGGCTCCGGACCGCTCACCGAGCCGAATTCGGAATCGGTGAATTCGGCTCAGTAACCGGTCAAGCGACGGTGATCGGTGGCGAAGTCGTCGGCGACCGTCGCCGCGAGTTCGACCAGGGCCCGCTTGGTGTTCTTGCCCAGCCGGGCCAGATCGATTTCGGCGCCCTCGGCGAGATGCGGGTCATAGGGGATCACGTGTACGGCGCGGCAGCGGGCCAGGAAGTACTCCCGCAGATGCTGGATCGCCACATTCGGTGACCCCTCGCGCGGCAGGTTGATCACCACGACGGCGTTGCGCACCAGGTGATCGTGACCGTGCAGCGACAACCAGTCCAGGGTCGCCGCCGCACTGCGCGCGCCGTCGATGGCCGAGGACGAGATCAGCACCAGCGAATGCGCGAGATCGAGGACACCGGCCATCGCCGAATGCATCAGTCCGGTACCGCAGTCGGTCAGGATGATGTTGTAGAACCGCTGCAGGACGCGCAGCACCTGGCGGTACTCGTCCTCGCTGAACGACTCCGATGCGGCCGGATCACGTTCGCTGGCAAGCACTTCCAGGCGGCTGGTGGCCTGTGAGGTGTGCCGGCGCACATCGCCGTAGCTGATCAGCGACTGATCCAGCAGCAGATCGCGCACCGAGGAACGGGTCTGCAGCGGAACCCGCTGCGACAGCGTGCCGAAGTCGGGGTTGGCGTCCACCGCGATGACGCGATCACCGCGGATCGAGGCGAAGATCGAACCGATACCCATGGTGGTGGTCGTCTTGCCGACACCGCCCTTCAGCGAGAGCGTCGCGATCCGGTAGTCGCCGCGCACCGGCTGCCGGATGCGTGCGACCAGCTCCTGCAGACGCATCTCCTCGGCCGACATGCCCGGATTGATCGCACCACCGGACATGTGGTGGACCGCGCGTCGCCAGCCCGATCCCGGCGCCTTCTTGGCGCGCCGCAACGGCACGTCCTCGAGCGCGGGCCCCAGGCCGTTCGGCGGATACTGCTGCGCCTGCTGCTGCGGGCCCTGCTGATATTGCCGGCCTTGCTGATACTGCTGGGCCTGCGGATTCTGATACTGCTGCGGTGCGCCCTGCTGGTATTGCTCGGCCGAACCCTGCTGTGGCCCTTGGGCATACGGGCTGGGCTGCGCGTACTGCTGGGGCTGGGAGTACTGGTCGGGCCGCTGCGGTGGCGCGTTCCACTGCGCGTCCGGGCCGGGTGCCGGTGGCGGCGTACTCGGCGGCGCCTGGGCGCCGCCCTGCCACTGCGCATCCGCGGTGGGCGGCGGCGATGGGTACCGATCCTGCTGGCGGCCGACCGGATTCGAGACCGGCGCCTGGTCGGGCCGCGGGTGCGGCTGCGACATCTCCCGGGGAACGACGGTCGTCGATTCCACATCGGCCACCGGTGGCATCGCTGCTGTCTGCGGCGGACCGGAATGTGCCGGGCGGAAGCCGGATTCCGGTGCCGGGGCATAGGGCGGCGGTACCGGAGCATCGGACAGTGACGGCGCCTGGGTGTCGGGTACGACTGGCTCCGGCTGTACCGGTGCGGAGGTCTGCGGTTGTACGGGGGAACCGGAATTGCCGGTCAGCCAGTTCGGCGGGGTCTGAGCATCGTTCGCCCGTTCATCGGGCTCCGCCGGAGCGGGCGCACTCGAAACGGCCTGGTGCGCAGCCTGATCGAACCCTGTGCCGGTCGCCGGCGGTTCCTGCGCCGTCGTGCTGTCGGACGCGTTCGTGCCGTGCGGGGACTGCCGGTCCACCGACTCCGGTCGCGCAATCGGCTGGGCGGCGGCCGAATCCGTGCCGTACTGCTCCGGAACGCCCAGACGCTGCGGGCCGGATCGTTCCGGCGCGGCCGCCTGCGACCAGTCGGGCAGGGGTGGTGGTGTGGGCGCGGCCTGCTGGGGCGGGCTGGGTGCGGGCTGCGGGGGCGACGGCGGCAGATCCGGTCGCCGGGTCACCCGCACGGTCATGTCCTCGCTCCCGCCCTCCGGCGGGTGTGGCGGGGCAGGCGGAATCGGCGGCCGGGATTCGGGCCGATGCGGTGCGGGCGGAAGTTGTTCACCCGGCCCGGGATCCGGTGGCGTCCGGTCCGCGGGCCGCAGCGGAGCCGGTGCGGGCGGATGTGCCTGCTGCTGCGGGGCGAGCGGTGGTTGTGCCGGGGGATAGGGCTGTTCCGGCGCCTGCGGCTGCGCGAACTGCTGCGGTGGTGCCGGGCGGTATTCCGTGGCGGCGCCGTGCGTGCCGTAGGCCTCGGGCTGCTGCCGACCCATCGGGCCGGTGCCGTGATCGCCACCGTTGCGCGGTGCGTCCGGCCGCGGTTCGTCGCGCGGCACAGCCGATTCCGGCGGCCCCCACGACGGTGCCGACTCGGGCTGCGACGCGTCCTCGGCCTTGTCCTTGCGCCGGGACTTGCGCTTCTTCTTCTCGGGCTCGTCGGTCTTGCGAGAGAACAACCGCCGCGAAACGCTGTCCTCGGGGATGAGCTCCTCGTGCGGCAGATTCTGGACCGGAGCCTCGTAACCGGTGGTGGTGACCTCGCTCTCCGACAGCCACGGCGGCAACATCGGGAGATCGTTGTTGTTACGGCTCACGGCAGCGCCTCGCCGCGGCTCGTGGTGATCGGATTCGAGGGCGCTGCGTCCACATTTCGCTCGCTGCGCACGCTCACGGGCGTCCCCCTGGGATCTGCGTTACCGATTTTCTGGACAGCCGGTAGTTTACGCGAGGGCCATCGACCGCGACGGGCGTCCTACCCCCCGCCGAGAAAACGGTCGAACGATATATCGCGGACCGACCGGACGCCGCGATTGCCCTTCGGTTGCGAGGTCGGGAGCGTATCGAGATGGCAGTCACCCCGGACGACGGAACCCGGCCGGTGCGGCTGGACGAACTCCCCGTCCGGCCGGTACATCGCAAGCTCGTCGCGCTGGTCGGCATGGGGCTGTTCTTCGATCTGTACGAGCTGTTCCTGGCCGGGACCATCACCGGTGTCCTGAAACAACAGCTGGATCTGTCGACCTATCAGCTCAGCGGCATCCTCGCCTCCGCCTTCGTCGGCCAGTTCCTCGGCGCGCTGGTCATCGGCCGGCTGTCGGATGTGTTCGGCCGCCGCCGCATGTTCATGATCAATATCGGGATGTACGCGGGCTTCACCCTGCTCGGTGCGTTCAGTCCGAACGTCTGGTTCCTGATGGCGACCCGGGTCCTGGCCGGACTCGGCATCGGCGCGGAGATGACGGTCTCGGACACCTATCTGTCCGAGGTGATGCCGCCGCAGGTGCGCGGCCGGATGATCGCGATCGCCTACACCATCGGCTTCTGTGCCGTCCCGACCGTGGGATTCCTGGCCCGCTGGCTGGTTCCACTGGAACCGTTCGGCACCGACGGCTGGCGCTGGCTGTTCGTATTCGGTGGCCTCGGGGCGGCGCTGGTGTTCGTCGCCCGCCGCCACATGCCGGAATCGCCACAGTGGCTGGCCCAGCACGAGGACACCGCCGGGGCCACTGCCGAGTCGTCCCGGAAGGTCGCCTTCGGCGAGATCCTGCGCCGCCCCGTTCGCGGCCGCACCCTGTTGTTCTCCGCGGTGATGGTCCTGCAGGTCTTCGGCTACTACGGATTCGGCACGCTCGCGGTGCTGGTGCTGCAGCACAAGGGGTTCACGGTGGTGAACTCGCTGGGCTATCTCACCATCACCTATCTGGGCTATCCGCTCGGTTCGATGCTGTCGATCCCGCTGATCGAACGGATCGAGCGCAAATATCTGGTGCTGATCTCGGCCGGCCTGATGGCGATCTTCGGACTGATCTTCGGATTCGCGACCAGCGTGCCGCTGATCCTGCTCTCCGGTGGACTGTTCACCCTGGCCAGCAACGTCTTCTCCAACGCCCTGCACACCTATCTCCCGGAGTCGTTCCCCACGACGGTGCGCGGCACCGCTTCGGGGACCACCTACGCACTGTCGAAACTCAGCACCGCGATTCAGCCGTTCCTGCTGTTGCCGCTGCTGGACAACCACGGGCCGGGCACGGTGTTCACGGTGATCACGATCGCGCTGGTGCTGATGATCGGATTGATCGCGGCCTGGGGTCCGCTGACGGGCCGCGGGCCGCTCGCCGCCCGGTGACGGGCCGGGTCCGCGGACGAGGTCCGACCCGGAGTGGTGGCATGGTAAGTCGGCTCGAAGCGGGCGGCAAGGGGCGCATTTGGCCGGATCGCAGGCACGCAGGTAAGCTTGGTCGGCGGTGCATCTACCCGACGTCTGTTCGTGCCCATGTGACATGCATGTTGGCATGTGACCTATGTCGAGTATGGCACCACGTCGACTGGAGTGCACCGGTAACTGCAGTGACAAGCTAGCCGAAGAGTTGAGACCACACCGGGTTTCAACGTAAGCGGGATCGCGGAGGATATGGCGAAGAAAGACGGGGCCATCGAGGTCGAGGGTCGAGTTATCGAGCCGCTGCCCAATGCGATGTTCCGCATCGAGCTGGAGAACGGTCACAAGGTTCTCGCGCACATCAGCGGCAAGATGCGTCAGCACTACATTCGCATCCTGCCCGAGGACCGCGTGGTCGTGGAGCTGTCGCCCTACGACCTGTCCCGCGGTCGCATCGTCTACCGCTACAAGTGAGAAGTGAATCGAGCGGGCGCACTCCGCTCGCGGGATGCGCTCGCTGAACTCGATTCACTTGGTGTTGTGTGGGGGTACGACCCGCACACCCCGTCCGGCGGGGCTCCGCCCCCCGGACCCCCGAAGACTTCCAGGGCCGCGGTCCTGGAGAAGTGCCCCGGTCGTACGGCCGGGGAACACCTGTGTTTGCACCCTGTGTGAACCACAACCAGATTGGACGGACGTGAAGGTTCAGCCGAGCGTCAAGAAGATCTGCGAGAAGTGCAAGGTGATCCGCCGTAACGGCCGGGTCATGGTGATCTGCGACAACCTGCGTCACAAGCAGCGTCAGGGCTGAGTCCTGGGCTGTACCCCGACGCAGGGGTTCACCAGCCAAGCACCGAACGCAGTTCGGATTGGCACATCAAGAAGACCTCCCAGCGCCAGTCGCCCGTCGGCGAGCCCGCGGTTCGGAAACGAACTCCCGGGCGGACGAGTGACCTACCCCCGGAACGGAGGCCGGGGCCCCATTCGAGGGGACGGACAGGGAGCAGACCTCCGCAACAGTTAAGGAACCTGCCACATGGCACGTCTGATGGGCGTCGACCTCCCGCGCGAAAAGCGCATGGAGATCGCGCTGACCTACATTTTCGGAATCGGTCGTACCCGTTCCCACGAGATCCTGGCCGCCACCGGCGTCAGCCCGGACCTGCGCTCGAAGGATCTCAGCGACGACGACGTCACCCGGTTGCGCGATTACATCGAGGCGTCGGATCTCAAGGTCGAAGGTGACCTGCGCCGCGAGGTGCAGGCCGACATCCGTCGCAAGATCGAGATCGGCTGCTACCAGGGCATCCGCCATCGCCGCCACCTGCCGGTGCGCGGACAGCGGACCAAGACCAATGCGCGCACGCGCAAGGGTCCGAAGAAGACCGTCGCCGGCAAGAAGAAGTAGGGATAGCTGAATGCCTCCTAAGAGTCGGGCCTCCGGCCCCAAGAAGTCCCAGAAGGCGCGTCGCAGGGACAAGAAGAACGTCCCCCACGGCCACGCGCACATCAAGTCCACGTTCAACAACACGATCGTCTCGATCACCGACCCCGAGGGCAACGTCATCGCGTGGGCCTCGTCCGGTCACGTCGGTTTCAAGGGTTCGCGTAAGTCGACCCCGTTCGCCGCGCAGCTCGCTGCCGAGAACGCTGCCCGCAAGGCGCAGGAGAACGGCGTCAAGAAGGTCGACGTGTTCGTCAAGGGTCCGGGTTCGGGCCGTGAGACCGCGATCCGCTCGCTGCAGGCCACCGGCCTCGAGGTGGGCACGATCTCCGACGTCACCCCGCAGCCGCACAACGGCTGCCGTCCGCCCAAGCGGCGTCGCGTCTAGCGGGAAAGGATTTAGCGAAAAATGGCTCGTTATACAGGCCCCATCACCCGCAAGTCGCGTCGTCTGCGTGTCGACCTCGTCGGAGGCGACCAGGCGTTCGAGCGTCGTCCCTACCCGCCCGGCCAGCACGGCCGCGCGCGGATCAAGGAGAGCGAGTACCTGCTCCAGCTGCAGGAGAAGCAGAAGGCCCGCTTCACCTACGGCATCATGGAGAAGCAGTTCAGCCGGTACTACAAGGAAGCCAACCGGCAGAAGGGCAAGACCGGCGACAACCTGCTGCGTCTGCTCGAGACCCGGCTGGACAACGTCGTGTACCGCGCCGGTCTGGCCCGTACCCGCCGCCAGGCTCGCCAGCTGGTCTCGCACGGTCACTTCACCGTGAACAACCGCAAGGTCAACGTCCCCAGCTTCCAGGTCTCCCAGTACGACATCATCGATGTCAAGGAGAAGTCGCTGCCGACGCTGCCGTTCCAGGTCGCTCGCGAGACCATCGGCGACCGCCCGAACGCGGGCTGGCTGCAGGTCGTCCCGAACCGGCTGCGGATCCTGGTCCACCAGCTTCCGGAGCGCGCGCAGATCGATGTGCCGCTGAACGAACAGCTCATCGTCGAGTACTACTCGAAGTAAGCCGTTCGTGCTGCTGGTGGGTGAGCGTGCCCGGCATGCTCACCCACACCCCAGTTCGTGGGCGTCAAATAGCGGGCGCCCCTGAAGGAGGAGATCCTCATGCTGATTTCACAGCGACCCACACTGGCCGAAGAGGTCTTGGCCGAGAACCGCTCGAAGTTCACCATCGAACCGCTCGAGCCGGGCTTCGGTTACACCCTCGGCAATTCGCTGCGCCGTACCCTGCTGTCCTCGATTCCGGGGGCCGCGGTGACCAGCATCCGCATCGACGGTGTGCTGCACGAGTTCACCACCGTCCCGGGTGTGAAGGAAGATGTCACCGACATCATCCTGAACCTCAAGGGCCTGGTCGTGTCGTCCGAAGAGGACGAGCCGGTCACCATGTACGTGCGCAAGCAGGGCCCGGGCACCGTCACCGCCGGTGACATCGTCCCGCCGGCCGGTGTGACCGTGCACAACCCGGATATGCACATCGCCACCCTGAACGACAAGGGCAAGCTGGAGATCGAGCTCGTCGTCGAGCGTGGTCGCGGTTACGTCCCCGCCGTGCAGAACAAGGCCTCGGGTGCGGAAATCGGCCGGATCCCGGTGGATTCGATCTACTCGCCGGTGCTGAAGGTGACCTACAAGGTCGAGGCCACCCGTGTCGAGCAGCGCACCGACTTCGACCGGCTCATCCTGGATGTCGAGACCAAGAACTCGATCTCCCCGCGGGATGCGCTGGCGTCGGCCGGTAAGACCCTGGTCGAGCTGTTCGGCCTGGCGCGTGAGCTCAACGTGGAGGCCGAGGGTATCGAGATCGGCCCCAGCCCGGCCGAGGCGGATCACATCGCCTCGTTCGCGCTGCCGATCGAGGACCTGGACCTCACCGTGCGTTCGTACAACTGCCTCAAGCGCGAGGGTGTGCACACCGTCGGCGAGCTGGTTGCGCGTACCGAGTCGGATCTGCTGGACATCCGCAACTTCGGCCAGAAGTCCATCGACGAGGTGAAGGTCAAGCTGCATTCGCTCGGCCTGTCGTTGAAGGACAGCCCGGCCTCCTTCGATCCGTCCAGCGTCGTCGGTTACGACGCCGCCACCGGAACCTGGAGTGACAGCGGCTCCTTCGGCGATGCAGACAACGGCGAGCAGGACTACGCCGAAACCGAACAGCTCTAGGCCACTCGGGGTGCCAGCCCCGGTTCGGCCTTCCCAAAGGAGAACAACCAATGCCCAAGCCCAAGAAGGGTGCTCGCTTCGGCGGGTCGGCGTCGCACCAGAAGGCGATCTTCGCCAATCTGGCCACGGCGCTCTTCGAGCACGGTCGGATCACGACCACCGAGGCCAAGGCCAAGGCGCTGCGCCCCTACGCCGAGAAGCTGGTCACCAAGGCCAAGGCCGGTACGCTGGCCGACCGCCGCGAGGTGCTCAAGGTCATCCGCAACAAGGATGTCCTGCACGAGCTCTTCGCGAACATCGGACCGTCGTTCGAGGGTCGCGACGGTGGCTACACCCGCATCATCAAGACCATCCCCCGCAAGGGTGACAACGCGCCGATGGCGATCATCGAGCTGGTCCGGGAGCAGACCGTGACCAACGAGGCCGATCGCGCTCGCCGGGTCGCCGCTCAGCAGGCCAAGACCGAGACCGCCGAGGCGAAGGCCGAAGAGGCCACCGAGGCTGCCGAGGTCGAGGAGTCCGCCGAGGCTCCCGCCGAAGACAAGGCGGAATGAGCTGGTCCCCGCCGCGTGCGGGGACTTTCTCAACTGCGTCGGGAATTCATGAGAGAGCCCGCCGTCCCCTCCGGGTCGGCGGGCTTCACTCATATTAGCCAGGAGATTGCTGTGACCGTGGAGGATTCGGAGGCAACCTCGGTTGCGGTTCGAGTACGGCTCGATATCGCCTACGACGGCACCGACTTCACCGGCTGGGCCCGTCAGCCCGGCCTGCGCACCGTGCAGGGCGTCCTCGAGGAGTCGCTGAGCAAGGTTCTGCGCGAGCCTATTCAGTTGACGGTGGCCGGTCGTACCGACGCGGGCGTGCACGCCGAAGGTCAGGTCGCCCACTTCGACACCGCCGCCGGTCCCGACTACGGCAAACTTCTGCACCGGCTGGCGCGGTTCCTGCCGAAGGATGTGCGGGTCACCGGAATTCGCACGGCACCGCCGGAGTTCGATGCTCGCTTCTCCGCGATCCGCCGCCACTACGCCTACCGGCTGACCACCGCTGCCTATGGCGCACCGCCGCTGCTGGCTCGCAGCGTGGTCGCTTGCCGCCCGGGGGTCGATCTCGACGCCATGCGTGTGGCATCGCGAAAGCTGTTGGGCCTGCACGATTTCGCCGCGTTCTGCCGGCGCCGGGAGGGCGCCACCACGGTGCGGGAACTGCAGCGTTTCGAGTGGGTCACGAGTCCGATCGGTACGCTCGGCGCTCCCCGCATCGATGGTTTCGCCGCCGGCTTCGAGGCGGTCTCGGCCGTCGAACCGGCGGCGACCGATGGCTCGGCGGGCGATGCCGAGATCGGGGCCGCCCGTATGCTCACCGCCTACGTGAGCGCCGACGCCTTCTGCTGGTCCATGGTCCGCAGCCTGGTGGGCGCGGTCCTGGCGGTAGGGGAGGGGCGCCGCACCCCGGAATGGGTGGAATCCCTTCTCGCGCAACGTGAACGATCCAGTGCGGTGACTGTCGCTCCCGCGCACGGCCTCAGCCTGATCGCCGTCGACTACCCGGCCGACGCGGATCTGGCCGCCCGGAATGCGGAAACCCGCGAGATGCGGACGGTTCCGCGTCCGGAAGGGTGCTGCGGCGACTGACACCGCGGCCGGTCGGGTGCGGGTCGCATGCGCCCGGAATGTTCGCGACCGGAGGTGTCGATGCCGGCCATCGATGCGGACGGGCAGTCGCATGTCTTCGCCGTTTCACGGAATAGTCCGTACCGGGGCCGGGTTCGCACCGGATATGACTGAACGTGCGCGGAACACGGGAATCGGAAAATTCGGTGTCTGGCGGTACTACGCCGGTTTCGAGCCTGGGCAGGCTCGGGAGCTGGAGACGCTCGGATACAGCACCCTCTGGCTCGGGGGATCGCCGCCCGCGGAGTTGCCGGCGGTGGAATCGTTGCTGGACGAGACCGAGAATCTGACGGTCGGGACGAGCATCGTCAATATCTGGTCGGCGCCGGCCGCGCAGGTGGCGGAGTCGTTCCATCGCATCGACCAGCGGTTTCCGGGTCGGTTCATTCTCGGCTTCGGGGCCGGCCATCCCGAGCAGGATTCGGACTTCCGTAAGCCCTACGACGCGCTCGTCGACTATGTGGACGTCCTCGACGCGAACGGGGTGCCCAAGCAGCAGCTCGCGTTGGCTGCCCTCGGCCCACGGGTCCTGAAATTGTCGGCCGACCGCACGGCCGGTGCCCTGCCGTATCTGGTGACCGCAGAGCACACTCGGCGGGCCCGCGAAATTCTCGGCCCGGATGCGCTACTCGTCCCCGAGCACAAGATCTCGTTCGACACCGATCCGGTCCAGGCGCGGCTGACCGCTCGACCGCGCACCGAGTTCTACCTGAACCTGCGGAACTACGTCGCGAATCTGCGCCGGCTGGGCTTCGCCGACGAGGATCTGACCCCGCCCGGCAGCGATCGGCTGATCGACGCACTGGCCCTGCACGGCACCGCCGATCAGATCGCCGACGCGCTGGTCGAACATCTGAAGGTGGGGGCGGACCAGGTCGCCATCCAGGTCACCGACGAGGACCATATCGGGGTGCTGCGCGCCTTGGCCCCCGCACTCGCCGCCCGCGTGTGATCGGCCGCCCGGCCGGGGTCGGAGATTCGGTTGGACCACCGGATCCGCGCGATCCCGCCCGGGCGCCGACGGTGCTCCGCGGCGCGTCCGGCCTCAGGAGCGGACCAGCCGGGCGATGGCGTCGGTGGCCTCTTTGATCTTGGCGTCCGCTTCCGGACCGCCCTGTACCGCGGCATCGACCACACAGTGGCTGATGTGGTCCTCGAGCAGGCCCATCGCGACCGCCTGCAGTGCCTTGGTCATGGCCGAGACCTGGGTGAGGATATCGATGCAGTACTTCTCCTCTTCGACCATGCGCTGCAGGCCACGCGCCTGACCCTCGATCCGGCGCAGCCGCTTGAGGTAGTCCTCCTTGGCTGTGATGTAGCCGTGGCTGGCGTGGTCGTGTCCGACCTGATCCTCGGTCACCGGCTGTTCCTCACTCCCACCCCGGTTCGCTAATACCCCCCTAGGGTACAGTATCCGGTCGTCGTTGTCAGGGTACGGCCTCGCGGCCGAGGCGACTGCACCCGGTGTGACGGGGTACGCGAGAATCGGGGGCATGAGCTCCCTGTCCCGTCCCGCCCTCGCCATCATCGGCGGTACGGGCTTCTACGACTTCTTCGGCGACGACGCGACCACCCTCGAGGTGGATACGCCCTACGGTGCGCCGAGCGCGCCGATCACCGTCGGTGAGGTCGAGGGGCGCCGGGTCGCGTTTCTGCCGCGGCACGGGCGCAAACACGAGTACTCGCCGCACACCGTGCCGTACCTGGCCAACATGTGGGCGCTGCGCTCGGTCGGGGTGCGCCGGATCTTCGCGCCGTGCGCGGTCGGCAGTCTGCGCGCCGACTGGGGACCCGGCACCGTGGCGGTGCCCGATCAGCTGGTCGATCGCACCTCGGGCCGGGATCAGACCTATTTCGACAACGGCGGCATCCACATCTCCTTCGCCGATCCCTACTGCGATGAATTGCGTTCGGCCGCCACGAGCTCCGCGGTGCCCGAGCTGCCGCTGCACGACGCCGCGACCATGGTCGTGGTGCAGGGCCCCCGTTTCTCCACCCGGGCCGAGAGTCGCTGGTTCGCCGGACAGGGCTGGGAACTGGTGAACATGACCGGATATCCGGAGGCGGTCCTCGCTCGCGAGCTCGAAATGTGTTATGCCGCAATCGCTCTGGTCACCGACCTGGACGCCGGGCTGGAAGCGGGTGAAGGTGTCAGCGCCGCCGCGGTATTCGCCGAATTCGAGCGGAATCTGGTGCCGTTCAAGACGCTGGTGCGGCGTGCGGTCGCCGCGGTCGAGCAGGAGGGGACCTGTGCCCGCTGCGCGGTGCACGAGGGTGTGACACTGCCGTTCGAACTGCCCTGACGCCGGTGCCGTCAGCGATTCCGCAGATCGATCCTGGCCAGGGCGAAATGCGGGATCCCGGTGCCGTCCGGTCCGTGCGGCAGGGGTGAGACCTCGGCGTCGACGGTGATCCAGCCACCGCCGACGGCCGCCAGTCGCACCCCCGGCAGCGAGATCGACGACGCGCCCGCACGGATGTCGTGGCGCGCGGCGATGATTCGCTCGCGATCGGCGGGATGGGGCAGTGCACGCTCATCGGTGCCACCGGTCCAGTCGAGACCGGGAACGGGCGGGCTGATCCACCGGATCACCCGGATCCGATCGGTGTCCAGGACCACCAGATACATCCCGGGGTTCCGGCTGAGAAGCGTGTCCACCGTCGCCGCCTCGAACGACTTGGCCTGGGGGGCGATACTGTCGGTGATATCGGCCAGTAGACCGCGCCACAGGTTCGGATCGTCGGTGGCGTTGCGGGTGGCCATCATCAGGGTGCGCAGGCCATCGGCGGTGCGTACGACCAGCTCACCGCACCAGCGCGATCCCGGTGTCCCGTGCGCCACCGTGGCGGCCAGATCCAGGGCGTCGTCGAAACGTTCGACGTATTCGAAGGATTCGGCGCCCACCCACACCGAGCGCCGCCGATGGAACGCCGGTCCCGGCGTCGCGGAACGTACTTCGGTCGCGCGGGTGCGGGTATCGAGCAGCTGGGTCGCGACCGGCGGGGGCGCGGGCGCGGTGTCCGGCCCCACCCACATCTGGACCGCGTGCACCCGGTCGTCGGGCCCGGGCAGCGGAACGGCGCGGGCGTGGTGACCGGACCAGGCGTGGCGCGATTTCGGCAGCTGCCGTTCCACGATCTCGCCGCTCACGGCGGCCGCCGTGAGGATCGGCATCAGGCGGGCGGGAACGGTGCGAGCCAACGATTTCCAGCGTCGCGGCGTGGTGTCGACAGCGAGGACGGACCAGGTCGCGGGGACGTCGAGTGTCTCGATCAGCAACCAGTGCCCGAGAATCACGCTTCGTCCCCTCCCGATCGGTTCGCGGTGCCGTCCCGTCCCCTGCTCGTCGCCGACGAACATCGTGCCGGATGTCGTCGGGCCCGCGCGCACAGGGGTCGGGTGGCGTGGCTGCCGACTAGGCTGGGCGGATGGACGATCCGTTGCGGCTCGAGGTCATCGTGGCCAGTGTCCGGCCCGAGCGGTTCGCGCCGGTGGTGGCCGACTGGTTCCTGCGCACCGCTCGCGCGGACGGTGGTCTCGACGTCGGCGTCATCGATCTGGCGCACACTCCGCTGCCGGTGGATCTGACCGCCGGCCCGGAGGTCGAGGCGTACGGGCGGCGGATCGGTGCGGCGGACGGATTCATCGTCGTCACCTCCGAGTACAACCACGGTTATCCGGCCGCGCTGAAGACCGCACTGGATGTGTGCAAGCGCGAATGGCGTGCCAAACCCATCGGATTTGTGAGTTACGGCGGGCTGTCGGGCGGTCTGCGGGCCGTCGAGCAGTTGCGTCAGGTGGTCGCGGAACTGCACATGGTCTCGATCCGCGAGACCGTGAGTTTTCACGAGGCGAAACGGAAGTTCGACGCCGCCGGCGAGACCGCGGACGGCGCCGCGATCGACGCCGCCCAGCGTCTGCTCCGGCAATGGTCCTGGTGGGCAGGGCATTTGCGTGCCGCTCGCGCGGCCGATCCCTACCCGGGGTGATACGCCTCGCGGACTAGCGGCGTGCGGTAGCGGCGCGGCGCCGGGGCTGCGGCTGCGGCTGTTGCTGCGGTGCCGGGCGGCGGCCCCGGGGATCGCCGATATAGGTGGTTTCCCGCGGAATCGAGACCAGCGTCAGATCGACCTGCGCGGTACCGGTCCGCATCACCACGTGGTTGCCCATCGCACCGGGCTGGTGGATCGACAGATCCGGCTTGGTGGCCGGCCAGCCCATCGGGTCACCGGTCAGGTAGATCGTGGTGACACCCGCGTGCGGGGCCGGTGCGAGAACACCGTCGACCACGGCGGCGGTGAAACCGGCATCGCTCTGATGGGTCTCCACCGCGATGGTCAGCCGCTCGGGATTGCCGATGGTGGACACCAGCTGCTCCCACGCCTGCGGGCGATCGGTACGGACCAGGATCCGCTCACCGACCGCCAGCGCGCGGAACACCAGCTGCTGTGCCAGATACAGCTCGCCGGCCACGTAGACCGCCGAAATGCCCTGGCCGACAAGACGAACCGCGACACCGTTGCCCTCCGCGTCCGAGCCGATCAGCTGGCCGCAGCCGGAGGAGGGCAGATGCAGCACACCCACGACGTCGATCGGGTACTGACTCATCGGGACGGTGTCGTCCATACCCGGGATGGCGATCGGCAGATGCGCGAGCAGGCTCTGGCGGTGGCGGCCGCTCAGCGACACCATGCCCTTGCTCTTGGTCTTCTCCGGCAGTTCGCGCGCGGTGAGCCGCCAGGCGGCGCCGATGTGCACCGTCTCCGCCGAGGTGCCCGGGCGCAGCCGCACCGTCACGGTCGTTCCGCGCGAGGGGGCGACCCACAGTTGCGCCAGCAGATCCGAGCCCAGCTGCTTCGGATCGACCGCGGCGCCGATGTTGACACCGTTGCCCAGCTCGGCACAGCGCCAGCGCTGGGTCAGTTCGCGCGGGTCGACCCCGGCGCTGATCTGCCACACGGCCTTGCGGATCTCCGGCGCGGTGAGCACACGTGAGGAGCAGTCGGCGTCCTCGAGTGCCCGCACGATGCGCTGGGTGGCGATGGTGACCGCGCGGCCCGCGCCCTCGGTGCCGCCGCCACGACGGGAGGTGGCTTCCGGGCAGCTCAGGGCGTCGAAACTGATTGCGAGCCAGACGGTTCGGTGCGCGGTCGCGGGTAGCGGCCCGAGCAGCGATTCGTAGATCGGGCCGGCGGGCGTGCCCGAGCGGCTGCGGTGACCGTGGCTGATGATGTCGATGCCCGACAGCAGGATGTCGTGCTGGCTGAGGCACTGCGCCAGTTCGGGCAGCGGCAGCAGATGTGATGCGTGCACGGTGTTGCGGTCGATGCGGGTGAGCCCGCCGCGGGGCGGCAGCACCTCGACGACGGCGACGACCCGGCTGCCCTCCCAATACAGGCCCAGTGAGCGGCCGTCCGGCCCGCGGAAGTCGACGGTGTCGCCCAGGTCGTAGTCTTGACGCGTGAAATAGCGCCATACGGTGGCGATCCAGGATGCGATGGTGCGTTTGCCGATCGGGATCAGGATGAGCAGGCCGGCCACGATCGCCGCGCCCAGCGCGTACCAGCCCGGTAGGCCCGTGACGAGTACGGCGATTCCGACGACCAAACCCAGTACCTGCGCGGCCAGCAGGTTCGGTAGCGAGATTCGTCCGAGGAGCGGGCGGCTGTCGGTACCGCTGGATTCGGCCATCATCGTCCCCCAAGTACCCGGTGCCGGCCGATGCATCGACGGCCGAGCTGAACTTCAGTCCCGCTGAACTGTACTGTGTTGGGCGAACGCGAGCACTGTTCGGGGGAGGACGCATGCCTTCAAAACCCACTACGCGCTGGCAGGTGAGCGGCTACCGCTTCCTGGTCCGGCGGATGGAGCACGCCCTGGTGCGCCGGGACGTGCGGATGCTGCACGATCCCATGCGCTCGCAATCGCGTGCGTACGCCGCCGGACTGGTGTTGGGCATCGTCGCCCTGGCCGGTTGCGGCGTGCTGGCGCTGCTGCGCCCGCAGGGTGCCATCGGGGACAACAAGATCCTGCTCGGCAAGGATTCCGGGGCGGTGTACGCCGTGATCGACGGGGTCGTGCACCCCGCGCTCAACCTGTCCTCGGCACGGCTCGCCGTCGGTGAACCCGCGAAAGCGGTGTCCATCAAGGAATCCGAACTCGCCAAGAAGCCACGCGGTGCGCTGATCGGCATCCCGGGCGCCCCCTCCTCGCTGAATTTCGACGGCAGCGGTAACGGGCGGGCATGGTCGATCTGCGACGGGTTGACCAACGACGGCAGCCAGGATCTGACCACCACCGTGGTCGCCGGAGATCCGGTGCTGGGCAGCAGGGCCGGTAAGCTGGGCGCCGATTCGGCGCTGCTGGTTCAGGGGCGGGACGCGGCTTATCTGGTCTACGACAACAAGCGTGCGCGCGTGAACATGAACGATCCGAAGGTCACCGAGGCGCTCGGCGTCCGTGGCAAGACACCACGGCCGATCAGCCCCGGTCTGCTCAACTCCATCCCGGAAGTGCTGCCGATCGAGCCGCCCAAGATCGTCGATCCTGGTGGCGTACCACCCTATTCGCTGAACAACCATCGCATCGGCGATGTGGTGCACGTGGCCACCAAGGATCAGTTCTACGTGGTGCTGGGCACCGGCTTGCAGCCGATCTCACCGTTGACCGCCGACATCATCCGTTATTCCACCACCTCGACCTCGGACAACCCGGAGATCGACCAGTCCCAGGCCGTGGGCCCGGATGTGTCGAACGAGCTTCCCGTGCAGCAGTATCCGGTGCAGGCGCCGACCATCGTGGATGCGAAGGATCAGCCCGTTGCGTGCATGTCCTGGAAGCCGGTGGCCGGTGCGGGTGACAAGGCCACCGATGGCAGTAAACGCGCGTCGTTGGCGGTGATCACGGGCTATTCGCTGCCGATCCCCGACAGCGCCCAGACCACACCGCTGGCAC
Organism: Nocardia sp. NPDC052254; assembly: GCF_040679495.1. Classification (NCBI taxonomy): domain Bacteria; kingdom Bacillati; phylum Actinomycetota; class Actinomycetes; order Mycobacteriales; family Nocardiaceae; genus Nocardia; species Nocardia sp. NPDC052254. The sequence continues at coordinate 70,086 of NZ_JBFAUW010000004.1, read as the reverse complement.
AGGCCGACGGTTCCGGTCAGAATGTGGACGCCTTCTACTCCACCCCCGGTTCCGGATTCTTCGTGCAGACCACGGGAATCGAGCCGGACAGCCAGCGCCGCGACAGCATGTTCTTCATCGCCGACACCGGTGTGCGCTACGGCATCAAGGATGAGAAGTCGCAGAAGGCGCTGGGGATGGACGCGCAGAAGGCCAAGCCCGAACTCGCTCCGGACCAGATCGTGGGGTTGCTCGCCGCGGGTCCGACGCTCGGCCGTCAAGAGGCGATGGTCGCCCACGACGGCGTGGCCCCGGACCCGGCGCCGGCCAAACAACTCGTGCAGTCCAAGCAGGACCAGGCCGCCCAGCAGCAGTCCCCGAACTAGCGGTCCCGGCTCATGGCCGGGACGGCACTTCGGGCAGCGCACTCGCATCGGTGCCGAAGCGAATTCCCTTGGCTTCCTTGCCGATCAAGGTCAGCAACGCCACGACCAGCAGGACCGGCACGATGGTGACCGCGAGAGCGAACGGGTAGCCGTGGCTCTCGGCCACGCGCTCCTGGATCGGCAGGTTGAGTGAGGCCAGCAGATTGCCGAGCTGGTAGGTGACACCGGGATAGAAGCCACGGATCGAATCCGGTGACAGTTCGGTGAGGTGGGCCGGGATCACGCCCCAGGCGCCCTGCACGAACAGCTGCATGAGGAACGAACCCAGGCACAGCATCGCCGCGGTCGTGGAATAGGCGAACAGTGGGACGATCGGCAGGCCGAGCAGGGCGCAGAAGATGACGGTGTAGCGGCGGCCGTACTTCTGGGACAGGCTGCCGAACACCAGGCCGCCGATGATGGCGCCGATGTTGTACACCACCGCAATCCATTTCGCGGTCGCCGAGGACAATCCGGCGCCGCCGTTGTCGACCGCGGACAGGAAGGTCGGATAGATGTCCTGAGTGCCGTGGCTCATCCAGTTGAACGCGGTCATCAGCAGTACCAGATAGGCGAAGCGTCGGATGACCGCCGGATTCATCAGCACGTCTCGCAGCGATGTCTGAGTGAGCCGCATCTGCTCGCGGCTGCTCTCCCACGCCTCGGATTCGCCCACCCGGGTGCGGATGACCAGGATGATCAACGCCGGAATCACCGACAGTGCGAACAGCCAGCGCCACGACAGTCCCAGCCAGTTCATCGCCAGCAGGGAGGCCAGTGAGGCGAGCAGATATCCGAACGAGTACCCCTCCTGCAGCAGTCCGGAGAAGAAGCCGCGTCGTTCCGGCGGGATCTTCTCCATCGCGAGTGCCGCGCCGAGCCCCCATTCACCGCCCATGCCGATGCCGTACAACAGCCGAAGTATCAGCAGGACAGTGAAATTCGGTGCGAAGGCGCACAGGAACCCGGCGATCGAATAGAAGGCGACGTTGACCATCAGCGGAATGCGCCGCCCGACCCGGTCGGCCCAGATGCCGAACAGCAGCGCGCCCACCGGTCGCATGATCAGGGTCGCGGTGGTGATGAAGGCGACGTCGGACTTCGGCATATCGAAGGTGACGGCGATGTCGGCGTAGACGAAGACGACGAGAAAGAAGTCGAAGGCGTCCATCGTCCAGCCCAGTTGAGCGGCGATGAACGAATTCCGTTGGTCCGGCGTGAGACGTTGTTTGCGGGCTACTGCCATGGTTGTTCCTGCCCCTCGGAGGTATGGCGGCGGAGGGGTCGACCGCCTCCGCTGTCAGAAATACTGGGTCATCCCCACGGTGGGCGTGTCGATCTTGGACGGATTTGCCGTGCGGGACAACGACATATCACCTATAAGGGACGAATCGCCGGACAGAAGCCTGCGCGCGAGCCGCATCACGAAAAGCCGTTACGGGCTTGTGGTTCGGTTGATTTGCGGTAATCTTCGCTGCGGAACGTACATGGTGCGAGCGGGGCGGCCTGTTACGGCCGACTCGTGCGTCGGGGGGAAGTTATGAAGATAAATGTGCCTGTGGTGCAGGATATTTCGACAAACCTGCAGCAGTCGGCAACCGAACTGAATGACAGTGTTCTCGAGTTCTCCCGCACTGTCGACGGCTTCACGGCCGTCGATGCTGGGCACGACTACCACTCGCAGGGGGAGCGTGTCATCAGTGGTCTGGACGGCCTGCGGAAGCGAATGTTCATGTGGGCCAACTGCGTCAACGACACCGGCGCGGTGCTCGGACAGGCCGCGACCATGAACGGCGAAATCGACCTGGGGTCGGCCGCTGCCATCGCGCAGAACAGCGTGAGCGTATGAGGCGCGGGGATTCGCCGAACACGGGGATCGACACACTGCTCGATTCCGGTAAAGACGGCTTGAATTTCTTCAGCACGTTCATACCCCGGTACAAGGCTTGGACCGGGGCGAATCCGGCCGGTGGCGATGAGGTCGCGCTGACGGCACGCTACGACCAGCAACGCGGGATGGATGTGGACCCGCTGCGCACCATCGGCAGCACGATCACTCGGGAGCTCGACGGCAGTATCGGTGACGCCATCCGCATCCAGCAGCTTCGTCTGGGCGAGCTGCCCTCCCAGTGGAACGGTTCGCTCGCCGCGGACAACGCCGCGCAGATGGTGCAGCGGGTGGGCGGTGACGTCGGCAAGGAACATGACAACCTGAGCGGTGTCGCCCAAGCGCTGTCGGCGGCGGCCGAGCAGTTGGAGAACGTGGTACGCACCAAGGCCGACGCGGTTCGCACCGATTTCGCCACGGCCACCACGCTGGCCGGGAAATCTGCCGACCAGATCGACAAGGTCATCACCTATGCGGGCGGTAGTTTCGGCGGCGCGTCCGATGCCGAGGAACAACGCACCAAGGTGCGCGACATCCTTCCGGAGATCGGCGCGGCCGACGAGCCCGCCACCTACGCGAAGAACTGGCTGGACCGGGTATTCGTCCCCGCGCTGGACGGCAAGATCGCGGCGTTCACGGGGTTGACCGATGCCACTCACACCGCGGTCACCGGTGTGTACGACCAGCTGGGCAAAGCATTGGAGAGCCTGGGGGCTTCGCCCTACAAAGGCCCGGACGGACAACCGTCCGCGAGCACCGGGCTGCAGCCAAGTCAGCCGGGGAACACGCAGGCATTGTTCAGTGGCCTGCCACAGGTGACACCCGCCTCGCTGACGACCGACGCGCCGGCGGCAGCGACCGCACCAGCCGAAGCGGACGGAACGGATCCGGCCGCCACGAATCCGACAGCCACCCCGGTGTCGGCGCTGAACGGTGATACGCCGCCCAGTCGAGCCGATCCCGTCGCGGCCGCCGAACCTGCGGCACCGACCGAACCCACGAGCGAGACGCCGGCCGAGCCCACGAGCGAGACGCCGGCCGAGCCCGCCGCGAAACCACCGACTTCCAGCACCGATATGGGCAAGGTGGGTGAATGGCGTCCGGGTGACATCTCCAACGTGTTGACCTCCGCGAGTCAGATCACCGGCAAGGTCCCCGATCTCCTTACCCACCTCGGCGATCCGTTGAAGGCCGTGGGGGAGACGGCCAAGGACTTCGGCGAGGCATTCAAATCGGTGGTCGGCACCGACGGAATCACAGGCTTGGTCAAGGAGGGAGTCGACGCCGCGGAGAAGATCGACAAGCTCGTCGATCATCACACCAATCCCGGTGCCGCGGAGCAGCCGACGAGTGCGCAGCAGCCGGGCGACAACCCGGCTACGCCCGGGGACGGCAGCGCATCCGAAACCCCTCCGGCACAAGACACTTCGCAAGCTCAGAGCGCGCCGACGGAGGGGGCCGGCCACCCCGACGACACGGCCCGGAACAACGCGCCTCAGAACGGCGTTCCGCCCACGAACGACGGAAAGTCGATTCCGGGCACAACCACACCCGCGCCGGCCGCGCAGCCCGTGTCGTCACCCACCGCCGCCGCCACACCGAACGCATCGTCCGCGATGTCGCCCGGTGGGTTCCTCGGTGGAGGACACGGTTCGCCCGCGCGCTCGGAGAACGAGACGGAACACCGGCCGAAGATCCAGTACGTCGCACCGGTCCGTGCGGACGGACCCGACTTCGTCGACGCCGCCGACACCAGCCACATACCCTCGCGCGCAGCGGATTCGGGGCCGGAACTTCCGGAGGCCACACCGCTGCCGGACGCCCCGGATTCGGACGCGGAGGATGCGGAGGATTCCGAGCCGGAGGTGAAGCGGGCATGAACTGGGCCGAGAACATCGAGCGCATCGCCGGTGAACACGCAGACAGCGTCCGTCGAATCCGTTACCGCATAGAGGAAGTGGACGATGAGGCGCGGGAGAACAATGCCGCACTCGGCGTCATCGATTCGGACTCGGAGGACGACGCTGACCCGTCGAGGGAGCACCCGAAACGGCGCCGATAGCCGCTCCGATTTCGATGGTCGATTCGACTACCGCGCCTGGCATTCGAACAGCACCCGGAGAATGTACTCTCCGGGCGCTGTTCGTGCTGGTCAGTTCTTGTTGTTGTTGAATTTGCGTCGTAGCGGGAACGAGATGAGCACGCCGAGTATCACCAGAACGCCCGTGCCGATCGAACCGATCAAAGCGACATTCCGGGCCGTGTTGTCGGGCGCCGGCGCGCTCGCCGGTACCGGGAGTTGGCGAGACTTGACCGGATGCTGGGCTTTCGGCGGCAGTTGCGCCGGAACCTGATCGGTCAGCGCGGCCACCGGATCGATGATCCCGTAGCCGATATTCGGATTCCAGCCCTCCGCCGGTGCGTGGGCGGTGGCCTCTATGCGCTTGATCACCTCGGGGGCACTCAGCTCCGGGAAACGGGATCGCACCAGCGCCGCCAAACCTGCGACATATGGTGAGGCGAAACTTGTTCCGGTGATCGGTTCAGCGCGACCCTGGGCGTCGACTTTGGCGGTCGCCATGCCCTTGCTCTGCGCATCATTGAAATGCGGATCGAGCGAGGTGAGATTTTCGCCCGGTGCGGCAACGCCCAACCATGGGCCCGGAACGGTGAATTTCGACGCCTGGCCGTTCGAATCAACCGAGCCGACGGACAACACGTAATCGTCGTAGCGTGCCGGCGAGACGCTGTAATCGATCTTGCTCCACGGATCTGCTGTCGGATCCAGCGGATCGAACACCGGATTCTTGGCGTTCTTGCAGTCCTTGTCCGTGTTACCGGCGGCCGCGACCACGACGACATCATGTTCGACGGCATAACGAACAGCAGCACCCAGAGCACGATCCTCGAACGGCTCGGATACCGCTTTACAGGCCGTCAAGGACATATTGATGACGGTGGCACGCATGTCCACGGCATGTCGGACCGCCCACGCGAGAGTGTTGGTACTGCCGTAAGCGTCCGGCATCTCGTCAGGCGCTTTCTGGAGGCTCCTGCCTTTCTGCTGAAAGAGCGAAGAGGACTGGCGGATGCTGAGAATGCGTGCGTCGGGAGCGACACCTGCGAACCCTTGCCCGGGGACCTGACTCGCCGCGATGATCCCGGCGACAAAGGTTCCGTGCGCATCACAGTCTTCGGTGCCATCGGTATGTGAGACGTAGTCACCCCCGCCGATCAAGTCGGGCAGCCGAGGATTGGGTGCTACACCGGTATCGATGACCGCGACCAGTTGCCCTGCGCCCCTGGAGAACTGCCACGCCTTGTCGATGCCGAGAGCGCGTTGCGCATCAGGAACCGTCGGCCCGTCGCCACCGGATTGGGTACTGGCGCACGGCGTATTGCTGGCTTGTTCGGTTTCGTTTGGCGGCCCCATCGGCGGCCCGTCGGGCATCAACCCCGGAACGATCGGCGGCGGCCGATCCGCCACCGCGGTCCCCACCCCCACCGACGCGCTCAACCCCACCACCGCGGCCACCGCCGCGACGCGAACGACGCGCTGCCCGAGCATTTTCGGATTCATGCGGGGCTCAGAGGGATCGAACGAGCGTGTAGAGCTCGGCCACCCAGAACACCAGTGGCAGAACTGCCGCCACGAAGGCGTACTCCAGCAGCTCCACCGCGCGCCGCATCGGCGGGGTGGCCTGCTGATTCGGCACGACCGTGCCCAGCACCAGCGCGGCGATCAACATCGCCATGGCCGCGCCGAAGATCGCGAGCGGCTGCTCCACCACGAAGGCCGCGCCGACCGTCAGGATCAGTAGAATCGCCGCGCCACCGACCAGCAGCACGACCGCCAGTTCCGCGCTGACATAGGTACGGCTGCGGAACATCAGCACCACCGCGCAGACCAGCGCGAGTGCGATTCCGGGCCAGAACGGACTGTCGGCGGTGGGATCGGTGGAAGCCAACGCGCCGACCGCGGTGACGAGCGTGGTGGCACCGACCAGCCCGGCCAGATACATCCGCGCGCGTTCGGATTTCGTGCGCAGCACATCCATGGTCGGCAGTGCGCGATGGTCGTCGGGATCGTCCTCGGTCGGATCGATCGGTGTGCCGGGCGAGGGCACCGGCGGTAGCGGCAGCTTCGCGAGCAGCATCGACACCCGCGGCGCCAGCGAGAGCGCACCGAGCGCGAGTGCGGCCGCGACCGCGCCGATCGCCTTGACCGGCTGTGCGGTCAGCAATCCCACCAGTGCCGCCGGTATCGCGAAGACGGAAACCGTTGTGGCACCGATGAACAACGCCAATCCGACACCGCTGACCCGCCAGGCCAGCACCGCGGTGGCGCCGAACAACACCGCGCCGAGCAGCAGATTGGCCCAACCGTAATGGTCGGGCACGATGAGCATCCCGGCGGCGAATGCGCTCGGCAGCGCACAGCCGCCGAGGACCAGGGCGGAAGTGGTGTCGCCGTACATGCGGCTCATCACGGTGCCGGCCACGACCAGCAGAATGGTGACGGCCGCGGCGATCGATCCGGTGATATAGCCCGACATCGCATCCGGCGTGGCCAGCAGGCCGGTGCAACCGGCGAGCATGATCAGCACCGCGGCGATCGATCCGGTGATTCGCGCGACCTGCGGTGACCAGCTACGGAAGTGATCGACATCGGCGATCGCGACGTTGTACATGATGTCGTCGAACAGCGGGCTGGGGGCCACATGGTCGGCGCTCTCCAGCATGAGTAGTTCGCCGTCGCGCACACCCTGTTCACCGAGGCTCAGTGAATTGGAGAACGGTGGCTGGCCGATCCGGGCCAGAACCCATTCGGCGGGCTGGAACTGTTCACCACTGTTGTCGAAATCGTTGGTGCGACTGTGCTGGGCAACCATGTCGACCACACTCGGAATGACCAGGGCGACCGGCACATCCACTGGAATGGCCATGTCGACCTGTGTGTGCTTGGCCAGAATTGTCACCCGCGCCAGATCCGGCGCCCGAACGATTCCCCGGCTCGAATCCTCTTCGATATGGTCCAGTCGCGCGTGCGTCACGCTTCCCCCAACTCCGTCTCTACCTGGTGTTTCAGCATGCGCTCCGGTTTGCGGTGGCGCGGCCGGTCCGTGCAGAATGCTGCCCGAACTGTACGACATGTCGGCCGCTGCCTCTACACTGAGTCCGCAGCAAAGCCGCCGAAGGGGGATCTTCCGACGATGAGCACAGTCAGGTTTCAGCGGCGTGCGCGCCGGGAGGTGCCGCGGTCGCCGGGTGGTGAGGTGACGCTGCAGCCACCGCCGGAGATCCCGCGCGCCATCCCCGGCAGCCTCATCGGCAAGCTGATGCCTGTCGTCATGGTCGTGGGCATGGTCGGCATGATGGCCATCATGTTCACCCGCGGTGGGGGCATCGCCTCCAACCCGATGAGCATGATGTTCCCGATGATGATGGTCTTCTCCATGGTCGGCATGTTCGCCGGTCAGGGTGGTAAGGGCCAGAAGGCCGCCGAGGCCAACGAAGATCGCAAGGACTATCTGCGCTATCTCGACCAGGTCCGCAAGGATGTCGACGAGACCGCATCCCAGCAGCGGCAGGCCGTCGAGTGGAGTCATCCCGAACCCGGCCTGGTCTGGATGCTGGCCGGTACCAGCCGGATGTGGGAGCGCCGCCCCGGCGACAAGGACTTCTGCCACGCCCGCATCGGCCTGGGCGGTCAGCGCCTGGCCACCCGGCTGGTGTCACCGGAGACCGGCCCGGTCGAGGAACTCGAGCCCATCGCCGCCGTCTCGCTGCGGCGTTTCGTGCGCACCCACTCGACGGTGCCGGATCTGCCGACCGCCATCGCGGTCAAGGGTTTCGCAACCATCCAGCTCAACGGCGACCGAGCCCAGGCGCGCGACATGACGCGCGCGATGCTGTTGCAGCTGTGCATGTTCCAGGCCCCGGACCAGGTTCTGGTCGCGGTGGTCCGCGGTACCGACACGGCGCCCGAATGGGAATGGACCAAGTGGCTGCCGCACACCCAGCATCCGGATTCCCAGGACGGTGTGGGCACCCAGCGCATGGTCTACGGGTCGATCCGCGAGCTCACCGAGGGCCTGAACCCGTTGCTGCACAACCGGGTCCGCTACTCGCGTAATCAGCCCGCCAATCAGAATCTGGTGCACATCGTCATCATCGTCGACGGTGGTCTGCTCGAGGCCGAAGAGGACTCGCTGCGGGAATCCGGTTTCGAGGGCGTGACCATCCTCGATCTGTGCGGTTACGCACCGCGCCTTGCGGTTTCGCGCGGTATCCAGATGGTGGTGGAGAACGGCGAGTGTGTCGGCCGCGGCGCCACCGGCAACATGGAGCGTTTCGCCCTCATCGACCGGATCAGCGCCCGCCAGGCCGAACAGGTCGCCCGCCGGATCGCCCCGTTCCGGGTGGCGCCGGTGCAGCGCGGCGGTGAGGTCGTCGTGGAGGAGGCCAACGCCGAGGTCATCAATACCTGGTCGCAGCTCATGGGCCTGGGCGATATCGGTACGTTCAACCCGGAGAACGGGTGGAAGCCGCGCTACGGCCGCGACCGGCTGCGGGTGCCGTTCGGCGTCGGTGCCGACGGTCTGCCCGTCTATCTCGACATCAAGGAGGCCGCCGAGGCCGGTATGGGCCCGCACGGCCTGTGCATCGGCGCCACCGGTTCGGGTAAATCGGAATTCCTTCGCACCCTGGTGCTTTCGCTACTGGCCACGCATTCACCCGATCAGCTGAACCTGGTTCTGGTCGACTTCAAGGGTGGTGCGACCTTCCTCGGTCTGGACGGTGTACCGCACGTCGCGGCGGTCATCACCAACCTCGAGGAGGAGGCCGACCTCGTCGACCGTATGAAGGACGCGCTGGCCGGTGAGATGAACCGCCGCCAGGAAGTGCTGCGGTCGGCCGGCAACTTCGCCAACGTCTCCGAATACGAGAAGGCGCGCGCCGCGGGCGCCGACCTGGACCCGCTGCCCGCACTGTTCGTGGTACTCGACGAGTTCTCCGAATTGCTCAGCCAGCACCCGGATTTCGCGGAACTGTTCGTGATGATCGGTCGCCTGGGCCGCTCGCTGCACGTCCATCTGCTGCTGGCCTCACAGCGTCTGGAGGAGGGCAAGCTCAAGGGGCTGGAATCGCACCTGTCCTACCGCATCGGCCTGAAGACCTTCTCCGCCAACGAATCTCGGCAGGTGCTCGGTGTGCCGGACGCGTACAACCTGCCCAACAGTCCCGGTGGCGGCTATCTGAAGTCGGACTCGGGCGAGATCCAGCGCTTCCAGGCTTCCTATGTATCCGGTCCCTACGTCGGTGGTGGCGCGCAGCGCGAGGTCACCCAGGCGGGCATCGTGGGCGGCGAAATCGATATCAACGTGCGCCGTTTCGTCGCCGAGCACGTCCAGTTCCGCTCCGGCGACCGGATTCCGCTGCCGCCCGAGCCGACCGTGATCGAAGACGCCAAGCCGGACGAGAACGCCGAGAAGATCTCCAACGTCGGCATGCTGGTCTCCCGGATTCAGGGCCATGGCCGGACCGCCCACGAGATCTGGCTGCCGCCGCTGGACGAGGCCCCCACACTCGATCAGCTGCTCCCGCGTTCGATCCTCACCGGTGACTACAGCGCGGTGGCCGGTCTGCGGGCCATGATCGGCATCGTCGACCGGCCCTACGATCAGCGCCGCGATCCGATGATGATCGATCTGTCCGGTGCCCGAGGCAATGTCGCGATCGTGGGTGGTCCGCAGTCGGGTAAGTCCACCGCGCTGCGCGCGCTCATCATGGGTATGGCGCTGACCCACACCGCCGAACAGGTCCAGTTCTACTGCCTCGACTTCGGTGGTGGCACCCTGGCGGGCCTAGAGGGCCTGCCGCATGTCGGTTCGGTCGCCGGCCGCCTGGACGTGGACAAGGTCCGCCGCACCATCTCGGAGACCACGACCATCGTCCGCCAGCGCGAATTGCGTTTCCGCCAGCTGGGTATCGAGTCGATGGCCGATTTCCGGCGCCTGCGTGGCACCGACCCGTCGAGTAGCCCGGCCGCGGCCGGTGCCCACGAGGACCCGTTCGGAGACGTCTTCGTCGTCGTCGACGGATTCGGTTCCATCCGCCAGGATTTCGACACGCTCGAACAACCGATCATGAACCTCGCCAACCAGGGCCTGTCCTACGGCGTCCACGTCATCATCGCGCTGAACGCGTGGCGTGAGGCGCGCCCGGCCCTGAAGGACCAGATCGGCACCCGCATCGAACTCCGCCTCGGCGATCCGATGGATTCCGACCTGGGCCGCAAGGTCGCGGCCCTGGTTCCGCAGGGCCGTCCGGGCCGCGGTATGACACCGGACGCGAAGCACATGCTCACGGCTCTGCCTCGCGTGGACGGGAATTCGAATCCCGAGAACCTGGGCGCTGGTGTGGCGGAGGCGGTGCAGCGGATCGCGGCAGCGACACCGGGGCGGCCGGCGAGGCAGGTCCGCATGTTGCCGGAGGTCCTGACGCGTGACGACCTTCTCCACGGCATCGGTGATTGGACCGCACGTGTGGACCCGAGCAGGCCGAATCTGCAGGTGCCGATCGGTCTGAACGAGTCCGAGCTGGCTCCGGTGTTCCTGAACATGGCCGAGCAGCCGCACTTCCTGGTCTTCGGTGACAGCGAATGCGGCAAGACCAACCTGCTGCGTGCTGTCATCCGCGGGATCATGGAATCGAACTCGACGGCGCAAGCCAAAATTGTCATCGGCGACTACCGCCGGACGCTGCTGGGCGTCGTCGAGACCAATCACCTTGCGGGCTACGCACCCTCATCCGAGGTGCTCGAGAAAATGATGGCCGAGCTCGCGGGTCTGTTCCGGCAGCGGATGCCGGGACCGGACGTGACTCAGCAGCAGTTGCGAGATCGCTCGTGGTGGTCCGGCCCTGAGATCTACATCGTCATCGACGACTACGACCTGGTCTCGACCTCCAGCGGAAATCCGGTCGCATGCCTGGCCGAGTTCCTCGCGCACGCAAAGGACATCGGCTTCCATCTGATCATCGCCCGGCGATCGGGCGGGGCATCCCGGGCACTGTACGAGCCGCTGGTGTCGAGAATGAAGGACGTGGGATCCACCGCTCTCATCATGAGCGGAAACCGCGAAGAAGGAGTCTTGCTGGCCGGCGTGCGACCGAGTGAAATGCTTCCGGGGCGTGGCACATTGGTGACGCGTGCTGGTACCGGTCTCATCCAGACAGCGTGGAGCCCGGAGTGATTGTGGACAACCAGGCCGATAGATGGCACGCTAGGTGCCAATTGGACACTCTCGGTGGGTGGTAGCCGACCGATGTCGAAGGGGGGTGGCGAGCCGTCGATCATGACATATGACCGTATGAGTAGCCAATCGATCGAGCTATTCGGGACACTGGGTTGGAACCGGCCACGTCTGAGCTGCGTCTAACTCTATGTAGGGCCTACCAGTGCCGTCATCAGCTGGCGACGGCGAATAAAAACCAGAGGAGCGTATTGTGGCGCAGTCATTCAATCTCGATGGTGGAGAACTCGACAGGTTCATCCAGCGGATGAACGATCTCCACACGACAATTGACAACCACGTCAAGGATGCAAAAGGGCACGCCTACGATTTGTCCCACCATTTGCAGGGTGGAGCCGGAGACGCACTTCAGAGGACGTTCGAGTCATTCCTGACCGCGGCCCAGCGGATGAATGACACTCTCCTCCAGAATGCAGACAATCTGCAAGATGTGAACAAGAAGTACGGTCACGTGGAAATGGACCAGTTGCACCACCTCAAAGAAGTGGATTCCATGCTGGATCTGAGGCCGTAGGTTCCGCGAGACACATTCGGCGTACATCACACTTACACGAGGGGAAATAATGTCTGACTTTGGTGCACTCTCATACAACTTCGGTGGTATCAATGATGGCGGTAGCCAGCTTCACACCGTCGCGAAGAACATCACTTCTGAACTTGAGGACATGGAGCGTCAGTTCCAGCAGTTCATGACCGACAACTTCGGTGGTGCGGGTGCTGAGGCATTCCATCAGGTCCAGGCCAACTGGAGCCAGCAGTCCAACGAGATGTCGGCCGCGCTTGCGCAACTCGGTGTTCGGACTATGGATGCCGGCGAGGCAATGCAGGGCGCGGATGTTCTGGCCGCAAAGATCATCGGCGGCTGAAAATAGTCTCCTGAATCTTCTCCGGGTCGGTGACATTCCGTACAGAGTGTCACCGACCCTTTTGTTACATCCACTCGCTGTTGGCGAGCAGCGCATATTCAGCAGCTGCGCGCTGTTGTGCGTCAGCAAGCTGGCGTCCCCAGACAACTGCCACGTATTGGTGATACATCACCGCGCATGAAAATTGCCTGTAGGTGCCATCATCCGGAAGTTGTGCACATTTCGAATCGGGCACGCCTTTCGGTTGCGTCGTTGCGTCTGGTGATTCCAGCAATTGCTGCCATGCAGTCCGGGCCGCAGTGCTGTCGGCGGCTTGATAAAGTATCGCACCACCCGTGACATTCCTGGTTACCTCTTTGCCGATGAGCGCTTGGGTATTACCGGTTCTGTCGTAATTGGTGGTAATAGTCAAGTAGGCATCGGATACTGTATAGCTCTCGATATGAAGGGCATCGAACATCTTCTTGGCCGCTGCACGATCCTTTTGGAAATGCAAGAAGCCTTGCTTCTCGTAGGTCCCCAGGCTCTCATTGGAGGGAATGTAGTGCTTTGCGGGGGTGATGATCCGCCGATTCGTACTGTTGTTCGGCTCGAGTTTGAGTACTTCCTCGGCTGAGAGGGGAACGAGGTTGTCCAGCATGGGAATCTGCTTGTCGAAAGCCTTTTCTGTGATAGCCGAAAGTTCCGGCAATCTCCCTTCTGGGATTTTGGCAAAAATGGTCACAACGTAATTACCGTGAGCAATGAATGATCCCAGTGTGGGAGTGCCGGGCTGCCAATGAGAACGGGCGTCGGGATACTTTCCCAGAGTCACGGACTGATTCTTGTCTGGGGCCACATCGAAGTCTGCCTGCTCCATCTCGACTGCGGCGCGAGCTGCTTTCTCGGGGGATGGAAATTGAAATACGGACAGATTGGTCAAGATCGCCGACGACAAGGATTGCCCGGTCCTGTCCGGTTCGTGGTCACTACTCCCCGATGCGAAGCCGAATAAGACGCCATTTTGAAGGATGGCGCGTGCGCTGGCCTCCGAAAGTACTTGCTTGAATTTGGATATGTTTCCGTTCAGATCGCTGCTGCTGGCAGCCATCGATTCGGCACTGGTGCCGAATGTCAGCCTTCGATCGAAATCCAGCCCGGTCGCCATGTGGTTCGACAATCGCATCGTAGCCAGCTCGGATCCACTTTCGACCGAGTGACTGTACTGGGTGTAGGTATCGATGGGCTCAGCGGAGAATGGTCCGACGTCGAGATGGCGTACATCGATTTCACCTGCGATCGGCAGCCCTGCAGTGCGGTTTCCGCAGCTTGCCACCGTGGTTAGAGCGACCAGTGCAAGGAACAGTCGCAGCGCTCTTTTACTCATGGCTCGAGCTCTGTTCTGAAATGGTGTGCCGGTCACAGAGAACTCTCCAGGATTGCGTATTGCGCCGAGGTTCTCTGGTAGATGTCGATGAGTTGATTCGAGGAGATCTCTGCGACGTAGTTATTGTATCGAACGCTACAGTTGAATCGGAAATTTCCATATCCGTCACCGCGGTACTCATGACATCGAGCCATCGGGAGATTCTTGGGAGGTTGAATCAGCCGATATAGCTTTCCCGGTGCAGAATGAGCTTCGAAGATCTTTTGAGCGGATGCCGAGTTCTTTGCTCGATACAGCCTTCCGCCGTTACTGCTCATCCACTCCATTCCGGTGTCGGCGAACAGTTTCGCGTCACCAGCGGGATCAGCCGAAAGGTGCAGAGCGGTATGCTGATCGTAAAATCCGGGCGCCTCATCCGCATTGTCGGACGGTGATCGGCGCAAGGTGCGTCCGAGCATGTCGTCGTGATCGACAGGGGCAGCTGCGAGCCGGTCGGGAGGAGTTGCTTCGAACTTTTTCATTGCCTCGGATATCGTGGACATACTCTTGGCGGTAAGATCGATCAGCTCGCCTCGATAGTCGTCGACAAGATTCTTTTCTTGAAGCTTCCTTTTAGCGCCATCGGAAACGCTCAGATTGATGACGAATCTACCTGTTGCCTTGAAAGACTCCAGGGTTCCCTCTCCGCTGACCCACCATGCAAATACATCGGGATTCCCGTCGATGGCGACGGGCTGGAAATGATATTCAGGCGGTTTGAACGCGTTATTTCCAATTTCGCGATCGTACAGTGCTTTCGCTGCATTTCGTGCCGAAACATCGTCCGAAAACAACATGACCGAATATGACATGGACTTCGCTATCAGGAGATCTGTGTCATCCCTGGCCCATGTGTAGAACCCTGCAGTGAATCCTTTTGCATCTTCTTCGAGGTTTTTGTTCGATATGGCATTGATCTGGGAATCGATCCAAGCGTAGACGGAGTCGTCGGCGGCACCTTGCTGGTATTTGAATCGCGGATCGATCTCCATTGCCAAGGGAACGACACTCCCCAGTCTCTGACCCTCCATAATTCTGGCCCGCGTGGGATTCGGGCTCCCGACCTTTCCAGGCGAGGTAGTGAAGCCGCCGACATCGAGGTCGCTCACGTTGATGTGAGGAGAGGGGTCGACTGATTCGCTATTTCCCGAATCACAGGCGGTGCTCGATGCGGCAACGGCCATCAGCATCATCGCTACGAAAATATTTGCTTTTCTCAATGACCCTCCCCCTTTTGCGTATTTACCTCGGACGTTGATCCGAGATCGGCCGTGGTTCGCTACCGCACGCGGTCGTGCAGCAGCGGCACGAGTTTGTCGAGCATCGTCTGTTGCGAATTCGCTGACCAGTTCCTCATACCAGACACCGATGCTGGATCGTCGAGTGGAATTACTGTTGCGCGTGAACCGCTCAGTTTGTACGGGAGACCCAATAGGCCGCCGCCACCGGCACTCTTGTCACTGCGGACGGCGAGGATGAAACTGTCGTCCGCCACGTCGAAGGCGTTGTAATCATCACTGGCGATGGTACGTGGCGAAGGTTCATCGCCTTTCTTCGCATATTTCAGGTTGTAGACGAAGCCGAGGTCCTCGAGGAACTTCGTTTGAGGCGTGCCGCCGAGGTAGATCGCCAGACCGTCGTCGGTGACGTCGACAATGGTGATGGTCTTGCCTGCGAATGACGGATTCGCTTCTCGCGCTTGCTGCACCGAGGTATAGGAGGCCGGTGCCGCGGTGCTGGAGGCTGCCGCGGTGGTTGTCGTCGGATGGCTGGGATCCGAACCGCCCTGGGTCGCCCAGATTCCGATACCCACCGCCAGCGCGATAGCGACGACCACACCGACGCCGCCGAGCACGATCGGCTTGCGGCTCTTGGGATTCGATTCCAGCAGCTGGGACAGGTCCGCGTCGGAGCGGCGGCCGATTTGGGTCTGGATACCGGACTGGGTCTGGTGGATGGCCTGGTTGCGCGGATCGGTGGGCGGGCGTGGGTCGAACGTCTGGATGGGGTAGGTCGGTGAGGTGGTGGTGCGGATCGGTGCGTGGCCGGGGGTGAGGGCGTTCGCGGCGGCGTCGGTGAGCTCGCGGCAGCTGGCGAACCGATCGGCGGGGTTCTTGGCCAGGGCGCGCGCGAAGACATGGTCGAGCGCGGGAGGCAGACCGGGATTGATCGAGGTCGCGCGCGGCGGAGGCTCGTAGAGATGCCCCATCATGACCATCGCGGGTTGCGTTGCGGGATAAGGGTTCTGGCCCGTGATCAGCTTGTAGAACGAGCAGCCCAGGCTGTAGATGTCGGCGCGGCTGTCGACGGCCATCCCCTGGAGCTGTTCCGGGGGTGCGTAGGCGATGGTGGCCACGAAGCTGCCGGTCTGGGTGAGTTCGGTGGCGTCGTCGGTGGATTTCGCGACACCGAAGTCGGTGAGCAGGACGCGTTCCTCGTCGTCCGCGTCCTCCTTGTTCGACAACAGGAAGTTGGCGGGCTTGACGTCGCGGTGCAGCAGGCCGCGCCGATGGGCGTAGTCCAGGCCCTTGCCGACCTCGGTGATGATGCGCAGTGCGCGCAGCGGTGTCATCGCATGACGGTCGCGGGCCAGCTCCGCCGAGGCATCGGTGCCGTCGACATACTGCATGGCGATCCACAACTGGCCGTGTTCTTCACCGCGGTTGTACACCGAGACGATATTCGGATGATCCAGGCCGGCGGCCAGATTGGCCTCGCGTTCGAAGCGGCCCCGGAATTCGGCATTGGACGACAGTTCACCGCTGAGTACCTTGATGGCGTCCATACGCGGAAGGCTGGGATGTTTGCCCAGGTAGACCGTGCCCATGCCACCCGCGCCGAGCTGGCGAACGATCCGATACCCGCCGACGATGGTGCCGGGACTCATCACCATCAGTAACAAACTCCTGGTCGTTCGGTGGACCGCATATCGTCGCGGAGCTTACTGGACTGCGAGGTAGCGGGTCGAGTCACGGCTGCCACTGGCTGTTGGCGAACAACGCGTACTGAGCGGCCGCGCGCTGGTGCGCGTCGGCCAGTTGAGCGGCGGTGACATAGCCGATGTAGTTGCGATAGGCGACCATGCAGATGTACCGCTTGGGATCACCCATTTTGCTGCTCTTACTGGTGTTTTCCACACAGGCCGAGTCGGGGATCTTGGGAACGGAGTCGACCGTTGGTCCGCCGCCCTGGAATGTGATGCGTTCGGTGACGGCTTTTTTCGCGCTCGCGGCATCGGCGGTGCGGACAACGAGCGCATCGCTGGTCTTGGCGAATGCTTCGCCCTTCACCGCCTCGACATTCCGCGCGGCGAGCTTACGGTCGGCCATGTAGTGCGTGATGGCGTGTGGGCCGAAGATTCCGTTGTCGTCACCGTATTCCGGGCGACCGCTTCCGACCGTGTTCAGTGCGCGGCTGAGCAGATAGTCCGGATCCCACGGGAGCGTCACCGTTTCCTCGTCCGTGACCGGCTTCAGCTTGTCCAGCAGCGGGAATTCGGTGTCCAGGGCCCGCTCGGTGAGAGTGCTGAGCGCGCCGACATCCGGGCTCGGGGTCAGCGCCAGGACCGAGACGACATAGGGTCCGTGCGCGAGGTACGACCGGATCGACGGGGTACCCGGCTGCCAATGTGCGTGGGCATCAGGGTATTTCGTGATCTTGACCTGTTGATTCCGGTCCTTGTAGGCATCGAAGTCGGTGTTGTAGAAGTCGGTGGCGGCGCGGGCGGCCGTGCCCGGATCGTTGAACTGCATCACCGACAGGGACAGAATCGTCGCATTGGGTTCGTCCGGCTTCGGCCAGCCGCTGTAACCCCAGTCAGCGTCCTTGTCGCTGCCGGTGGTGGTGAATCCGTACACCATGGCGTTGCGCTTCGCGGCCTCCGGCATCGGGCCGTCGGAACCGATGGATTCGGGCAGGAGTCCAGCGCTGAACGCATACGAATCACCACGCATGGTGAGATTCGGATCGACCTGGTCGGCGGTGACGACGTAGTCGGCCATCCGCATCGCCGCCGCCTGCGGTGCGCTGCTGAAACCCGGCCGGTAGTCGACATGGATATCGAGCGGTTCGACCTTGTACGGACCGACATCGAGAGTGCGGACGTCGATCTCCGACGGACCGGCCCAGCCACCGACGGTCGAACCGCAACCGGTCGCGGTGGCCAGTGCGCAGACGGACAGGACGGCGCCGGCGATGCGGACGAGGCGTGTGGTCATTTGCTGTCCGCCTTCACCAGAATGGCGTACTGGGCCGAAATGCGTTGTTGCGCATCGAGCAATTGCTCACCGGCGGCGAACGCGGCGTAACGGCCGTGGTAGACCGAGCAGTAGAAGCGGGTCGCCAATGTCTCCCGGCCGTTGTACTCACGGCATTTCGCGACCGGCAGGTTCTTCGGAGCGGCGGCGCGCTTCATATGTTTTGCGGGATCGCCGAGTTCGTCCCGAACCTTCTGCGCGGCAGCCGTGTCCCGGGCCCGGTAGACCTCGTTGCCGTAGTCACCGAATCGGTCCACCCCGTTGGCCTCGTACCAGCGGCGCGTATCCGCGGGGTCCGAGGCGAAGGCGACACCGGTGTAACCGATGTACGCGCCGGGCGGATTCAACCACTCACCCTTGGCATTTGTCGGCCGGACCATGGTGCGGCCGAGCATGCCGTCGATATCCATCGGCTGATCCATCAGCTTGTCCGGTGGAGTCGGATGGAAGGCCGACAGCGAGGGCACCACCTTGTCGAGGCTGGTCGTGGCGCGATTGACCAGATCGGCCAGGTCGGTTTTGTGGAACCAGTTCTTGGCCTGGTCGTATACCGCGCTGAAGACGACCAGCCTGCCCAGCGGAAGCCAGACATTGATGGCCTGCTTGCCCTGTACCCAGTGGGCGCGTGCCTGTGGGAACTTGGGGATCGCCACGGCCTGGCTCTGCGGATCGCGACCGAAATCCCGCCGTTCCAGCGCGGCGGCGACCTCCGTGGCGCGCTGTTCGGTGGGGAAGATCATCGCCGTGTTGACCAGTTCGATGCCCAGATCATCGGAGTCGTTACGGCCGTAGACGCCGAAACCGCTGATCAGATCGGGTGCATCCTCGGTGAAGTTGCTGAGGTCGGTGAAATTCTTCATCACCGATGACTTGGCATCGATGAAGACCAGCGAGTCGAACAAGCCGTTGTACTTGAAAGCCGGATCGATATCGATGACGAGCGGCATCGCGTTGCCCAGGCGCTCGGCCTCCATGAGCGCTGCCTGACCCGCGTTCTTCGGTTTACCCATGTCCCGGGGATTGGCATCGTAGGGACCGACGTCCAAGGTCGAGATGTCGATGGTGGGCTCGGCGACCGGTGCCGGATTCGGATCGGAGCCGCATCCCGCCGCGGTCAGCGCGACAGTGGCGACGGCAGACGCCAGCAAACGCACGGATCCTCGCATTGTTCCCCTCCCGCAGGCTCGGCGCCGTCAGGACGATACTGCCCGCCCCGTCGACGCTGCGAAGAAGATAGCACCCACCTCTGACCGGTGGCGCCCGACCGGTGACGGCTTCGGGACGGGTGAATCATCCACACCGGGGTGTCACGGCCCGGTCCGCAGATCCCCGACGAACTGCTCGCAGACCGCCGCCAGGGGCTGCCAGCTGCCGGCGGGGTACTGGCAGCCCACGCTGATCTGCACGCCGGAGTCCGCCATGACCTGCCAGCGCACCGTGGTGCCGTCGGCCGGATGTTCCTCGTAGGACAGGCCGGGCCGGCCGCCGAAGACGACATCGCGCCGCAACGGGCTCACGGTGCCCGCGGGCCGCCCGGCGATCTGGGTGTCGAGCGCCGCGGCGACCTCGTCGATCCCCGAACCGCTCGGGAGGGCTTTCTGAACCATCGAAATACGTTGGCGCACACCGCTATCCGGTGACAGGTCGATCCGGGTATCCGAACGGTTCGCGATGTGCCAGCCGGTCGGTACCTGCGCGCGCACCCGGCCGAAGGTTTCCAGGGAAGATGTCGCGGTCGCACGGGTGCGAGTGGCCGTCTCCGATGCCGTGTGGGGCGAATCCTCGCCGGATCTCGTGAGCATCACCCCGACAGCGACCCCGACGGCGATGACCGCGATCACCGCGGCCGCGACGAGGACGATCGGGTTGCGCCGCCGCGGTGGCGACTGGATCGTGGCGGCGTGATCGTGCAGCGAACCCGTCCACGGAGCCGGCGGTTCGGTCCGCGCGATGTGCGGGGCGGCCGGCCCGGCCGGACCGCCGCGGATCAGGTCGAGGCCCGACATCGCGCGCAGGTCGACACCGAATCCGTATCGCCGGGTGAGGTCTTCGCGCAGCTCGCCGAGTACGGCCGGGTCCGAAATGCCCAGGACGGCCAGATAGCTGGGCTTGTGGCCGCCGAGCAGACGGTCGATGACCTCGGCCACCGCGTCGATACCCCGGCCCTCGGCGAGGTCGGCCGAGCCCAGGGTCGGCTCGTGCTCACAGGCCTCGATCCAGGTCTCGGTACCCGATCGTCCGGCCAGCGTCACGGTCGTGCTGAGCGGACTCGATTCGACCACGGCGACGCGCTGCAGCTGGGAGGTGCTCGCCGACAGCCGGACCACCCGCAGAGCCAGCGGTTCGACCGTGACGTCGCCGACCAGGCGCCGCGCTCCCGCCTCCAGTGCCCGCCGTCGCCGCGCCCCCCATTCCGAGGGGCTCACCACCGTCATCCGATCGCATGGTCCGGGCAGACGCAGGTTGGTCAGTACCGTGCCGAAGACCGCGGCGAAGGCATCGGCGACGGTGGGCAGCGCGGGAGCGAACGCGATGCGATCGGCGTCGGCCAGCCGGACCACCGATACCGCCGGGTATGGCGGTTGAAGTGGTTCTCCCACAATGAGACTCGCGCCATCACTGGCCGGCGTCACCGAGGGAGCGCCGTCCCAGTGGGTGGTCTCGCTGCGCGCCCACAATCGGGTGTCGGTCAGGATCAGGTCGACGGTGGACATCAGCCGGGTATCCGGATCTTCACGCTGAGCGGCACGGCCTCCCCCTTCCAGGCTGGTCTCGCGGCATGGTACTACTCCGGGCCGATGACCATCCGGCGCGGACCTCGCACCGATCAGAAACTGTTGGCCAGCAACGCATACGCCGCGTTCACACGTCGGTCGACATCGTCGCGGCTGTTGGCGTTCACCACCTCCACATACCGGCGGTACGGCACATAACAGCGGAATTTGCTGTCCTTCTGCGCATCTCCGGAGCTGTTCAGCGCGAGGCATTTCGCCCCCGGGACGCCCCGGGGTGCGTCCGCCGGATCGTACTGCCGTCCGGAGCTGGTGATCATTCCGTTGATCAGCCGGGTACCGGCATCGGTGTCGCGCACCCGCATCACCGAACTGTTGTCGGCGACCGCGATCGCATCCATCCCGGTGTCGTCCACCAGGCGCTGGCGGCCCGGCACATCGGAGGAGATGGTGACGAAGGCGGGTGCGCCGTAGACGGCGAAGTCGTTCACATCGGGTGTGCGATTCGATCGATCTTCGACCACCGCGCGGGCGAGCAGCCCGCCCGGATCGACGGGAAGCGAATCCAGCTGGTTCTGCGGAGTCGCGTGGAACTGCTCCAGCGCGGGAACTTCCGCGTCGAGCGTCTTCTGCACCCAGGCCAGCAGATCCGCCTCCTCGGCCCGCGGACGCTCGACGAACAGCGAGATCACGAACTGTTTGTAGGGCATGAAGGTACCGATGGTCGCGATACCGGGCCGGTAGTGGACGAACGCGTCCGGATACTTCGGCAGGGTGAGTTTGCGATTGAGGTCCGGTGCCACCCCGAAATCGGCATCCTCGAGTTGCTGCGCCGCCGCGCGTGCGGCGGCCTCGTCGGGGAAGCGCATCACCAGATCGGTCACCGAGGTGGCCGCGCGGTCCATCGAGCCGGTCTTGTCGGAACCCGCCGCGACATATCCCACGACCATCTTGTTCCGGTCGAGCGCCGGTTTCGACACCACCGCGAGCAGATGCCGGGTGGCATCGCCGCTGTCGACGACGACACGTCCCCCCGAACCGGCCGTCAGGCTCGGATCGATGCGAATACCGGATACGACGGCGTCCGACATCCGCATACCTTCCAGCAGCGCCCCCTTGCCGGCGGCGGGGCCGTCGTAGCTGTGCCGGTCCACCGGATACTGCCCGACATCGAGTGTGCGGACATCGATCTCGGCCGCGGTCGGGGTGCCCTGCACTCCGCACCCGGCGAGTGCCCCCGACACCAGTGCCGCGCAGGTGAGGATCAGAGATCTGTGAAGTGTTCGGCCCATGGAATGCCCCCGTTCTGCCGGTACTCTCTCCCGGTGAAATTACCGGACCGGACCGATGGCGGGGGCCGGTGCGCGGGGATTGCCCTAACCTGGTGACTGTGGTGACCGCTGTCCTGGGATTGCTCGGAGGCCGATTCCGTTGATGGATCGGCAAGTCGAGGTCGTCGCCGGTAACCATGTCGTGGTCAGGGTCGCCGGCGCAGTGGTCGTGGTCGGGTACCGCGGGCCCGGCCGGGTGCGGCCGGACGCACCGGCCATGCGGGCCGCGGAGACGGTGGCGCAGCTGGTGTCGGAGGCATCCGAACGCGCTCCGGGCGGACCCGGCCGGACGATCGCCCGGGAAGCCACCCGCTGGCTCATGCAGGAGGCCGAACAGGTCGACGGCAGCCCGGTCGATCTGGGCATCCTCTCGCATTCCGAAACCGGGGGAGTGGCGATCTTCCTGCACGGCGCGGTGACCGCCGTCCTGGTGGGTGCGCGCGGCGCCGAGTACTACCGCGGGGTCGACGCCGCCTTCACCGTGGACCGGGTCGCCGAGCCGCCGGCCCGCGCGGTGGCCGTCTTCATCGACGACGAGCGCGGGCGGATTCCGGATCTGCCCGAGCGCGGTATCGGCTCGCTGATAGAGGGTGTGGCCGCCGCGGCCGGGGCGGTGATCTGGTTCGAAGGGGATCGGACGCGCGCCCGCGATCGTGTGGAGCGGCCCGCACCCACCGCTGCGCGGCACCGGGCCGATCCGCCGACCACCCAGCTGGACGAACAGCGGTCCGCGCCGGGGCCGGCGCAACCAGCGCCGCCGCCACCTCGGTCACCGGAAACCGATGAGCGGCAACCGATGTCGCGGCCCGGCACCGGGCCGGAGGAAACTCTCGACGATCCCCGGCTGGCCCGCACCCAGCTGCGCGGCACCAATCCCGCACCGGAACCCGATCCCGCGCTGGAACGCCGGATGGAGCAGACCGCCCGCGCGACCTCCATCTCGGTGCGGGTGATGGGTTTCACATGTGCCCGTGCCCATCCGAGCGATCCGCGTTCGGCGTTCTGCACGGTCTGCGGGATGCCCGTCGATCAGACTCAGCCGCCCACGGAGGTCGTCCGGCCACCACTGGGCATACTCGTTCTCGACGACGGGATGACCTATCTGCTGGCCGCCGATGTGGTGATCGGGCGTGATCCGGAGAATTCCGAGGCCGCCGCGCGGGGCCTGGTTCCGGTCAAGATCGAGGACTCCTCGGGCGGCATGTCGCGGGCGCACGCCGAAGTGCGCCTGGTGAACTGGGATATCACCGTGGTCGACCGGGGCTCCACCAACGGCACCCGAGCCCGGCCGGCCGGATACCGCGATTGGATCCGGCTGCAGCCCAATCAGCCGATGGTGCTACCACCGGGCTCGGAGATCATGCTCGGCAACCGGGTGCTGCGGGTCGAGCCCGCCGCACCTCCGCCGTTCGGCTGAGCGACCGGAGGCGGCAGCCGATTCGGTGTCAGGCGTAGCGCGCCTCGCAGATCTGCTGCGTGCCGAGCACTCCCGCACGGAACGCGTCGACCCGGGAGAATCCGCTCGGCACCGTATTGCCCTCCACATCACTGGCCGCGAGCCCGTCGCTGAGTAGTCCGGAGACCGCCTTGTCGAGATCGCCGGGGGACAGGGCGATGTCTCCCTGTCCCGGATCACGATGCGGGTCGGCAAGTTTCGCGGTGATCACTCCCGACAGGCACGCCGCCCGCAGACCGGTCTTCGCGCCTGTCAGTTGCTGACGCGCATTGCGTTGCACGGCCAGGGTGTATCGCGAGACGAAGACCACATAGGCGTTGTAGTCGCCGCCCACCCGGGTCGGAAAGCCGTCCTGCTCATCGGAGTCGGCCTTACCCCGCTGTACCAGTGCGGGAATGTCGGTTCCGATGGTGTTGGTCGCGGGGCAGTAGGTCACCGGTACGGTGTCGGCACCGTTGCTGCAGTTCATCAGGGCGCCGTGGAAGTCGTAGGTCGGTTCGTTCGGAATCGGCATGACCACCGCCATCGCCTTGCTCAATTCCTTCAGATTGTCCTTGGTGATCGCCAGCTCACCGCGATTGGCATCGTTGTCGAACGACTGCGGCAGATTCTTGCGGCGGCGCTGGATGTCCTTCATATCTATCGTCTTGCAGCCCTTGGGCCCATCGGTGAAGCCGATCTGCACGGCGGTGACCCGTTCGAAGGCCGATCCGTGCACGGATTCGGGATCCTCGGGGTTGGCATCGCGGATGGCGACGGTCGCGGCGAGCACATTGTTGAGGCCGTCGGAGGTGTTGATCGTGAAGTGCGTGGCCTTGTCCTCGGCGACGTGCCGCATGAACGCACCGGCGAAACAGTCCGCCTGCTGTTCCTTGACGATGACCGGATCCTTGGCGGAGACGATGTGCGACATGGTCTGGATGGCGTGGCCGTATTCGTGGGCGAGCACCATCACCACCGCCATCTTGCCGAAACTGTCCTGCATCATCGGCAACAGCACCGCACGGTCCCAGCCGACCGAGTTGTCCAGCCGGCAGTAGGCGGCATTGACCAAGTGATAGGTCGTGTCCTTACAGAACTGGGTCTCCTGCGATCGCGGTGCCTTCGCACTCCACGAGTAGAACTTCGTGACCGGGGCGAATTCACCGTCGAATTCGTTGTGGTACTCGCCGCGCCAGAAGCTCTGGATGTCGTCGATCGCATTGAGCGCCAACGTGTCCACCGCACCCTTGTCGCCACCGGTGGCGGTGAGCGCGGCGTCCGGGACGTTCGGCCGGGGCCCGCTGGGGCCGCTGGTGGTGGGCAGTCCGGCGACCTGGAAGGGATCGTCGTAGATGGATACGGCATGCCCGCTGGTGGTGACGGTGCATCCGGTGAGAACCCCCACCATCAGCACCAGTGCGGCGAGTATCGCCGTCACCGGGCGTTTCGCCATGTCCCCTACCTCCCGGGCCGCAATTCGATCTCCTCGTCCACACCGCACGGGCCAGAGGCGGCACGTTCGCCCCCCTACCGATGTCGCGGCCATCGCATATTATCCGGCACATGTCATTACCGGGGGCGCAGAAGATCACCGTGCGCCATGAGGGAACGGATCGGACCTTCGAGAACACTCAACAGGTGACCCTGGGGCGCGCACCCGAGGTCACCGTGTTCGTCGACAGCCCGCTGGTTTCTCGTGTGCACGCGACACTTGTTTGGCAGGGGGGCGCCTGGCTGCTCTCCGACAACGGCAGTACGAACGGCGTTTTCGTGGATTCGCTGCGGATCAACCGGCCGGTGCCGGTGGATCGGCCGATGCAGATCCGGCTCGGCGACGGGCTCACCGGCCCGCTGGTGCATCTCCTTCCCGAGGCCGGGGCACGGCCGGCGCCGCCCACGCGGGCTCAGGGATCGGGGCGCGGACCGAATCCGCCCGGGCCCGACAATCGGGGACGAGGCGGGGGGCCGGACCAGCGCCGGCAGCCGCCACAGCAATCCGGGCAGATGCGCCGTCCGCCCGCTCCGCAGCCGCCCGCCCGCCCGATGCAGCGACCGAATCAGCGTCCGTCGCAGCCCATTCCGACCGCCGACGGCGCCCCGAACATCAATATGACCACCAAGGCCGACACCTCGGCGCTGCCACCGGTGCGAGCCCGCGTCTCGACCGCGCCGGTGGCTCGTGCCGACCGGATTCCGCCCGGTGGGTTGACCATCGGCCGTACCAGTGACAACCAGATCGTCGTCAACGATCCGCTGGCCTCGCGCCGGCACGCGCGTCTGGTCAAGGGTTCCGAGGGGCTGGTCCTCGAGGACCTCGGCTCCGCCAACGGCACCTTCGTCAACGGCCGCCGCGAGCAGCGGGTCGCACTGCGCGAACGCGATATCGTCACCATCGGTAACGTCGACTTCGTCGTGGCCGAAGGTGCGCTCAAGCACCGCAAGAAGCCGGTCACCGAGCAGGGCCTCACCGTGCACGGCGTGGGTTTCGTCGTCGAGGGCAACAAGCAGTTGCTGGTCGACGTCAACATGGAGGCCCGCCGCGGAACGCTCACCGCGCTCATCGGACCGTCCGGCGCCGGTAAATCGACATTGTCGAGACTCATTGCGGGAACGACACATCCGTCCGCCGGTGTGGTCACCTTCGAGGGCCGCAACCTGCACGCCGAATACGAGGCCATGCGCAGTCGTATCGGCATGGTGCCGCAGGACGATGTGCTGCACCGCCAGCTCACCGTGCGCCAGGCCCTCGGCTTCGCCGCCGAACTGCGCCTGCCGCCGGACTCCTCGAAGGCCGATCGCCAGCAGGTCATCGACGGGGTACTCAAGGAACTTTCGCTGACCGAGCACGCCGATACCCGCGTCGATCGGCTCTCGGGTGGTCAGCGTAAACGCGCGTCGGTGGCTCTGGAACTGCTCACCGGTCCCGCGCTGCTGTTGCTCGACGAACCCACCTCCGGTCTGGATCCGGCGCTGGACCGTCAGGTCATGACCATGTTGCGCGAGCTGGCCGACGCCGGGCGCACCGTCATCGTGGTCACCCACTCGGTGGCCTGCCTGGACATGTGTGATCAGGTGCTGCTGCTGGCGCCCGGTGGTAAGACCGCGTTCTGCGGGCATCCGGCCGGTGTCGGTGATTTCCTCGGCACCAGCGACTGGGCGGAGATCTTCGCCCGGGTGGCCGCCGATCCGGATGGGGCGTTCGCGAACTATCGCTCCCGGCAGGCCGCGGCACCACCACCTCCGCCCCCGGTCGCACCCCGCGGCGTGGTGGGACAACCACCGAAATCCAGCGCACCGAAACAACTCTCGACATTGTCACGCAGACAGGTTCGCCTGATTCTCGCCGATCGCGGGTATCTGGCATTCCTGGTCGTGCTGCCGTTCGTGCTGGGTGTGCTGTGTCTGGTGGTCCCCGGGAAGAACGGGTTCGCGGCCGCGCCGTGGGTCATGGGGCCGGACGGTCAACTGCATCCGCAGCCCACCGGTGGTAGTGAATCCCAGCAGCTACTGGTGGTTCTCATCCTCGGCGCGTGCTTCATGGGATCCACGCTGACCGTTCGTGACCTCGTCGGGGAGCGGGCGATCTTCCTGCGGGAACGGGCCGTCGGCTTGCTGCCCTCGGCCTATCTGCTGGCGAAGGTGATGGTGTTCGGCATCGCCGCCCTGCTGCAGTCGGCGGTGCTGGTCGCGATCGTGCTGGCCGGCAAGAACCCGCCGGGCAAGGGTGCGTTGATCCCGTCGGGTTCCCTCGAGCTCTATGTGGACATCGCGCTGACCGCGGTGACCTGTGTGGTGGTGGGTCTGCTGCTGTCGACTCTGGCGAAGTCCAACGAACAGGTCATGCCGCTGCTGGTGGTCATGATCATGTGCCAGCTGGTGATGGCCGGCGGCATGATCCCGGTCACCGATCGCATAGTGCTGGAACAGATTTCCTATGTGTTCCCGTCGCGCTGGGGTTTCGCGGCGGGATCGTCGACGATCGATCTGAGAACGCTGTTCGTGAATGCCCAACCCGATCCGATCTGGCAGCACACCGGCGGCTTCTGGGCCCTCGACGCGTTCATGTTGATAGCGCTCACCGCACTGCTGTCCACGCTGACGTGGTGGCGTCTGCGACTGAAGAAAACGGCGGGATGACGGGGTCCGGGAGCGCACCGAGGCGACACCAGGCACACTTATGGCTGTGACGGCTCGAATTGGGGCGATACATCTCGGATGGGATGTGGTGTCCGTGGCCGCCGGCGGCGGCGGGACACCGATCCGCCCGGTACAGGTGGAAGGCACGTATACGCCGCCGGCGTACCTGCTGGCTGATAAATCCGGGCGTCTGCACACCGCGGGCGCGGAACGGCAGCGGCCCGATCTGGGCATCGCGATCTCCGATGTCCGCGACATCCTCGGGCATCAGCAGATCCGGATCGCGGGGGCGACCTGGCCGGCCGAACTGGTGTTCCGCGCACGGCTCTACAACCCGCTGGCCGCGATCGGCACCCGGCTGCGCGGCAAACCCGATGTGGTCGCGCTGCCGTTCCCGGACGACTGGGCCGACGAGAAGGTGGAGGAGTACTGCCGCCTGATCGAGCAGATGGGGGTCGACACCGATCCGCTGCCGGAATCGGTGGCGCTGTCGGGATACGTGCGCGCGCTGGGTCTGGTGTCCCCGCCCGCGCGCGGCCGACGCGGCGTCGGCGCCACCGGGGTCTACTCCGACGGCCGGGTATGCCTGGTGGTGGCGGTCGACGGTGACGACGAACAGCCCACCGAATCGGTGGGCGTGCCGATCTCGGCGGACTCGATCCGTGACGCGCATTCCGCGGACAACGTCGTGATCGAGGTGATGGCGGCGGCCCGGGCCATCGGTGCGGACACCTCGACGGTGCTGCTCACCGGCAATGTCTGCTTCAACGACGCGCTGCGCCTGGCCTTCCAGAACCATCTGGGCCATCGGCTGCGGGTCGCCGACCATCCGATGCACGCGCTGGTGCTCGGTGCGGCGCATCTGCTGATCACCGACAGCGAATACGCCGAGATGGATTCCGCCCCCGAACCCGCGCCGCCCCGGGCGGCGCCGCAGCATCCCGAGGACGCCGGCCGGCATGCTCGTCGCGGCGGGGAAACCGGTTCCGCACCAGCGGTCGATCCGCGATCCCAGCAACCTGCCCGGCCGCCGGACGGCCGCCATGCGGCCCGTGGCGGCGGGCCGGGGTCCGGACCGCAACCGACAGTCCCCGGCGCGGGTGACCCGCCGGGCGATCCGGGAGGCAGGTTCACCCGCCCCCCGGACCTGCCGGTCGATGAGCAGCGCACCACCGTCCTCGGACGGCCGGGTGCGCCATCGGCCGGCGAAAGCGAACACAAGGGCTGGGGCAAGCTCAAGGACAATCTGTTCGGTGCACCGGCCATCGCGGGCGTGGTCGCGCTGGCCGCGATCGGCGCCTACGCCGACGGCAACGCCGATCTCACGGGGCCGGGTACCGCACCGGTGGTGACCGTGGCCCGCGCGGCCACTCCGGATACTCAGGTGTCCGACGGTGCCTCCCAGTGCGCGATGACGGCGAACACCGGTATGCCCGTCCGGTCCGCGCAGCCGGTTTCGCAGCACGGGTGTGCCCGGCTGACCATCGACGACCTGCGGTATCTCGTTCCGGATGTGCCCGGTGCGATCGATTCGGGTCCGCCGATGCACATCTGACCGGCTACATCCGGTCGCGATGAGGGCGATTGCGGGGAGATCACCCCGCCCTGGTATCGTCCTCTGTCGGCGTGCGGTACGTCGCGGGTTCTCCGTGTCGTCACCACGAGCTCCTGGGTCTCCACCGGCCGCCAGGTGCACTCGACCGCTCGCCGGGGCTGGCAGAACATCAACGACAGACAGGGAAGCACTGTGCCTACGTACAGCCCGAAGGCGGGTGACGTGACCCGGCAGTGGTACGTCATCGACGCCACTGACGTAGTGCTCGGCCGCCTTGCCGTGCAGGCAGCGAATCTGCTGCGTGGCAAGAACAAGCCGACCTACGCCCCCAACGTTGACGGTGGCGATTTCGTCATCATCATCAATGCCGACAAGGTTGCCCTCTCCGGCAACAAGCGCGAGGACAAGCTCCTCTACACCCACTCCGGGCACCCCGGTGGCCTGAAGTCCCGGTCTGTCGGGCAGCTGCTCGACACCCGTCCGGAGCGCGTCGTGGAGAATGCCGTCAAGGGCATGATCCCGAAGAACAAGCTGGGCAACCAGATCATTCGCAAGCTCAAGGTCTACGGTGGCGCGGCGCACCCGCACGCCGCTCAGCAGCCCGTTCCGTTCGAGATCAAGCAGGTGGCCCAGTGACCGCTCCTGAGGAATTCAACGAGGAATACGTCGAAGAGACCGCTGTCGAGGTCGTCGACGAAGGTGCCGACTACGAGGCCGAGGGTGAGTACACCGAGGCCTTCGCCGCCCCGGTCGTGATCGACCGTCCGGTGCAGACCGTCGGCCGCCGCAAGGAGGCCGTGGTCCGGGTGCGTCTGGTGCCGGGTTCCGGCCAGTTCACGCTGAACGGCCGCACCATCGAGGATTACTTCCCGAACAAGGTGCATCAGCAGCTGGTCAAGTCCCCGCTGGTCACCGTCGAGCGCACCGAGAACTTCGATGTGCACGCTCGCCTGCACGGCGGCGGCCCGTCGGGTCAGGCCGGCGCGCTGCGCCTGGCCATCGCCCGTGCGCTGATCGAGGTCACCCCGGACGACCGTCCCGCCCTGAAGCGGGCCGGCTTCCTGACTCGTGACCCGCGTGCCACCGAGCGCAAGAAGTACGGCCTCAAGAAGGCCCGCAAGGCTCCGCAGTACTCGAAGCGCTGAGCGGAATTGCAGCATGGCCTGGGCCGGGCGTGGTTGCGCGAGCTACCGCCTCCGGGCCTGACCGACCATGCTGGGTCTTGCAGCGTACGACCCACCTGTCCGGCACCCGGTGTGCCGGACAGGTTGCGGTCGGCGCGACCACAGTACGAGAGCAGGCACCCGTTCCGGGCGCCTGCTCTCGTACTGTATCGATGGACGGTCGGCCCGGGGCCGGGCAGCCCGCACGATCGTGCGGTGGCCTTCGCGCGCACCGTAATTCAACCCGAGGGGCGAGATAGATGGGGCGTTTGTTCGGTACCGACGGAGTCCGCGGTCTGGCCAACGAATCGCTGAGTCCGGAACTGGCACTGCAGATTTCGGCCGCCGCGGCGCAGGTGCTGGGCCGGGGCCGGGCGCGCGGGGTGGCCGTGGTCGGCCGGGACCCGCGGGCCAGCGGTGAGATGCTCGAAGCGGCGGTGACCGCGGGATTGACCGCCGCCGGAATGGACGTGCTGTCGGTCGGGGTGCTGCCGACGCCGGCGGTGGCCTACCTGACCGCCGCGTACGACGCCTGCCTGGGCGTGATGATCTCCGCTTCGCACAATGCCATGCCCGACAACGGCATCAAGATCTTCGCCGCCGGTGGGCACAAGCTCGACGACGGCGTCGAGGATCGGATCGAGGAACTGGTCCGGACGAAATCCTTCGTCCGGCCGACCGGTGCGGGTATCGGACGGGTACTCGGCGTCTCCGGCGTCGACGGGCGCGTGGACGAACACTACGACCACGCCGGGCGGCACGAGCGTTACGTCGCGCATCTGGTCGAGGCGACCGGTCGTGATCTGTCCGGGATCACCGTGGTCGTCGACTGTGCCCACGGCGCGGCCTCCGATGTCGGTCCCGCCGCCTATCGCGCGGCCGGTGCCCGGGTGATCGCGATCAACGCGGAACCGAACGGGCTCAACATCAACGAGGGCTGCGGTTCGACCCATCTCGAACAGATTCAGGCCGCGGTGGTCGAACACGGCGCCGATCTCGGGCTCGCCCACGACGGTGATGCCGACCGCTGCCTGGCGGTCGACGCCTCCGGTCAGGTGGTCGGTGGTGACCCGATCATGGCGATTCTGGCGCTGGCGATGCACGAGGCGGGCGAGCTGGTGGACGATACCCTGGTCGCGACCGTCATGAGCAATCTCGGCCTGCACATCGCACTGCGTGACGCCGGAATCACGGTGCGCACCACCGCGGTCGGCGATCGCTACATCCTCGAGGAGTTGCGCCGCGGTGGCTTCGCTCTCGGCGGGGAACAGTCCGGGCACGTGGTCTTCCCGCGTTTCGGCACCACCGGCGACGGTGTGCTGACCGGTCTCAAGGTGATGGCGCGGATGGCGGAAACCGGCCGCAGCCTGGCCGATCTCGCCGGTGTGATGACGAATGTTCCGCAGGTCCTGGTGAATGTCCAGGTCGCCGACAAGGCGGCGGTGGCCGCGGCGCCCGAGGTACGCGAGGCGGTTGCCGAGGCCGAGCGACTGCTCGGGGACGACGGCCGAGTCCTGTTGCGTCCGAGTGGCACCGAACAGCTCATCCGGGTGATGGTCGAGGCCACCGATGCGCATCGCGCCAAACAGCTCGCCGATGATCTGGCCAAAACCGTGGCCGCGGTCTGACCGCCGGGCGTTTCGACGCCGGAGGGGGTGCGCGAGCATCCTGGGGGTGCGGTTGTACGGGAGTCGTCGCGGGCCGCGATTCGGCGCCGACGGTCCCGGGGGTTTTGCCGATCCGATGACTATCAGCTGGTAGAAGGTCATCCGTACATGGCGTGATACCGCATACTGGAGTGTGCGCAACGTCGTTGCGGCCCCGGTGGTCCCGGAGATGGGGGCGCGTCCGTCGGTTCCGGGAAGTATGGTGGGACGCGAATCATGATGCGACAGCGAAGCTTGATTTCCGTGAGGGGGAACAGTGGACCCGCTGAAGCTTGATAAGAGCCCGACGCCGGATCGACCCGCGAGTTCGGATCCAGCCGGCCCCGCCGCACCGGACCGGGTCATGCGGGTGGATCCCGCGGCCATGGCAACGTACACCGCCATCGCGAATACCGTTTCCCAGCAGCTCGCCTCGGCGGCATCGGTCACCGCGGGTGCGGTGGACGCCCAGAAGCTCACCGCCGATCTGGGCATCGTGGGTGCCGATTTCGCGGCCAAATTCGTTGCCGCGGTGTCCGAGCATGCCCAGGCTCTGTCCACCGCGGGCAAACTGGTGTCGGCCTACGGCCGGACCCTGGACACCTACACCACGGGAGTGCAGGGTTCCGATACGGACTCGGCCGCCGCGATCGCCGGAACGGAGCAGCGGATATGAGGCGCCCGACAGCACTGCGGCGGCGCCCTTCCAGCAGCCCGGGCGATAACACCGCCCCCGCAACGAGTTCCGATCCCACCACGGATCCGCCGATCATCGCGACCTTGATACAGCCCCTGCTGGCCTTGCGTGCCTCCTTGGGCACCGGGGTGGGGGCGCCCGATGCGGTCATCACCACCGCGTTGTCCACTGCCTCCACACAGGCCGCCGACACCGAGGGCCCGCACCGGGACGGTGTCCACGCCCTGGAGTCCACCTGGACCGGACCGGGTTCGGATGCCGCCGTTCCGGCCTTGCGTACCACCCAGACTCAGATCGGTGACATCTCCGACCGCGGCCCGGCCTATCTCGGTGTGCTCTCCGATGCGCACACCACGAGTGCGCGAGCGGCCGGGCGGGTGGACCGGATCATCGCCGATTTCCGGAGCGACGCCCGCAGCATCCTGGGCAACGCCAAATCCGCGCCGGACACCGACGCGGTGATCAACCGTGCCACCCAGGCACTGCGCGACGCGATCACCACCGTCACCTCGGCTCGCACCGAAATGGACGACCACTCGCGTCGTCTGGACGCGATGGGTCCGCTCACCGTCACCACTCCCGCCGGACTGTCGGACTCGTCATCGCTGGACGAGGACACCACGTCGGATCGTCCCAGTGGCTACAGCGCCGCTCCCGCACCGTCGGTCGCACTCCCCGGCCAGCTCGGCGCGGCGCCCGGGCAGCCGGTCGATCCGGCTCAGCTCGCTCAGCTGCAACTGCAGCAGCTGCTCATTCAGGCCGGTGTGGATATCGGCACCTCCGCGATCAACGCGGGTGTGGACATCGGTACCCACTTGATCGACAAGATCGCCGAGGTCGGCACGCACACCATCGATACGGTGGCCTCCTCGGTCGATCAGGCGATTCCGCAGTTGATCAATCCGGACGGCGCCGACAAGACCAGCCCGGCGGGCACATCGGGCGATTCGCAGAGCAAGCTGTTCGACTTCGGCCCCGGTGTGGGACATACCGCCCCGGGGACCACCGGTCCCGGATCGATCATCCCGGGCGCGCCCGCGGACAAGGCGGACAAGCCGACGGACAAGCCGGACGCCCCTGCGCCGCCCTCGTCCGTCATTCCGCCGGCCGCCGACAATTCGGCGCCGCCGGTGCCGAAGCTGCCCACGCCTGCACCCGCGCCGGAACCACCGCCACACCCCGGAGGTGTGGCGGGCGGTATGGCGCTGCCGCCGCCGGCTGGTGGCGGACAGGACCACAAGCCCCGCGACGGTCAACTCGGTGTCACCGTGCCGGCGGCCGAAACCACGGTTCCCGCCGCTGTGATCGGCGACTTCGGCGATGACACGGTCTGAGCGGGATCCGGAGCAGGACAACCCCTTCGACCTCGGTCTGCCGATGGTCAGTACGCCCGTCGGTAAACAAGGGCGAGCCAGGCGGGCGGGGCGGCGCAAACCCCGCCGCCCGGTCGCGGCCTCCACATCTGGCCCCGCGTCCGCGCCACCCCGGCCAGTTCCCGGATCCCCGGTGTACCCGGCTGGGGACTGGGAGCAATGGCTGGAACCCACCGAACGGAGGGAGCCCGAACCCGCCGAGCCGGAGCCGCGCCGGATCCCGATCGGCGGTCCGTTGGAACAGCCCGATCCGGTGGGCAAACCCGCACTCGTCCCCGGGATCGTCGATCGTTCGGGCGGAAATCCGGGGCCGGCGTTGCGGCGGCGGCCGACGGGGCCGCGCCGCGACCGCCGTCGCGGTGAGAAGCTGCTGGCGGCACTGACTTTGATCGGTGTGGGCATCGTGGTCGTCTCGGTGGTACTCACCGTCATCCACACCGGCAATCGATCCACCCCGCCGGTGGCCACCAAGCCCTCGATGATCGCCGCCGTACCGATGAACACCTCGGCCGCCCCGGCGGCGCCGGCCACCTCGATGCCCCCGTCGTCGTCGATCGCGACCGACGGCTGCGAACAGAAGCGCACCGCTGAGGTGGTGTCCGGAACCGATCCGGGCGGCACCGGAACGGGGCCCGATGCGATCCTGGCGTTCGAGCGCGCGTATTACGTGCAGCGCTCGGGATACGCGGCGCGCGCGGTCGTGGCCGATGATTCCTCGGTACCGCCGGCCGATCAGATCCAGCGCGGTATCAACCAGGTCCCGGTCGGTACCCGTTACTGTGTGCAGGTCACCCGCACCGGCGACGAGGGGCAGTGGGAAGTACGCCTCACCCAGCAGCTGCCCGATGAACAGCCACACGCATTCACCCAGATCATCGGTACCCGAACCGAATCGGGCCGTACCCTGATCACCGCCATCGCCGCGGGTTGAGCCGGCGACAGCTCAGAACCGGGCGTGCACGAATCCGGTGAACGGCACCAGGAATCCGCCGATCTCGCAGACGATCAACGCGTACATGGCCAGCCGCAGCGGCAGCGCGATCTCGCCACGGAACTGGTTGGTGGTGTCGCGGCGCAGGCCGTGCAGGCAATAGGAGCCGATGGCGCCGGCGAAGAACGCGAGAACGATCAGGGCCGCCACGAGATTCACCGCGGTGGGCCAGTCCGAGAGTTCGACGAATACCGCGAGCAGCAGGGCCGCGAAGCTGTAGAGCAAGGCGGCTCGATGCGCGATGTCGACATACGGATGTGCCTGCCCCTGTTCGGATGTCCGCATGCCGTGGTACTTCCAGACACCGAGCAGCAGGGCCCAGACGAACAGGAGCCCGGCGATCAGCAGCGTGATCCGGGTATCGGTTCCGAGTGGTATCTGTTCCATCGAGGTCTCCTGTGCGGCGTGGCGCGTTTCGGCTCGGTGCGCGAGCCGGGCGGCTCAGTGATCGTCTGCCAGCTGTCCGGCGGTCATCCGCCAGCGCCGTGTCGCGCGTACCGAATCGAGCATGCGCCGGTCGTGCGTGACCAGTATCAGGGTGCCGTCGAATGTTTCGACTGCCTGCTCCAGTTGCTCGATGGCGGGCAGATCCAGATGGTTGGTCGGCTCGTCGAGCACCAGCAGATTGACCCCCCGGGCCTGGAGCAGCGCCAGCGCCGCGCGGGTGCGTTCGCCTGGTGACAGGGTGTCGTTGGGCCGCAACACATGAGTGCCGCGCAGCCCGAATTTCGCCAGCAGCGTGCGCACCTCCGCATCGGGCCAGTCGGGAACCTGGGCGCCGAACGTGGCGGCGAGCGAGGCATGTCCGCGAAACAGCCCGCGCACCTGATCGACTTCGCCGACGGCGACGCCGGAGCCGAGTGCCGCACCACCGGCATCCGGGCGGGCCTTGCCGAGCAGCAATGCCAGCAGGGTGGATTTGCCCGAGCCGTTGGGCCCGGTCAGGACGATCCGATCACCCCAGTCGATCTGCGCGGTGACCGGGCCGAGGGTGAAGTCACCGCGCGTCAGCACGGCATCGGTCAGCGTCGCCACCACCGACCCGCTGCGCGGCGCCGCGGCGATCGACATCCGCAACTCCCATTCCTTACGCGGCTCCTCCACCACGTCGAGCCGTTCGATGCGCCGCTGCGTCTGCTTGATCTTCGCGGCCTGTTTCTCGGTGGACTCGGCTCGCATCTTGCGACCGGCCTTGTCGGAATCCACCTTTCGCGGATCCTTCGCCTTGCGCCGTGCGGTGCGTACCCCGTGTTCGAGCCAATTGCGTTGCCTGACCTGACGGGCCTCCAGGCCCGACCGGGTGTCGGCGTACTCCTCGTATGCCTCACGCGCGTGCCGGCGCGCGATCTCGCGTTCGGCCAGATAGGCGTCGTATCCACCGTCGTAGGTACCGACCTGTTGTTGAGCCAGGTCGAGTTCGACGATGCGATTGACGGTGCGCGCCAGGAACTCTCGATCGTGGCTGATCACCATCAGCGGCGTCCGCACGCCGGTGACGAAGTCCTCGAGCCGGGCCAGGCCGTCGAGATCGAGATCGTTGGTCGGCTCGTCCAGGAGCAGAATGTCGAAGCGCGACAACAGCACCGACGCCAGCCCCGCGCGCGCGGCCTGTCCACCGGACAGCACCGTCATGAGCGTGTCGAGTCCCTGCGGCAGGCTGGTGGCGAGCCCGAGATCGGCGGCGACCTCGTCGGCACGTGCTTCCAGATCGGCGCCACCCAGGGCCAGCCAGCGCTCCAGCGCAGCCGAATAGTCTTCCGCGGCAGCGTCGTCCGACGCACCGGCGAGACGTTCGGCAGCGGTGTCCATCGTCTGCTGGGCGGCGGTCACGCCCGTCCGGCGGGCCAGGAAAGCGGCCACCGTCTCGTCCGGCAGTCGTTCGGG
Source organism: Nocardia sp. NPDC052254 (assembly GCF_040679495.1). Classification (NCBI taxonomy): domain Bacteria; kingdom Bacillati; phylum Actinomycetota; class Actinomycetes; order Mycobacteriales; family Nocardiaceae; genus Nocardia; species Nocardia sp. NPDC052254. The sequence goes on along the minus strand of NZ_JBFAUW010000004.1, from coordinate 33,003 downwards.
TTCCTGTGCCAGATAGCCGATGGTGGCTTCCGGCGGGCTCAGGGTGATGCGTCCGTCCTGTGGACGACCCTCGGCCAATATCCGGAGCAGGGTCGACTTGCCCGCACCGTTGACCCCGACCAGGCCGATCACATCGCCGGGTGCCAGCACGAGGTCCAGATCCTCGAACAGCACCCGCTCGCCGTGCCGGGCCGTGAGGCCGTGTGCATGCAGGGTCGTACCAGTCGTACTCACCCGCACGAGTCTGCCCGGTTGGGGGTACGACCCTGAGCCCGGGCCGGTGGAAATCAGGGTGTGGGTCGGTCGCGCGCCCGATGCGCGAGCGGTTGTGCGGACGGCACTGTGGAACCAGCGCGGCACCAGCGCAGTCGCCGCGCACCACCGTGACCGAAGGAGAGTGCCATGACCGCCCCCACCCGCCGTCTCACCCGATCGACCGCCGACAAGTGGATCGGCGGCGTCTGCGGCGGCCTCGCCGAATACTTCGGCTGGAACGCCAACCTCGTCCGCCTGCTGTTCGTGCTGTCCTGCCTGCTGCCGGGGCCGCAGTTCATCATCTATCTGGTGCTGTGGATCGTCATCCCGAAGGTGTGACCGCACCGCGGTTGTCCACAGGCGGCCGCTCCACGCGGGTGAGTTATCCACACGTTGCCCGAACGGGGGTGCGCCGCACGGTGTTCGGATGCCAGGATGGAACAAATTCCCGCCCATCCTCGAGGAGCGCAGCCATGATCCATTCGGGCGATCTGCCGGGCCTGGACCTGCCGGAGGTCGACGCCCACTCCGACCTAGGCGGCATCGGCGCCGTGGAACTCGACCACCCGTCCCAGGACATCGACGCCGACGGCATTCTGGACACCGAGACCTTCCAGAGTGACCATTCCATGGAGGTCTGGTCCGATCTGGACCACGACGGGTTGGCCGACCACGTCAAGGTCGTCGACAACGATGGCGACTACGCGGCTTGGGAGTTCCATCACTACCCGGACGGTCGCTCCGAGTGGGTTCAGGTGGACAAGGGCAAGCTGGACAAGTGAGCCGCCGCGGACGGCTCGTTCGCCGACCGGATATCCGCACCCGGCCCGCTCGCCACAGCCCGTGGACGGTGCCGAAATGCCTGTCCGCCAGGTGGTTTCCGGGCTACGGCCGACAGCCGCGGCACGTCATTTGCGCAGGGAGCGGGCCACCTGGGCGACCTGCAGCGGCGACAACCGCTCGGGCTCGGGTTCCTCCGTCGCTTCCGGGTCCACCACCCGGGTGTGCGGGATCTCGGCCTCCGGGTCGGCGAACGCCTGGTACTTCTTGTCGCCGAGCAACTGGTAGCTGAGGTAGCCGACCAGCAGGGCGCGACTGATGCGCTGGGTCCGGGGCTCGTATTTGGTGGCGCCCAGAGCTGCCAGCGTCCGGCGTCCTTCGACGATGCCGTTCTGGGTGCCCTTGTCGACGGTGCGCAGCGATGCCGGGCCACCCCACCGCTTCGCCAGTTCGACGGCATCGCAGTTGTTGGTCGACAGATCGACGCCACCGGCGAGGATGAGGGCGGGGGTATCGATCTCGGGCGCCAGGCCCTCCGCGCTCGGGGCCGTGGGCGCGGGAAAGAGCGCGGTGACGGCGCCCACCGGGCGCTGTGCGGCGGCGATCACGGCCGCGCCGGCGCCCATACCGTGCCCGGCGAGAGCCAGCTTGTCGGGATGAACGCTGATGTCGCCGCCACCCAGGCGCACCCCGGTGCAGATGTCGAGGGTGGTGAGCAGATCGGTGGCCAGGTTCAGATGTGAGGGCAGCGGGCCGCGTTCGGTATCGGGTGCGGCGGCGACGAAACCCCAGGACGCCAGATGCTCGAGCAGCCGGCGGTAGTTCCCGGCCCCGGCGAGCCAGCCGTGCGCGAAGACGACCGCAGGCAGGTTGCGGCCCTGCTCCGGCGTGTACACCACGCCGGGCTGCCCGGCGATGCCGAGATTTCCGCGCATGATCCGGTGCGGACCGGGGCTGGTCAGAATGCTCAGGAGCGATTTCACAGACACCGACACGAGGATGAACTCTACCGATGTGCGGCCGGATCGCCGCACTGCCGGAAACCGGAGGTCCGCGCGGGAGCGCCACCAGGATCGATACCGGTCCGATTCGCGTGTCCACGGCGCCCAAGTAGGCTGGGACACCATGTGCGGAATCGTTGGCTACGTCGGGTACCGGGACGCGCTCGGCGTCGTCGTGGACGCACTACGCCGCATGGAGTACCGCGGTTACGACTCCGCGGGCGTGGCGATCTTGGACGGCGCGGGCATCGCGGTGGAGCGCAAGGCCGGTCGGCTGGCCAATCTGGAGGCCGAACTGACCGAGGCGGGGGCCGCGGCATTCGCCGGCAGCACCGGCATGGGGCACACCCGCTGGGCCACCCACGGCGCGCCGACCGACCGCAATGCCCACCCGCATCGCGACGGCACCGGCCGGGTCGCGGTGGTGCACAACGGGATCATCGAGAACTTCGCCCCGCTGCGCCGCGAACTCGAGGACATCGGGGTCGAACTGCGCAGCGATACCGATACCGAGGTGGCGGTACATCTGGTGGCGCGCGCCTACGACGAGGGCCCCACCGCGGGTGATTTCGTCGGTAGCGCGCTCGCGGTACTGCGGCGGCTCGAGGGCGCGTTCACGCTGGTGTTCACCCATGCCGATCACCCCGGCACCATCGTCGCCGCGCGCCGTTCGACCCCGCTGGTGGTCGGCGTCGGCAATGGGGAGATGTTCATCGCCTCCGATGTGACGGCCTTCATCGAACACACGCGCGAGGCTGTGGAACTGGGCCAGGACCAGGCCGTCGTGATCACCGCGGACAGCTATGCGGTGACCGATTTCCACGGCGACACCGACGGTGTGCGGACTCGTCCGTTCACCATCGACTGGGATCTGGCCGCCGCCGAGAAGGGCGGCCACGACTACTTCATGCTCAAAGAGATCGAAGAGCAGCCCGCCGGTGTGGCCGAGACGCTGATGGGGCACTTCGACAACGGGCGCATCGTGCTCGACGAGCAGCGCCTGGCCGATCAGGAACTGCGCGAGTTCGACAAGGTGTTCGTGGTGGCCTGCGGCAGTTCGTATCATGCGGGTCTGCTGGCGAAGTACGCGATCGAGCACTGGACGCGGGTACCGGTCGAGGTCGAGCTGGCCAGTGAATTCCGTTACCGCGATCCGGTTCTGGACCGGTCCACGCTGGTGGTGGCGATCTCTCAGTCGGGTGAGACGGCCGACACCCTCGAGGCCGTGCGCCACGCCAAGGATCAGAAGGCGCGGGTACTCGCGATCTGCAACACCAATGGTGCGCAGATTCCACGGGAATCCGATGCCGTGATCTACACCCGCACCGGCCCGGAGATCGGCGTCGCCTCCACCAAGGCGTTCCTGGCCCAGATCACCGCGAACTACCTGGTGGGCCTGGCGCTCGCACAGGCTCGCGGCACCAAGTATCCCGATGAGGTGGCCCGCGAGTTCGGCGAGCTCGAGGCCATGCCGAAACTGGTGTCGCGGGTACTCGAGACGGCGCCGCAGGTGCGCGAGATCGCGCGCCGGTTCGCCCATCAGTCGACGGTGCTGTTCCTGGGCCGCCACGTGGGATATCCGGTGGCGCTGGAGGGTGCGCTCAAGCTCAAGGAGCTCGCCTACATGCATGCCGAGGGTTTCGCCGCCGGTGAGCTCAAGCACGGCCCGATCGCGCTGATCGAGGAGGGGCTGCCGGTCATCGTGGTGATGCCGTCTCCGAAGGGGCGCGCGGTCCTGCATTCCAAGCTGCTCAGCAATATTCGTGAGATTCAGGCCCGCGGTGCGCGCACCATCGTGATCGCGGAGGAGGGCGACGACACCGTCCGGCCGTTCGCCGATCATCTGATCGAGATCCCTGCCGCGCCGACGCTGTTCCAGCCGCTGCTGTCGACGGTGCCGCTGCAGATCTTCGCCGCCGAGGTGGCGCAGACCCGCGGCTACGACATCGACAAGCCGCGTAACCTCGCGAAATCCGTCACCGTCGAGTGATCGCCGAATCGCCCACCGCCACAACCGCTTCGGGAGTGGGCGATCGGGCTATTCGACGGTGACCGTGCCGCGCATCTCCGGATGCAGCGGGCACAGGTAGCGGTATGTGCCGGGTACGGAGAAGGTGTAGCTCCATTCACCGTTGTCGAAGATCGGGCTGTTGATACCCATCGCCGAATCGCCGATCCCCTGGACCGCGTGCGGCACCTTGTCGGAGAACTTCCAGGTCACGGTTTCGCCGACCTTCACCGTCACGGCGTCGGGCGAGAACTTCATCTTGTGCACGTCGACGGTGACCGCGCCTGATTTGCCGGTGGTGGGAGCGGCCGACGCGGTGCCGGCGGATGCGGTGGTGGTCGACGGCGTGGATTTCGATGTGTCGGAGCCACATCCGGTGACCAGCACGGCGGTCGCCAGCGCTGCGGCGAGGAGGGCGAGGCGCGGTGCGGTGCCGATCGACATGCGAGGAAGCCTAGACCTCGTATCGATGCCCGGTTCACTCCGGCATCGGACGGGACCGCCGGATGGATGCCGGGCCGCGCGGTGCGGGCTACTCCGTGTCGACACGGCGGTGCCCGATCGGTCTCCTCGACCGCGAACGCGAAACCACCGGCGAGTATCGGCCGAGGTGACCGTGTCGCCGGCGCGCCCGGCAGGTGAACCGAGGAGGATGCGAAGCATGGCACCGGCACTGCGTGGTTACTACACCGCCGACGAGGTCCGTGCGGCGGAAGCCGAACTCTTCGAACGCGTCGCCGAGGGCGTTCCCATGCGGCGCGCGGCGTACGGACTCGCGACGGTGGTCGCGGCCGAGCTGCGTGAGCGGACCGGTGGTGTCGCCGGGCGCACGGTGACGTTGCTGGTCGGCTCGGGTGACAACGGCGGAGACGCGTTGTGGGCGGGTTCGCTGCTGCGGCGGCGGGGCGCCGCGGTCACCGCCGTGCTGTTGGCGCCCGAGCGCGCGAATCGAGCCGGGCTGGCCGCCCTGCGCCGGACCGGTGGCCGGATTCGCGATGCCGCCGCCGGACCCGCGGCCGAACTGCTCGGCGCACCGGATCTGGTCGTGGACGGCATCGTCGGCATCTCGGGTCGCGGTGCGCTGCGCCCGCGGGCTGCCGAACTCGTCGCCGCCGTGGCGGCGCCGATCGTGGCCGCCGACCTGCCCAGCGGGGTGGACCCCGATACCGGTGCGGTGACCGGACCGGCGGTGCGCGCCCAGGTGACGGTGACCTTCGGGGCCCGGAAACCGGTGCACGCGCTGGCCCCGCCGTGGTGTGGCCGAATCGAACTCGTGCCCATCGGTTTACGGCTTCCGGAGTCGAATCTGGCAGCGCTGGAACCGATGTCGATCGGCGCGGATTGGCCGGTGCCCGGTCCCGCCGACGACAAGTACTCCCAGGGTGTGACCGGAGTCTGTGCTGGCAGTGCCGTGTACCCCGGCGCGGCGGTGTTGTGCACCGGCGCCGCGGTGGCCGCGACCTCGGGCATGGTGCGGTATGCCGGGTCCGCGGCGGCGCAGGTGCTGGCCCGGTTCCCGGAGGTGATCGCCACCGGGAATCCGGCGGATACCGGCCGGGTGCAGGCGTGGGTGTTCGGACCGGGAGCGGGCGTCGACGGTGCGGCCCGCGATCGGCTCGCGGAGATCCTGTCGACCGATCTGCCGGTGGTCGTCGATGCCGACGGCCTGACCCTGCTGGCCGCCGAACCAGGACTGATCGCGGGCCGTTCCGCACCGACCGTATTGACCCCGCACGCAGGTGAATTCGCCCGCCTCACCGGTCGTGACCCGGGCCCGGACCGGGTGGCGGCGGTGCGGGCACTCGCCGGGGAATGGCGGGTGACGGTATTGCTCAAAGGCCGCGCGACCCTGGTCGCCGCACCGGGTGGCCTCGTGCTGGTCAACGAGGCCGGGGGATCCTGGGCCGCCACCGCGGGCGCCGGTGATGTGCTCTCCGGTGTGATCGGGTCACTGCTGGCCGCGGGGCGCGATCCGCAGTGGTCGGCGGCGGCCGCCGCGCGGGTGCACGCCCTGTCCGCGAATCTCGCGGCCCATGCCGGCGGTGATGCCGCCGCGCCGATTTCGGCATCACCGCTGCTACGGCACGTCAGCAGTGCCGTGCGTACCCTTCGCGGGCTCGCCGACTCGATCTGACGCCGTCACGCGCGGGCGGCCCGGCGTTCGATCGGCGCTCGCGGCAGCGGATCAATTCCCCTGGGCCGCCGCCGAAACCGATTCCCACTCTCGCCAGGTCGCCAGCCGCGATTCGTAGTCGGCGGTCGCCATCCGCAGCGGGGCGGTGCCCAGGAACAGGCGCAGCGGTGGCTTGTCGGCATCGACCACGGTCAGGATCGCGGTCCGGGTGGCCGCCGGCTCGCCGGCCGAGACCGCCGAGCGGGTGCGGTTACGCGCATCGCGGATCTCGGTGTAGGCCGGGTTCTGCTCGCTGTGCACCGACGACGGTCCGGACCAGTCGGTGCTGAACCCACCCGGTTCGATCAGGGTGACGTGGATACCGAAATCGGCGACCTCCGCGGCCAGCGACTGGGAGAACCCCTCCAGTGCCCACTTCGACGCGTGGTAGGCGCCCAGATTCGGGAAGGCGCTGATACCGCCGATACTCGACACCTGGATGATGTGCCCGCTGCCCTGCGCGCGCAGAATCGGCAGCGCCGCCTGGGTGACCCAGAGCGCACCGAACACATTGGTCTCGAACTGCGCCCGGATCTCGTTCTCGGTGAGCTCCTCGATCATGCCGAAATGGCCGTACCCGGCGTTGTTGATCACCACGTCGAGACGCCCGAAGTGCCGCGCGGCCTCGGCCACGGCCGCGAAGTCCCCCGCCCGGTCGGTGACATCGAGCGGCAGCGGCAGGAACGTGTCGGGGTAGGTGGCGACCAGATCGTCGAGTGTTTCCAGTTTGCGGGCGGTGCCGGCGACCCGGTCGCCGCGTTCGAGCGCTGCCAGGGCCCATTCACGACCGAAACCCCGCGATACGCCGGTGATGAACCAAACCTTGCTCATGAATTCCTCGGTTCGATGGGTTGGATGCGAGCCGTTCGACCCGTGCCGACCACGCTAGCCAGCTGGAGCGCACTCCAAGCAAGAGTTGTTTCGTATCGATCCGGATTCGGCTGGGCGTGCCGGGGACCACTGTGTGTCGCGTGGCAGGATCGGTAGCCGTGACTAGCGCTGATCCGCAGGTGGAGACCGTCGTCGATCTGGATGCCATCGCACACAATGTGCGGATATTGCGCGCGCACGCCGGCGATGCCGAGGTCATGGTGGTGGTCAAGGCCGATGCCTACAACCACGGCGCGGTACCGGTCGGGCGAGCAGCGCTGGCGGCCGGTGCCGCCGAACTGGGGGTGACCACGATCGCCGAGGCATTGGAATTGCGGGCGGCGGGCATCACCGCGCCGATCCTGAGCTGGCTCAACAACGCCGATGCCGACTATGCCGCGGCGATCGCCGCCGATATCGAGATCGGGGTGTCCTCGGTCGGCCATCTACGCGCGGTGGAGCGGGCCGCGCGGGCGAGCGGAACCACCGCGACCGTCACGCTGAAGATCGATACCGGGCTCAACCGCAACGGCGTCTCCTCGGCGGAGTATCCGCAGGTGCTGACACTGCTCCAGGAACTGGTCGCCGAAGGTGTGGTGCGGTTACGGGCGATCTTCTCCCACCTCGCACACGCCGACGAGCCCAACCATCCGATCATCGATGTGCAACGCGACCGTTTCGTCGCGGCCATCGCGACCGCCAAGGAGTACGGCCTGCAACCGGAGCTGGTCCACCTGGCCAACTCCGCGGCCACCCTCACCCGGCCGGATCTCGCCTTCGACATGGTCCGGCCGGGTATCGCGGTCTACGGCCTCAGTCCCACCCCCGAGATCTCGGACTTCGATCTGCGCCCGGCGATGACCTTCCGGGCCCGGGTCGCCTTGGTGAAGCGGGTGGCACAGGGGGAGGGGGTGTCCTACGGGCACGAATGGATCGCGCCGCACGACACCACGGTGGCCCTGATTCCCGCCGGCTATGCCGACGGTGTGCCGCGCGGCGTGGGCGGGCGGATCGCGGTGCGAATCGGCGATGCGGACTATCCGAATATCGGCCGGGTCTGCATGGATCAGCTGGTCGTGGACCTGGGTGAGAATCCTGCGGGGGTGGCCGAGGGCGATCGGGCGGTGCTCTTCGGCGGCGCGCCCGGTGATCCGCACGCTCAGCAGTGGGCGGATCTCATGCACACCATCCACTATGAGATCGTGTGTTCCCCCCGCGGCCGTGTCGTGCGAGGGTATACCGGACAGGCAGGGGTGGTGCGATGAAATCGGAACGGCCACAGCGTTTTCCGGCAACCGGGTCCGGGCGCGGGGCGTCACTGCGCGTCCAGATGCTGCGCGGTGGTGTCGCTTCGGCGAGTGTGCTGGCCGCGCTCGCCGGCGCGCAGGCGCTGCGCCGCGTGGGTGCGGCGGTGACCTGGCCCGCCCACGGTGACGACCTGCGTGACGAGGACTTCGCCCTGCTCGACCGCGATCCCGCGCGCCGGGTGCTGACCGAGGACGGCGTGGCGCTGGCAGCCCGGGTGGTGGGCCCCGAAAACGCCGATGCCACCGTGGTTTTCGTACACGGTTTCTGCAACAGCATGCAGTCGTTCCACTTCCAGCGCCGCGATCTCGCCGAGCTCTGGGGCCCGCGGGTGCGCATGGTGTTCTTCGACCTGCGCGGGCACGGCAGTTCCGGCGTACCGAGCAGTGCGAGCTGTACCGTCGCGCAGCTGGGCGGCGATCTGGTGCGTGTGATCGAGGAGTGCGCGCCGAACGGTCCGCTGGTGCTGGTGGGACATTCCATGGGCGGTATGGCGATTCTCGCCGCTGCCGCGCGCTTTCCCGAGCTGTTCGAACGACGGGTACGCGGCACCGCGCTGTTGTCCACCACCGCGGCGGGTGTCACGCGCGGGGGTGCGGCGCAACTGCTGCGGGGCCCGGCCGTCGACGGATTCCGGCTGCTGGTGCACACCTCACCCGCACTGGTCCAGGCCGGCCGGACCACGGCACGGCAGCTGATCACGCCCGTCCTGCACGTCAGCTCGTTCCACGGCGATGTGAGCCCGACCCTGTCGCGGTTCACCACCTCGATGATCGATCGGACGCCGGTCGAGACGGTGGTGAAATTCCTGGAGGCCCTGCAGGTGCACGACGAGTCGGCCGCGTTGCCGACGCTCGCACCGCATCCGGCCCTCGTGGTCGGCGGCGGCCACGACATGATCATCCCGTTCCGCAACTCCCGCGATCTCGCCGCCGGGCTTCCCGGCGCCGATCTGGTGCGGGTCACCGATGCCGCGCACATGGTGCATCTGCAGTACCCGGAGTTGGTCAATGCCGCGCTGGATCGACTCCTGTTGCGCGCCGGGGTCTTCGGCGACGCGGCGACCGGATACGAGCGGCACGGCAGGGAGGCGAGCAATGGCTGACAGCGCGGTGACCCGGGAACTGCCCACCGTCGCCGACACCGAGGCATTGGGGCGGGAACTGGCGGCGGATCTACGCCCCGGCGATCTGGTGGTGCTGGACGGTCCGCTGGGTGCCGGTAAGACCGCGCTGACCCGCGGTATCGCGGCCGGGCTCGGGGTCGAGGGCCGGGTCAGTTCGCCGACCTTCATCATCGCGCGTCAGCACCGGGCCGGTTCGCGGCCGGATGCGATTCCGCTGGTTCATGTCGACGCGTATCGCCTGGGTGGCGATCTCGACGAACTGGACGCACTGGATCTCGACGCCGATCTGCACGAGGCGGTCGTGGTGGTGGAGTGGGGACTCGGGGTGGTCGAACATCTCGCCGATCGGCATCTGCGCGTGCGGTTGCATCGGGAGCCGGAATCGGAGGTCCGGACGGCCACCTGGGAGTGGGTCGGACCGTACTGACCGCGCTGTGATGCTCGCCACCGCGACGAGGGCGGGCGAATACACGGCAGTGCGGCATCGGATCGCCCGCCGGTGGGTGACCCGGGTCACGTCCGGCGTGCCGCCCGGCAGTTGTTGTGGCACTTGATCGTTGAGTGGGACCCCGCCGCCACCCCTGCGGAGCGGGCACCACCGGCCGCGAGCCGCGGTAGCCGGGCGGTTGCGACATGCGGTTACACCGGTGGCGCTGATGGCATACGGGAGGTGACCAACCGGTATCGTTGAGGCAATCATGCTTGTACTTGCTGTCGACACCGCGACGCCTGCCGTTACAGCAGGACTGGTGGAACTGGAGCAGGCCGCTACGGCGCCGCAGGTCCGGACTCTCGCCTCCCGGGTGACCGTGGACGCGCGTGCCCACAACGAAGTTCTCACCCCGCAAATCCTCGCGTGCCTCGAGGAGACCGGCCGGGCGCGGACCGATATCGCCGCGGTGGTCGTGGGGATCGGGCCGGGCCCGTTCACCGGACTGCGGGTGGGGATGGCCACCGCCGCCGCCTTCGGTGACGCACTCGGCCTGCCGGTGCACGGCGTCTGCAGCCTCGACGCGATCGCCGCCGAGGCATGGCCCGAGGTCCCGGCCGGGTCCGAGTCGTCGAACGGGAGTTCCGCCGCCGAGCTGCTGGTGGTCACCGATGCCCGCCGCCGCGAGGTCTACTGGGCGCGCTATCGCCGCGGTGGTCGCGTCGAGGGGCCCGGTGTGTGCAAGCCGGCCGATCTGGATTCCGGCGATGCCACCGCCATCGCTGGATCACCCTCGCACGTCGATTTTTTCGATCTCCCGGTGCTGCCGGTCGAAACCCCGTCGCCCGCGGGACTGGTGCGCTGCGCCGCTCCCGATCTGCTGACGCGGGCGACCCCGCAGTCGTTGGTTCCGCTGTATCTGCGCCGTCCGGACGCGGTGGAACGCAGCTATCAGGCGGTGCGATGAGTACTCCGCCGGTGGTCCACATCGAGCCCATGGGGCCAGCCGATATCGCGCGCTGCGTCGAACTGGAACTGCTGCTGTTCCCGGAGGACGATCCCTGGCAGGACGTGGCTTTCCGCTCGGAGCTGGCCGGATCGCACAACCGCTATCTGGTCGCGCGGGACGGGGCGGGCCGCACCCTCGGCTACGCCGGCATCGCGTTACTCGGCACGATCGATCATCCCGAGGCCGAGATCCACACCATCGGCGTCGATCCGGTTGTGCATCGTGGCGGCATCGGCACCGTGCTGTTGCGGGCCCTGCTGTCGGAGGCCGGTAAGCGCGGCGGGCCGGTCTTCCTCGAGGTGCGTACCGACAATGCGCCGGCCATCGCCATGTACGAGAAGCACGGTTTCCACATCATCGGCTTGCGCAAGAACTACTACCAGCCCAGTGGCGCCGACGCGTTCACCATGCGCCGCCCGGCGATGACCGGATTCCCGCACCCGGGCGCCGAGTCCGCCCATGACTCCGAGGTCGTGTCGTGATCGTCCTGGGTATCGAGAGTTCTTGTGACGAAACCGGAGTCGGTATCGTCCGCCGTCATCCGGACGGTACCTGTGAACTGCTGGCCGACGAGGTCGCCTCCAGCGTGGATCAGCATGCCCGGTTCGGGGGTGTGGTGCCCGAAATCGCCTCCCGCGCCCATCTCGAGGCCATCGTGCCGGCCATGCGCCGCGCGCTGTCGACCGCGGGTATCGCCAAGCCGGACGCGCTGGCGGTGACCATCGGTCCCGGTCTGGCCGGCGCCCTGCTGGTGGGTGTGGCCGCGGCGAAAGCCTATGCGGCGGCGTGGGACATCCCGCTCTACGCCCTGAACCATCTCGGCGGCCACGTCGCCGTCGACACCCTCGAACACGGTCCGATGCCGCCCTGTGTGGCGCTGCTGGTATCCGGTGGACACACCCATCTGCTGCACGTCACGGATCTGGCACGGCCGATCGTCGAACTCGGCAGCACCGTCGACGACGCCGCGGGCGAGGCCTTCGACAAGGTGGCCCGGCTGCTCGGACTCGGCTTCCCGGGTGGTCCCGCGCTGGATGCGGCTGCGGCGCACGGAGATCCCGCCGCGATCGCCTTCCCCCGCGGTATGACCGGCCCGCGCGATCCGCGCTACGACTTCTCGTTCTCGGGCCTCAAGACCGCCGTCGCGCGGTATGTGGAGGCCGCCCAGCGCAACGGCACCGAACTGCCGATCCCCGATATCGCCGCCTCGTTTCAGGAGGCGGTTGCCGATGTGCTGACCAAGAAGGCGGTCCGCGCGGCACAGGATACCGGGGTGGACACGCTGGTGCTGGGCGGTGGCGCCACCGCGAATTCCCGAATCCGGTCGATGGCCGAAGAACGTTGTGCGGCGGCCGGTCTGACCCTGCGTGTGCCCAAGCCGCGACTGTGCACCGACAACGGCGTCATGATCGCGACTCTGGGTGCGCATGTGATCGCCGGTGGCGCCGAGCCCTCACCGCTGACCGTCGCCACCGATCCCGGACTCTCGGTGTCCACCAGCCAGATCCGCTGAGCCACTGGGCTCATCCGGCCGGACCTCGGGTCCGGTCAGTCTTCGGGCTGCACGGATTCGGTGGGTGATGCCGGCGTCGTCGTTTCCGCGGGGGGCGACGATTCCGCTTCCCCCGACCCCGAATCCGACCGCGGGAGTACCGGGATCCGCGAGTGACCGGGTTTGGTCGACGCGGCTCCGGGCGTCTGGGGTGCGGGCGTCGGGGTGTCGGGTGTGCTGGGTTCCGGCGTTTCGGTGCCCAGCAGGGGGCCGAGCAGATGCGGAAGGTTCGGCAGCGGAATCTGCGGCAGATTCGGATCCGGCCGCAGTGCGGGCGCGCTCGTCGTGGGCGTGACCGTGGGCGGCTGATCGGGGTCCGTGGTCGGCGATGTACTTCCCGGCGTGCTGGTTGCCGTGACACCGCCCGGCTGCTGGACCGGACCGGCCGATGTCGGCTCCGGCTGCCGTTCGGTGCGGCTGCCGGGGATGCTCGTCGGGCTCGCGACCGGCACCTGTGTCTGCACCGGGGCAGCGGTGGTGAGCTCGGTCGTATTCGTGGTTCCCGCCGGCGTCACATCCTGATGTGCGGTCGGTACCAGTTCCTTGACTCCGTAGCCGACCACGAGACCCACCACGACGATGGCACCGGCCAAGGTGCCGACGAGTTTGGTGAAGGTGCCCGCCGACCGCTCGGTGCCGAGGGTGATCGGTGCGAAGGCCGAGGGCTGGGCCGAATCCGCGACCAGCGCCGCGCCTTTCGCGGTGGCCGATTCGGGTTCGGGCACCGACAGCACCGGGATGTCGAGCCGTTCGTCCAGGCCGTCGACCAAGGTGACGATGTTGGCGCCACCACCGATGATCGCGACCGCTTCGGGGAGCTTCGGCGCCCGCGCGAAGACCGCTTGGGCGTACCCGGCCGCCTCGTGCAGGAGATCGGCGATGAGTTCACCGAAGTCGGCCCGGGTGAGTTTCAACGGGTGCCCGGCCACGTGGTCGATGGTCACCGCGGGAGCGGTGGACAGATGCTCCTTGGCCGCCCGGCTGCGGTTGATCAGCATGTGCCGGTTGGGCCTGGTGCCGCGGCGGGCGAAGTGGCAGTCCAGCAGATGGTGATAGATCTGTTCGTCGACGGCCGAGCCACTGATCGCGTCGGTGCGTTCGGAGCGCAGGACCGTGTCGTCGGCGAGATCGGCCACCGTGACGGTCATTCCGGAGGCGCCCAGATCGATGACGGCCACCGTCTCGTAGCGGTCCAGCAGACCGGTGTGGCGCAGATAGGTGAGGGCCGCGGTGCTCTCGGGGATGAGCTTCACATCGTGGCGCTGTCGTCCGATCGCGGCGCGAATCGCCATGGCCTGCTCGCGATCACGGTAGGCGACCGCGATGGCGCCGGCCGGGACCGCTTGCGTCTGCGGCGTGGAGGCACCGGGAGTATGCGTACCGACTCGGTGCAGATAGTCGCGTGGCATCTGGGTGGTCATCAGCTCGATCGACGACGCCACCAGATCACCGGGGTCGGAATGTGTCACATCCGCCGAGACGACGCGGTAGTCGAAACTCTGGGCACCGTTGGTCGCGGTGGTGACGACGGCCGAGCAGACGACCTCGTTCCCCGCGGAGATACCGAGGGACGTTCGCATGTTCACCTCCCTTCTCGAGCTGGTCGAGGGGACGGCCACCGTTGTGGTGCCGGTCCTCTCGATCGGACATCACGGGCATCCGCTGTGCAGCGGACACTCCGCGCGCGGATCGGTCTTGCGCCGTCCGGCTGCGACTCCGGTGCGTTCCCGTCGGGCCTGTCGGTGCCATCGGGGTGCGATCCGTTCCGGGGTCGGGTCCGGCCGTCGATCACGTGCGGTCTGGTTCTCGTCTCAGGCTGTGCGCGAATTTCGCGCGGATGGGCGATGCGGTTGTGTTGCGGTACTGGACGGATTGCCTGACGGCCATCCGATGGCCTCCCCCTCGGGGCATGACCGATCACGGAACCGTCTTACATATTGTCACATTCCGTTATCCGAACGTTACAGATTTTTTGGATCAATTGCCACGGCTTCGGGTGTGTCGCCGCGCCGGTGTTCCTGTCCGGCGCGACCGGCGCGATGAGCTCGCGTGCATCAGCACTGCCCACCCTTGAGCGCTGGCACTCTCGTGTATAGAGTGCTAGTCGGCACTGGTTGTGCTCAGGTGCCAATTCGACTTCTGGGCAGCTGTCCCGGCACCGCGACGACGGGGCTGCGTCACAGGGTCGGCGGTAGTGGTCAGGCTCGGAGGCGGCAGCTTGCGTCACCACGTCGGGCCGAACGAACGCCGCACTGAGCACAGCACACACATACACACCGAAACCGTGACTCCGGGGAATGGCCCCGGACGACCGAATCCCGTGAAAGTGGAGGGCTCAACGTGGCGAGCGTGAACATCAAGCCGCTCGAGGACAAGATCCTCGTCCAGGCCAACGAGGCCGAGACGACGACCGCCTCCGGCCTGGTCATTCCCGACACGGCGAAGGAGAAGCCCCAGGAGGGCACCGTCGTCGCCGTCGGACCCGGCCGGTGGGATGAGGACGGCGAGAAGCGCATTCCGCTGGACGTCAAGGAAGGCGACGTCGTCATCTACAGCAAGTACGGCGGCACCGAGATCAAGTACAACAACGAGGAGTACTTGATCCTGTCGGCGCGCGATCTGCTGGCCGTCGTCAACAAGTGACGACCCGGCGATGACCCGCGCGGTCGTCGCCCCGTGACGACCACTGCCCCGGTGCCCCGCGTGGGCGTCGGGGCAGTGGTCGTAGCGGGCGCGGCGCCCGGCCGTCGCGGGCCTGCGCAGGCCCGTCCACCACTCCCACCCCAAGGACATCCCAACCATGGCAAAGCAGATCGAGTTCGACGAGAAGGCTCGTCGGGCAATGGAACGCGGCGTCGACAAGCTGGCCGACGCCGTCAAGGTCACCCTCGGCCCCCGCGGCCGGCACGTGGTCCTCGCCAAGGCGTTCGGTGGCCCCACGGTCACCAACGACGGTGTCACCATCGCGCGTGACATCGACCTCGAGGACCCGTTCGAGAACCTCGGCGCGCAGCTGGTCAAGAGCGTCGCCACCAAGACCAACGATGTCGCCGGTGACGGCACCACCACCGCCACGGTGCTGGCTCAGGCGATGATCAAGGGCGGCCTCAAGAACCTCGCCGCCGGCGCCAACCCGATCGGGATCGGCGCGGGTATGAGCAAAGCCGCCGATGCCGTCTCGGAGGCGTTGCTGGCCGCGGCGAAGCCGGTCTCCGGTGAGAAGGCCATCGCCCAGGTCGCGACCGTCTCCTCGCGCGACGAGGAAATCGGCGAGATGGTCGGCAAGGCGCTCACCACCGTCGGCAAGGACGGCGTCGTCACCGTCGAGGAATCCTCGCTGGTGAGCACCGATCTCGAGATCACCGAGGGTGTGCAGTTCGACAAGGGTTACCTGTCGGCCTACTTCGTCACCGACGCCGACAAGCAGGAAGCAGTGCTCGAGGACGTCCAGGTGCTGCTGCACCGGGACAAGATCAGCTCGCTGCCGGACTTCCTGCCGCTGCTGGAGAAGATCGCCGAATCCGGCAAACCGGTGCTGATCATCGCCGAGGACGTCGACGGTGAGGCGCTGTCCACCCTGGTCGTCAACGCCATCCGCAAGACCCTCAAGGTCGTCGCGGTCAAGGCGCCGTTCTTCGGCGACCGCCGCAAGGCCTTCCTCGACGACCTCGCCGTCGTCACCGGTGGCACCGTGATCAACCCCGACCTGGGCATCAGCCTGCGTGAGGCCGGAACGGACCTGCTGGGCCAGGCTCGCCGAGTGGTCGTCACCAAAGACGAGACCACCATCGTCGACGGCGCCGGCACCCAGGACGCCATCGATGCCCGCGTCGCGCAGCTGCGCGCCGAGATCGAGGCCAGCGACTCCGACTGGGACCGCGAGAAGCTCGAGGAGCGGCTGGCCAAGCTGTCCGGCGGCGTCGCGGTGATCAAGGTCGGCGCGGCCACCGAGACCGCGCTCAAGGAGCGCAAGTACCGGGTCGAGGACGCGGTCAGCGCGGCCAAGGCCGCGGTCGAGGAGGGCATCGTCGCCGGCGGTGGTACCGCGCTGGTGCAGGCGGCCACCAAGCTCGTCGATCTGCGTGACTCGCTGACCGGCGATCAGGCCGTCGGCGTCGAGGTGGTGCGTCAGGCCCTGCAGGCACCGCTGTACTGGATCGCCGCCAACGCCGGCATCGACGGCGCGGTCGTGGTCAGCAAGGTCGGCGACGGTAAGGACGGCTTCAACGCCGCCACCCTCACCTACGGCGACCTGATCACCGAAGGCGTCGTGGACCCGGTCAAGGTCACCCGTTCCGCGGTGCTCAACGCCACCTCCGTGGCACGGATGGTGCTCACCACCGAAAGCGCCGTGGTCGACAAGCCCGCCGAGGAAGAGGCCGACGACCACCACGGTCACGCGCACTGAGCCAGCTGCCTCCGCTTCGCTGCGGCGGGGGTCGTGGCCCCCTCGGGCTCGTCGATCGGCACCCGTTGCTCGCTCCTTCGTCGCCTACGCAACGGGCACCGATCGACGAGCCGGGCCACGACCCTCCCGGGTGATCGGTCGCGGCCGGTTCGGCCGGTATGCCGTTGGGGTCGCACCGGTTCGGTTGCCGATGGCCGGTACGGGCTCAGATCGGCGGAGCCGTGGTTCGGGTTCGTAGCTGAAGCGAACGGCCCGTTCACATTTCATTCGAATGTGAACGGGCCGTTCGTCGTTTCCAGGGAGGGGATCGGGGCCGGGTTCGCGCTTCCCCGGTGTGGTCGGCATGTGCTGAACTGGTCACATGCGCTTGAATCAAGTGACCATCGGCGCGACGGATCTCGCTCGGTCCGAACGGTTCTACCGGTTGCTCGGTTTGCGGCCGATCGTTCGCACCGACCACTACCTGCGGTTCGAATGTCCCGACGGCGGCAGCACGTTCTCGGTCGACCGCGTCGCGGCCGTTCCACCCGGTGAGCAGGTCACGATCTACTTCGAGACCGAGTCGCTGGATGCCGAATGCGAACGGCTCCGGGAGGCCGGTGTCGTCTTCGATCTGCTCCCCGCCGATATGGCCTGGCTCTGGCGTGAGGCCCGGCTGCGAGACCCCGACGGGCACCGGCTCTGTCTGTTCCACGCGGGGGAGAATCGGCGGAGTCCGCCCTGGCGACTCGATGGCTGAGACCGATCACGCGGGCGCTCGCTCGGGTCCGCGCGAGTTCGGACATCACCGCGGAGCGGCTAGCTGTGCCGCGGGTGGACCGCGGAAGCGGCAGAGGTGCCACCGTCGGCGATCGCGTCGAGTAATCGGGCGCGCAGACCGGCGGGCGGCCGCACGGCCGGCGCCGAGGCAAACAGGGTAAGAGCTTCTCTGGTTCGTTGCACTTCCGTGTCGAAGTCCGCGCGCAATACGGGGTCACCGGAATCCAGTAGCTCCTGTATCGCACGCTGGTCCTCGTCGCCGATCGATCCCAGCGCGACCGTATGCGCGAGATCGATCTGGCTCTCGTTCATCTCAGGTCACTCCCAAATTCTTCTTCAGTCGTGTCAATCCGTCCCGGATACGGGACTTGACGGTCGGTAACCCTACTCCCAGGTAGGTTGCCACCTCGGCGTATGTCCGGCCGCCGTAGTACGCCAGCGAGATCGCTTCACGCTGGGTATCTGTCAGGGTTGCGAGACTCTCGCGCACGGCCTGCTGTTCGAGCCGGCGACCGACTTCCTCGGTGACCTCATCGAATTCGTTGCCCAGGCTGCTGGCGCCGTAGGTGACTTCGCGCTGAGCATGTGCCTGCTCGGCACGGACGCGGTCGACCGCACGTCGATGCGCCAGCGTCATCAACCAGGTGATCGCCGATCCCTTGGTGGCATCGAAATTGTCTGCGGTGCGCCAGATCTGGAGGTAGACCTCCTGCGTGGTCTCCTCCGCATAACCCGAATCGTGGAGGATCCGCAGCACGAGACCGAACACCCGGGTGCTGGTGCGGTCGTACAGTTCGGCGAATGCGTGCTGATCGGCCTGGCCGCAGCGCTCGAGAAGCGCGGCTAGTTCGATACTTTCGGCTGCGCGTGCCGTGATCGCAGAGTCCACACCTGGCGTGGCCATTCGACCGTCCCTGATGGATCCTTGGAACGAGTCGCCCTCTGCGGCCGACGGCCGCGTTGTCACAACGCTCCATTCTGTGTCATCGGCCACTACCGTAGCGCGCGGCTATGACCTCCCTTCGGGTGGGGTGCGTCGAGTAAGACACCTGTGGCCCAGTCGATTTCGCGCACTATCCGACACGCCGTGGAGTGTGCAGAGACACGCCGTGACACGCCGATGAGATCGCGAAACGCCGAGGTGAGGTGCGACTGCTGGCTATTGCTTCGGCGGGCGGATCGGCGGTGGCCGAAACCTGCGCCCGTACCGTTGTCGCCGGCCCCGTTCGGTGGCCGGGTATTTGCTAAGTATTCGGCGCCCCGGCGGATTCGGATGGGCGGGCGTGCCCGAATTTCGCGGGTGCCACTCAGACGGCCAGACGCCGGCGATTGCGCCGGGCGTGGAGCTCGCGCTCGGTCTCCGACATGCCACCCCAGATGCCGTACGGCTCGCTGACCTTCAGGGCGTGGCTGCGGCACTGCATGAGCACCGGGCAGGTCCGGCAGATTTCCTTGGCGCGCAACTCGCGCTGGGTGCGGGCGCGGCCGCGTTCCCCGTCGGGGTGGAAGAAGACGGCGGAGTCCACACCGCGACACGAGCCGCGCATCTGCCAATCCCAGATGTCGGCGTTGGGACCCGGAAGGTGGGTGGGCATGGGCATGGTGAACTCCTATGGTGCGAGCTCGTCGGCGTTGTCGAGCGGTGCTTGTCAGCAGCGGTCTGTCCGGACCCTGGGCGGGGGCGGCAATGACCTCGCCGAGATCGGGCTCGGACCGTATCGCCGATCTCCGGCGATCGCCGTACGCGGTCGCCGCAATTTCGCACGGCGCCGACGACGGCGATGAAGTACGTTAGGTCGCGCGGTTAAATCACGTCAATACTTACCCTGTTCGTGATTGCAATTCCGGCAGATCCCAGATTTAACCTACACGGTGTTTACTTCCCGGTGTTGGAAAGCGATACTGTCCGGTTGGCTGTGTTTGGCCGAGATTGCTCCGTGTCTGTCATTTTTTGCATTTTCCCAGTTCGGGGCGTATTTCGTGGAAGAAATGACCTGTCACGTTTGCCAGTCTTGGGAGGTGTGATATGTGATGCGCCACACTGAGAGGTTCGCCGTCGAAGAAGTCCGGATGGCCGATCCGGGGCGTGCAGGTTAATAATCCGAAAAGCATCCGAATTTCGACTTGGCGCGCTGATGGTTAGCTCGCTGGAGATTTACGAGATGGAAACATGATGCAGCAATTTTTTCGCTGAGAAATAGCCCGTGCGATGTATCGTGCGCGCCCGGCATCCGGATAAGGTGCGCTGGTGTTGGATTTGTCCCCGCGGGGTGGTCGGTTGCTGGACCCGCGGCGTGCGCTGTTGGCCGACGCGGCTTTCGGAAGCCGCCCGGATCTCGATCCGGCGGAGTTGCCGAGTGCCGCCGACCCCGCCGGAGGCTGGTTGCGAGCCGTCACTCTGGGCGGCCGTGGCTGGTATGCCGCCGCTCGGACCGAACTGCTCGGTGCCTGCCGGCGCACCCGAGATCCGGTACTGATCTCCCTGCTGGTCTCGACCGAGGCCTCATTACTGCGGCAACTCGGCTGGCACGCCCGGGCGGCAGTGCTGGACGGGCGGGCATTGGCCCTGGTCTCGGATCCGCGGCTCGATGGCCCCGCGGAGCGGCTGCGCGACGAGGCCGTCTGTGATGCGCTGATCGGCCTGGCCGCCGACGCCCTCGGTACCGGGCAGCCGCGGGTGTCCGCGCGGTTGCTGGCGCGCTGCCGAGTCGAAATCGAACGTCGGCCCGGCAATGTGCGATCGGTGGTTCGCTGGCACTGGGTCAGCGCGGAAACCGGCCTCGCCGCGCCCGGCGCCGGGTTGGTCGGAGAGTCGCCGATCGCGCACGCCGAGGCGGCACTGGCCCTCGCCGGCGAACTGGGATCGGTTCGGCATCAGGTGAAATCCCGGTTGCTGACGGCGGCCGCCGCGGCCGGTGCGGGTGATATCGATCGCAGCCGCGAACTTGCCGCGGAGGTGGACGCGCAGTGCGCCGGCTACGGTCTGCTGCCGCTGCGCTGGGCTGCCGCGATGTTGCGCTCGGGTGTGTGCGAATCCGGCGCGGCCGCGCGCGCGGCGGCGGAAGCGACCGAATTCGCGCTGGTCCTGGCTGGTCGTGGCGGGCAGTTGCGCGGGTGACGGGCGTTTCACAGTGAGCAGTGATCCCCGTGTTGTCCGCCTCACATAGCTGAGCCGCTATTGTTGGTTTCGTTCCGCCGACCGGTGGAAGCACATGCCGAATCCGGCCGTGCCACTTGTAACGCCAGGAATATCTCTGACGATGACGCACTCGGGCGATGAGTTGGACGCCGCCGTAGCTGCCGCAGCTCAGGGCGACCGTTCGGCTCTAGCTCAGGTACTGGAAATCATCCGCCCACTGGTAATGCGATATTGCCGTGCGCGGATCGGTGCGGCGGAGCGTGGGCAGCTCTCCGCTGACGACGTGGCGCAGGAGGTCTGCTTGGCTGTGATGACCGCCCTGCCGCGTTACCAGGACCAGGGGCGGCCGTTCATGGCTTTCGTGTACGGAATCGCTTCGCACAAGGTTGCCGACGCTCATCGCAACGCCGCCCGTAACAAGGCGGACGCGATGGCCGAAGTACCAGATGTCATATCCACCGATCAAGGGCCGGAGCAGCGTGCTCTCGAGTCGGAGACGAGTCGGCAGATGAACAGTCTGCTGGCCACGCTTCCGGAGAAACATCGAGAGATCCTGATTCTGCGCTTGGTCATGGGTTTGTCAGCAGAAGAAACTGCTGTCGCCGTGGGCAGTACGGCGGGAGCTATACGAGTGGCTCAGCATCGGGCGCTCGCGAAACTGAAGTCACAAGTGGCGAGGGCAGGTGAAATGTATGGCTAGGGATGGCGAGCGCGGTCGGGGCGACTGGAAGGCGCGGCTTGGATCGCCGAACAGCGGTCCCTATGCCGAGGCGTCGGAGACCTCCGGTGATACCGGTCCGGTCGATATCGCCGCGGTCCGCCGCGACGATGCGCTGATCGATGCCATCGCCGGCGATGGTCCCGTCGCGACCGACAGTGCGGAGGAATACCAGCTCGCGAGCCTGCTCGCGAATTGGCGCAGCGACATCGTCGATGCTCCGATGCCTGCCGGACCCGATCTCGATGCCGTGGTGGCGGCCGTAAATCAGGAGATCGGTGCGCGCGAGGCGAGGGTCAACGCCACTCGGCGTGGCAATTTGCGATTGGTACGTCCCCTGATGGCAGCAGCCGCCGCGGTGGCGGTCATCGCGGGAGGTACGACGGCATTCTCCTATGGGGCTCAGCCGGGTGATCCGTTGTGGCGGGTGAAGGAGGTCGTGTTCAGCCAGCAGGCGCAGACCACGATCGCCCAGCGCGCCGACGACGACATCTCCAAGGCGCAGACCCTGATCGATCAGGGACATCCGGAGCAGGCGAAGGCACTGCTGGAGAGTGCGTCGACCAACACCACACAGGTCGACGATCACGCACGCAAGCAGGATCTGCAGGTGCGCTGGCAGGGTCTGTTCGATCGGTTACGCAGCGAACACCCGGATGTGGCCGCCGCTCTGGAGTCGCTCGAGCCGAAGTTGCCCACGACGGCACCGACCACTCCGTCGGTGATTGCGCCCGTGACGCCCGGTGTTCCGGCGCAGCCCGGGCGCGGCGGCAGCTCCGCCAAGCCGACACCGGGTCCGGAGATCATGCGTACTCCCGGTGTACCCGGTACCGGCGACAACGGTTCCGGCCCCGGCACTCCGGGCACCCAGCCCGGTGGTTCCAAGCCGCCCACCAATGAGCCGCCGACGACGGTCGAACCGCCGATCACCTTGCCGCCCATCACACAGCCGCCGACGACGCACGAACCGCCGGCCGCCACGTATGAGCCGCCGACGAATCAGCCCACTGTCGCCCCGCCGACCTCCATCGGCGGGGGAGTGGTGTCTCCGCCGACGCATCAGCAGCCGACCATGGCCCCGCCGGTACGTCCGACGGTGCCGTCGGTGGATATTCCGAAGCCGGGTGGTGGACTTCCGTACACCGGTGGCATCAACTAGCTCGACCGGTAACGAAAATTTCTCGATCCGAAGCCGATCGCCGATTTCCGGCGGTCGGACTCTTGTGTATCCGAGATGGAAACGCCCGCAGATGTTCACGTCCGGAATGTTCACGGACGGGTGGCTCCGGCTCGCGCTCACGAGCAGGCGGAGATCAGGGGCGGGCAGGGTGGAGATCAGGCGTCGAAGCCGTCGAACCCGTCACCGTGCAGCGCCTCGTTCATGGAGGCATCCGCGTATCCGCGGCAATAGTCCCACGTGACATACGCTTCCGGCGTCGGGTCGTAGGCCGGTTCGTGCGGGCGGACGGTGCCGTCGACCAGCAGCTGTAGCAGGTTGGCGCGCAGCATGTCCCAATCGTGATAGTGGTCCTGCCGGCAGTCCTCACAGCTCACCACGAGACCGCGAATGCCCCGGTGGGACAGCAGCGCCTCGTACACCGCGAGATCGGCGAGATCTTCCTCGACCGCGAGGCGCTCGTGAGGATCCAACGGCTCCCCGGGCTCAATGGCATCGAGCGCGGCCGACGGGTCGGAGGGATCTCCGGCGAAGGGATCCGGCGGCAGGCCAGGTGGTAGATGGTCACGCACATTCCCACGGTACGCAGAACCACCCCCTCCGCGCCAGCGCTGAAGGCATTTCGACACGCTTGTCGCGACGTTTCCGGGTGGTATCGCGATGTGGACGGCCCCAGCGGGAGATCCGCGGCGGGCGGTATGGCGATGTGCGGCAGGTGTGTGTCGGAGGCGACGCGGTCCGCGCCATGCGGGGCCGATACCATGGACACACAGGCGCCGGACAGCACACTTCGGCTCCGCCATCCATCAGTTGTTCTCGATTCGGTACCGAGGTTCGGACATGGGCCAGGGCCGGATCGGTGCTTTCGAGGTCCAGGAGGGGTCGATCAGATGAGTAGTCCCGTGATGGGCGAAGCCGTCCGCCCGCATACGGGTGGCGACGATCCGAACAAGATCGCCATGCTCGGCCTCACGTTCGACGACGTGCTGCTGCTGCCTGCCGCGTCCGATCTGATCCCCAGCTCGGTCGAGACCGCCAGTCGGCTGACCCGCGAGATCACCCTGCGCACGCCGCTGGTGAGTTCGGCGATGGACACCGTCACCGAAGCCCGCATGGCCATCGCCATGGCGCGCTCCGGCGGTATGGGCGTACTGCATCGCAACCTCTCGGCAGCCGATCAGGCCGCGCAGGTGGAGACCGTGAAACGGTCCGAGGCCGGAATGGTCACCGATCCGGTCACCTGCCGCCCCACCGACACCCTGGCCGAGGTCGACGCGATGTGCGCGCGCTTCCGGATCTCGGGTCTGCCCGTGGTGGACGAGACGGGCGCGCTGGTCGGCATCATCACCAACCGCGATATGCGCTTCGAGGTCGACCAGAACCGCCGGGTCGCCGAGGTGATGACCAAGGCGCCGTTGATCACCGCCCGGGAGGGTGTCACCGCCGAGGCCGCCCTCGGGCTGCTGCGCCGCCACAAGATCGAGAAACTGCCGATCGTCGACGGTAACGGCCGGCTGCGCGGTCTGATCACCGTCAAGGACTTCGTCAAGACCGACCAGTACCCCAACGC
Organism: Nocardia sp. NPDC052254; assembly: GCF_040679495.1. Lineage (NCBI taxonomy): Bacteria > Bacillati > Actinomycetota > Actinomycetes > Mycobacteriales > Nocardiaceae > Nocardia > Nocardia sp. NPDC052254. The sequence continues at coordinate 8,723 of NZ_JBFAUW010000004.1, read as the reverse complement.
CACCAAGGACCGGGACGGCCGGCTGCTGGTGGGCGCCGCGGTGGGTGTCGGCGCGGATTCCTGGTCGCGGGCGATGACTCTGGCCGACGCCGGAGTCGACGTGCTGATCGTCGACACCGCGCACGGACATCAGGTCCAGGTGCTGGAGATGGTCGCCAAGGTCAAGAACGAGGTCGGCGATCGGATCCAGGTCGTCGGCGGGAACATCGCCACTCGTGCCGGCGCCGCGGCGCTGGTCGAGGCGGGCGCGGACGCGGTCAAGGTCGGCGTGGGCCCGGGCTCGATCTGCACCACCCGGGTGGTTGCCGGTGTCGGCGCGCCGCAGATCACCGCGATCCTCGAGGCCGTTGCGGCCTGCCGTGCCGCCGATGTGCCGGTGATCGCCGATGGTGGCATCCAGTTCTCCGGTGATGTCGCCAAGGCCGTCGCCGCGGGCGCTTCCACGGTCATGCTGGGCTCGCTGCTGGCGGGTACCGCCGAATCGCCGGGGGAACTGATCCTGGTGGGCGGCAAGCAGTTCAAGAGCTACCGCGGCATGGGCTCGCTGGGCGCCATGCAGGGACGCGGGCAGGCCAAGTCCTACTCCAAGGACCGCTACTTCCAGGACGACGTCCTCGCCGAGGACAAGCTGGTGCCCGAGGGCATCGAGGGCCGGGTGCCGTTCCGCGGTCCGGTCAACCAGGTCATCCACCAGCTGGTGGGTGGTCTGCGGGCGGCCATGGGCTACACCGGTTCGCAGTCGGTCGCCGATCTGCAGCGGGCGCAGTTCGTGCAGATCACCGCGGCGGGTCTCAAAGAGAGCCATCCGCACGACATCACCATGACCGTCGAGGCGCCGAACTACACCGGTCGCGGTAAGTAGCGGATTCGAAACCCTTCCACGGCAAGGCTTGTCACGCCGATCGCCGCGGCGGCCGGAGCCCGGTCCGGGATCGGGCCGCCGCGGCGCCGTCGGGTGCGCCCGGCGGGTACCGCCCCGGGCGGACGGCGTGTGCCGGGAACTGGGAGGATGAGTGTGTTCCGGCGGAATATCGCCGGAACATCGTGATGCCCGGGGCATGACATCCACGGCGTGGCAGGCAGACGGCGTGGCAGTACGGACTAAGGAGAGTCATCAGTGCGGGACATGGTCGAGATCGGGATGGGTCGCACCGCCCGGCGTACCTATGAGCTGGACGATGTCGACATCGTCCCGTCGCGGCGCACCCGCTCGTCGAAGCAGGTGTCGCTGGCCTGGCAGCTGGACGCCTATCGATTCGACATCCCACTGGTCGCGCATCCGACCGACGCGCTGGTGTCCCCGGAATTCGCGATCGAGCTGGGCCGTCTCGGCGGTCTCGGTGTCATCAATGGTGAGGGGCTGTGGGCCCGGCACGCCGATGTGACCGCGCGGATCGAGCAGTTGGTCGAGGTCGCCGAGCACAAGGGTGCCGAGGCGGCGGTCGAATTGCTGCAGGAATTGCACGCCGCGCCGATGCAGCCGGATCTGCTGGCCGCCGCCGTCGCCCAGGTGCGCGCCGCCGGGGTCACCGTCGCGGTGCGGGTGAGCCCGCAGAACGCCCGGAACCTGACCCCCAGCCTGGTGCAGGCCGGGGTGGACCTGCTCGTGGTGCACGGCACCATCATCTCCGCCGAACATGTCGGTGGTGCGAGTCCGGTGGCCGTCGACGAGAGTTCGGTGGAGCCGCTCAACCTCAAGACCTTCATCGCCGAACTGGATGTGCCGGTGGTGGCCGGCGGCGTCAGCGATCACCGCACCGCACTACATCTGATGCGGACCGGCGCGGCCGGTGTGATCGTCGGCTACGGCTCGATGCCCGGTTCCACCACGACCGGCGAGGTACTCGGTATCGGTGTGCCCATGGCCACCGCGATCGCCGATGCCGCCGCCGCGCGCCGTGACTACCTGGACGAGACCGGTGGTCGCTATGTCCACGTGATCGCCGACGGGGACATCGTCAGCTCCGGCCAGCTGGCCAAGACCATCGCCTGTGGTGCCGATGCCGCCATGCTGGGCGTTCCGCTGGCGCTGGCGCACCAGGCGCCGGGACGGGGCTGGTACTGGCCGTCGGCGGCCGCGCACCCGTCGGTACCGCGAGGCGCGATGTTGCAGTTCGCCGAGCCGGAGGAGCGGCCGACACTCGAGAAGGTGCTCTACGGTCCGTCGAGCGATCCGTGGGGTTCGGTCAATCTCGTTGGTGGCCTGCGTCGTTCGATGGCCAAGGCCGGATACTGCGATCTCAAGGAATTCCAGCGGGTCGGCCTGAGCGTGCGCGCCTGAGGGCGCGGTACGCGGATCAATTGATCCGGGTCAGCACATCTCCGCGCAGGAAATCCCGGATGACGGCATTGACCTGCTCGGAGTGCGTCATGTTGACGGCCTGACGAGCACCCTCGATTTCGTGGAACCGTGATTTGGTCAGCCGTTGCGACATGTCGAGGGCGTGCGCCCGGGGAATACCGGCCCGGGTCGGATGGATGACCAGTGCGGGACAGGTGATCTCGCCGAGCCGATCCAGAATCGAGTCCCGCGCCAGCAGACAGCCGGCGGCGGCTTCGAGTTCACTCGGATCGCGCGCGAGCCACTGTTTGGTCCACACCGCCCGATGCCAGGCATCCTCGCCGATCAGCCAGTGCGCCAGATGCTCCGCCAGGGCCTGCCGGATGGTCGGTTCCCACCAGTGGTCCAGGAATCGGCGGGAGGTCTCGATCTCCTGCCGGGTCGGGCTCTGCGCCTCGGTGGCGATCAGAATCAGTGCGGCCACCCGATCGGGCGCCAGCAGTGCCGTGCGCAGCGCGCTGAAGCCGCCCTGGGAGGTGCCGCCGACCACGGCGCGCTCGACGCCCAGCTGATCGAGCACGGTCAGCGCATCGCGGGCGGCGGTCCAGTAGGTGAACGGCAGCCCCTCGTCGCGGGTGCGGCCGTGTCCACGGGCATCCCAGGTGACGATGCGGAATTCCGGTGACAGCGCGTCGGCCTGGGAGGCGAACATCGTTCGGTCCATGAAGAATTCGTGCCCCAATAACACCGCCGGTCCTCGACCGCCCGTGTCCTCGTAGTGGATCTCGGCATCGATCGCATGGGCGAATGGCACGAGCACGAGGATAGCGGGCGTCGTCACCCGCTGCTCCGGCTTCGGCTCCGGCGCCTGCCGACACGCGGATCGCGTTGCCGGATAGGCCGTTTCGCCGGTCGCGACGGCACCATCGCATGCTCCCCGGGCAGGTGTGGCGCCACTGTGGTCCGGTGGCCCACCGGTGGGCCGGATCACTGCCGCGGGTATCCGGTTCGCCCGGCCTCGAGGTGCGCGAATGCGCTCACTAAACTGTGCGGGTGGCAGAAACCCAGCGACCTGTTCTCGTCGTCGACTTCGGTGCGCAGTACGCGCAGTTGATTGCCCGGCGCGTGCGTGAATCCAGTGTCTACTCCGAGGTGGTACCGCACAGCACCACGGTGGAGGAGATCGCGGAGCGCCGGCCGCTCGCGGTGATCCTGTCCGGCGGTCCGGCCAGTGTGTACGCCGACGGCGCTCCGCGGCTGGATCCGCGCCTGTTCGATCTCGGCGTTCCGGTTTTCGGTATCTGCTACGGATTCCAGGCGATGGCCCAGGCCCTCGGCGGCACGGTCGCCCACACCGGCACCCGCGAATACGGCCGGACCGACCTGAACATCGACGGCGGTGTGCTGCACGGTGGCCTGCCGACCGTGCAGCCGGTGTGGATGAGCCACGGTGACGCGGTCACCGACGCTCCCGCCGGTTTCGAGGTCACCGGTACCACGGCCGGTGCGCCGGTCGCGGCCTTCGAGGACCGGGAGCGGCGGCTGGCGGGTGTGCAGTACCACCCGGAGGTGCTGCACTCGCCGCACGGGCAGCAGGTACTGAGCCGGTTCCTGCACGAGATCGCCGGAATTCCGTCGGCCTGGACTCCCGCCAATATCGCCGATGCGCTGGTGGAGCAGGTGCGTGCGCAGATCGGTGATGGGCACGCGATCTGCGCGCTGTCCGGTGGCGTCGACTCCGCGGTGGCGGCCGCACTCGTGCAGCGTGCCATCGGAGACCGGCTGACCTGTGTCTTCGTCGATCACGGTCTGCTGCGGGCCGGTGAGCGCGAGCAGGTGCAGCGAGATTTCGTGGGCGCGACCGGAGCCCGCCTGGTGACCGTCGACGCGGTCGACAAATTCCTCGGTGAGCTGAAGGGCGTCACCGACCCGGAGGAGAAGCGCAAGATCATCGGCCGGGAGTTCATCCGCTCCTTCGAGGACGCGGTTTCCGAGGTCGTGAAGGCCACGGGTGCCGAAGAGGGCGCCGACGGCGCGGCTCCGGCGGTCGAGTTCCTGGTCCAGGGCACGCTGTATCCGGATGTGGTGGAATCCGGTGGCGGTTCGGGAACCGCCAATATCAAGAGCCACCACAATGTCGGCGGGCTGCCGGAAGATCTGGAATTCCAGCTGGTCGAGCCGCTGCGGCTGCTGTTCAAGGATGAGGTCCGCGCGGTCGGCCGTGAGGTCGGCCTGCCGGAGGAGATCGTCGCGCGCCAGCCCTTCCCGGGGCCGGGCCTGGCGATCCGGATCGTCGGCGAGGTCACCCCGGATCGGCTGGCCACCCTGCGTCAGGCCGATGCCGTCGCACGCGAGGAGCTGACCGCGGCCGGGCTGGACGCGCAGATCTGGCAGTGCCCGGTGGTCCTGCTCGCCGATGTACGCAGTGTCGGGGTACAGGGCGACGGCCGCACCTACGGACATCCCATCGTGCTGCGGCCGGTGTCCAGCGAGGACGCCATGACCGCCGACTGGACGCGCCTGCCCTACGAGGTACTGGAACGGATCTCCACCCGGATCACCAACGAGGTCGCCGAGATCAACCGAGTGGTCCTGGATGTGACCAGTAAGCCGCCGGGCACCATCGAATGGGAGTGACCAACTCCTGATGCCACGAGGGGCCCGCCGGTCGTGTACCGGCGGGCCCCTCGCTGTTCGTCTCGGCTATTTCTTGCGTCTGGGCGCGACCACCAGGGCGATACCGACGACGATCGCGGCTCCCACCACGATCCAGCCCACGGGCACCGCGCTGTGCACCGGCCAGGAGTTGGGACCGATGAAGGCCCAGATGCTCACCAGCAGGGCCAGGATGCCGGCTGCCAGCAGTGACAGCGACGGTCCGCGCCGGGTATCGGTTCGAGTCTCGGCCTGATCGTTGTCAGCCATGCTTCACCTCCGCGTTTCCGGCGTGGACATCGACATCGAGGGTCAGGACGGGGCCGCTGGGCGGTCCGGCCGGGCCCTGCGGGCAGGTCACATCGCCCATGCTCGCGTTGCAGGTGGTGTGCAGGCGCATCGACTCGGGAACCAGCACCCGGAAATCGCCCATCTGTACCTGCACGTGCACGGTGCGGTCCTCGGTGAGTGGCAGTTGGCGCAGGTCCAGCGTGCCCGAGCCCATGGTGATCCGGTAGTCCGACGCGAGGTCGGCGGTGCTCGCCGGAGCCCATACGTGCTCGCCCATCGCGCCGCGATCGAATTCGACCGGCCCGACCAGTGCCGCGAGGACGACGAAACCGGCCAGCGGCGCCAGCACCACCATGAGGCCGTATCCACGTCGTAGGAAAGCGCCGATGATCAGGCCGAAACCGACCACCGCCAGCGCCACGGCCCCGATCCGGGCCGGAGTCATCCAGTCCGCACCGACGGCGGCCAGCGCTCCCGCGGCGGCCGCGGCGAGGACTGCCGAGCCGATCACCACCGGGGTGAGCCGGGACCGGGGCCGCTGGGTGGGCAGGACCGCGACCGGGCGCTGCGGGGCGGTCGCGGGCAGATCCCATGCCAGCGGCGCCACACCGAGTGGATCCCAGCCGCCGGGAGCCGGGCCGATGGTCGCCGGATCCGGAGTGCGGCGCGGGGCGGCCGGGGACCCGGCGCCGGGGGCGGGCGTGGCGCGGCCGGCGGTGCCGTCGGGACCGGGGTGTTCGTCGCCGGTCGGTTCCGGTTCCGCGTCGATGATCTCCGGTTCGGGCTCGACCGAGAGTGGCCGGGTGAGCGCTTCGGTGGGGCGATCGTCGGCCTTGGCTGGATCGCCCTCGGTTGCCGTGTGTCCGGCTGCGGCGGGTTCGGCTCGGGTGCCGGCCGTCGCGGTTCCGGATGCGCTGTCCGACGAGGTCGCCGCGATGTCGGCGGTCGATTCACCGGCGGTCGTATCGCTCTCGGCCGCTTCGGAGTTCGCGACCGCTCCGGAACGGGTGGCGATCGGCTCGGTCACGGAGGAAGCCCCGTCGCTCGCAGCGGGATCCGGTTCGTAGTGATCGGGCAGTGTGGTGAACGCGCCGTACTGGCTCGCGCTCCACGGCTGAGCGCCGCTCCACGGCGATCCACCGGGGAAGCTCGCCCCCGGATATCCGGTGGCCGCGATTCCGCCCTCGGGTACCGGCGGATACACATCGCCGATCGGCGGTTCCGGCTGCCGCATGTACAGCAGCCACCATCCCGCGATCATCAGCGCGAAGCTGATCACCCCGGATCCGCCGAGACCGACTCCGACCGGGCCCATCGTGGTCACCGCGATCGCCAGAGCGACGATGAGCACGATGGTCTTGGTGGGCGACTGTGAACTGTGCCCGCGGTTGACCAGCCCCTCCACCGGCGATACCGGATCACCCGCCGGAGGCAGCAGTAACCAGGCCGCCAGGTACAACACGATGCCCGCACCACCGAAGATCGTCGACACCACGAACGCGACCCGGATGAGAACCGGGTCCACGCCGTAACGACGTCCGAATCCGGACGCCACGCCGGCGACCGGGCTCTGCCGTGGCAGTCGCAGGGGCCGCGTCCGCCACAGGTGGTGGAGCTGTTCGCTGAATCCGGTCCGGCTCGTGCCGCCGGCCCCGCCGCTCGCTGTGGTCATAGCTCAATGGTGGCTGTGAGCAGCGTCGAAGCACATCGGGGTTCACCCTGAAAAAAGCACCCGGACCACACCCGGATCGGATCGCCCAGAATCTCATCGGTGCCGCCGCTGCCCGGAGTATCGGCATCGACCGAGGTACTCGGTGCCGTCGGCGATGTGCCGGCCCCGATATCGGAATCCGGGTATTTCCCGATGGTCGGCTGTCGGTCCGGCGTGCCAGTATCGAGTGCATGTACCCCTCCATGCCCGCATTCGACGCGCGTTCGGGGTTCGACGGTCGCGTGGGGTTCGAACCGCGTATCGGGCCGGGACCGGACGGCGGTGCACCGGTCGCGGCGCCGTCGCGGTTGCTGCGGCGCTCCGGCGGCCGGGTCGTCGGCGGTGTCGCCGGTGGTCTCGCCGATCATCTCGGGGTCGACGTCTTCAAGGTCCGGATGGCGTTCGTTCTGCTGTCGGCTCTCATGGGCGCGGGCATCGTGGCCTACGGGATGCTGTGGATCTTCACCTCCTCCGGTGCGGACGGGCCACCGCCCACCGCGTCGGAGCGGCGCCAGGCGGTGGGGCTGGTCCTGCTCGGACTGGCGCTGTCGGTGTCGATGGCGTGGTTGTTCAACGGCACCGCCGCCCGGGTGGTGGCGCCGATCATCGTGGTCGCCGTCGGTGCGGCGCTGGTCTGGCGCGAATTCGACGCCGAGGGCCCGCGGTCCATCCTCGGCCTGCCGGCCCGGCCGACCGTGCTCACCTGGACCCGCATTCTGGCCGGGGCGACGCTGATCGTGGTGGGGCTGGGTGTGGTCGTACTGGCCCGCATCGATCTGAGCTCGCTGGGTTCGGCGCTGATCGCGGTCGCGGTCACCCTGATCGGGGTGGGCCTGCTGACGGTGCCGCTGTGGTTGCGGATGATGCGTGCCCTCAATGCCGAACGCGCGGCCCGTATCCGCAACGAGGAACGTGAGGAGATCGCCTCCCATCTGCACGACTCGGTACTGCAGACGCTGGCACTGATCCAGCGTCAGGCCGGCGATCCGCAGGAGGTGGCCCGGCTGGCCCGCAGCCAGGAACGGGAACTGCGGAAATGGCTGTTCGAGGATTCGGTACCCGCACAGTCGAGTCTGGCCGCCGCGCTGCGCACCATCGCGGGTGAGGTGGAGGATCAGTACAGCGTCCAGGTCACGCCGGTGACCGTCGGCGATGTATCGATGGATCCGGGCGATACCGGAATCGGTTTGCCGAGGGAGCATTTCACCGCCCTGCTGGGGGCCACCCGGGAGGCACTGGTCAATGCCGCCAAACATGCCGGTGTGCCGTCCATCGACGTCTTCGCCGAGGTGGAGCCGCATCGGGTGAGTATCTTCGTGCGCGATCGCGGCGCCGGATTCGATCCCGCCGAGGTGCCCGCCGACCGGCAGGGGCTGGCGAAATCCATTCATGCCCGCATCGAGCGCCGGGGTGGCACGGTCGAGGTGCAGACCGCACCGGGCCGCGGCACCGAGGTGCGAATCATGATGCCCCGTACCGATTCCGAGGGGCAGGGAGAGCCGGACGAGTTCGCCGGGGACGTTGCGGGTCCCGATGCCACGGACGCCGCGGGTGCTGACGTCACGGGTGCTGCGAGTCCCGACGTCACGGACTTCGCACGCTCAGGGGACGCGGGCTCGGGTGGTGGGTGAGACTGTGGGGAGCACTGCCTCGGAGAGGTAGCTGTGTTTTTGGCCTTCGCTTCGCTTCGGCGGGGTTCGCGGCCCCTTGGTCTCGCCGTTCGGGTGCCGCTGCTTGCTCCTTCGTGCAGCAGCGCGCGGGTGATGTGCGCATCGCGGGGCGCGT